>CAMTYI010000023.1:0-9816 GCA_947085925.1 uncultured Gammaproteobacteria bacterium
ACTCAAACCGAGTTTTCTTCATAAAATCAGCTTATCACAGTGGCAGATGGAACACCATATAAAAATATGGCTATTTATGTGCGCCCAGGCTAATCTCTATCTTTAAGTAAATACTCTCACTCTATTGTGACGTTACTGAATGAGCGAAAAACCAACACGTTTATGCCCCGATCCGCTGCGTGAACGGCCTTTCGAGCCGGGGAGGTTGCCTAAAACCAAAAGCGGACAGTTGATGTGCTACAAAACCGGACAGTTCTATTTGTTGCTAACAGGGTGATTTAATCATCACGCAGATCCGGCTGCACCGCGACAGCAACTTTCACGACATCAATCTGCGCCGCAGCAACACCGTGGCGAGCCAGAATGCCGCACCTGCGTAGAGCAGCGGCACCAACAGGTGCAACACCGGATCATGCAGCGGCTGTCCGGTCATCAGGGGGCGCACGACCTCCACCGCATGGAACAACGGCAGCAGTTGCGCGCCTATTTGCACGGCCTGCGGCACACCCTCCAGCGGAAAAAATACGCCGCTCACCAGAAACAGGGGGGTGATGAACAGCGTGAAATAGTAGATAAAAAAGTCATAGCTCTTGGCCAGTGCGGTGACCACCAGCGCCATGGCACCGAAGCACAGACCGGTGACGAACACTACCGGCAGCACCCACAGCGCGCCCCAGCCATGCACCGCTCCCAGCGCCGCCGCCACGATCAGGATGGGGATTGCGCTGATGAGGCTCTTGGTGGCCGTCCAGACAATCTCACCCAGCACGATGTCGTCAATGTCCAGCGGGGCGGCCAGCATGCCGCCCCAGGTATTCTGCGCAGCCATGCGGGTGTAGGCGGAATAGAGTCCCTCGAAGGTGGCGGTGTTCATGGCGCTGGCGCAGATGATGCCGGATGCGAGAAATACGATGTAGGGTAAGCCCTTCACCTCGCCAACGAAACCGCCCAGACCATAGCCCAGCGCGAGCAGATACAGCAGCGGCTCGCCGAAGTTGCCAATCAGGGCTGGGCCGGAGAGCTTGCGCCAGACACGCAGGTTGCGACGCCAGACGGGGAGCCAGCGTGAGCTGATAACCGGCAAGGAAAAATTCATCCTTCGCGCAACTCCTTGCCGGTCAACTTGATGAATACGTCCTCCAGATTGGCGCGGCGGTGCATGAAATGCAGATCGGGCCGCTGACCGAGGGCATCCAGCAAGGGACGTTCGTCATTGACGTAGCAAAACACTGTCTCACCGGAGCGCTCGCCGCGCTGGACGAGGGGGCTGCCTATAGCGTCATACCACTCTTCCACGCTGCGGCCATGGATCTCCACCACATGCGGCTCGATATGCTGCCTGACCAGCTCGGCGGGGCTGCCGGTGACCAGGACATGGCCATTATCAATGATCATCAGGCGGTCGCACAGGCGCTCGGCCTCCTCCATGTAATGCGTGGTGAGGATCAGGGTCTTGCCCTGCCCAAGCAGGGCGCGCAGGCGCTGCCAGATGAGCTGGCGAGCCTGCGGGTCGAGGCCGGTGGTCGGCTCGTCGAGAATCAGCAGTTCAGGGTCGTTGATGAGCGCCCGCGCCAGGGTGAGGCGCCGCTTCATCCCGCCGGACAAGGTGGCGATGCCGGCACCGGCCTTGGTCTCCAGCGACGCAAAATCCAGCAAACCGGCGATGCGCCTGTCAAGTTCGGGGCCACGCAAGCCAAAGTAACTGGCGTAGGTGATGAGGTTTTCCAGTACGGTGAAATCGGGGTCGAGATTATCCTGCTGCGGCACTACGCCGAGCCGCTCGCGCATCCTGCGCGCCTGTTGCGGTATGGGATAGCCCAGCACGTCAAGGCTGCCCGCGCTGGGCGGCGTGGCGCCCATCAGCATACGCAAGGTGGTGGTTTTGCCCGCGCCATTGGGTCCCAGTAGGCCAAAGCACTCGCCGCGATGGACTTCGATGTCGATACCATCGACGACGGGCTGCGCACCGTAGTATTTGGTTAGGCCACGCGCCTCGACGACCGCATCTGATTCCATCCTTAAAACCTCTTTTTGTCCACGAAAAACACGAAATTCACGAAACAAAACAAAAACATGGATTGCTTCAGCAATTCACCGGATGGGTGGCAAGTAACACGCGATATGTATCTGAATATTTTCGTGTTTTTTCGTGACTTTCGTGGATAACTGAGTTTTTAGGTTCATTCTAAATCTTCAAGCGCTCAACCACGCGGCCATGACGCAGGTGCTCTTCGACGATCTCGTCAATGTCGGCCTGATCCACGTAGGTGTACCACACGCCTTCCGGGTAGACGACGATCACCGGCCCCTCGGAGCAGCGGTCCAGGCAGCCGGCGTTGTTGATGCGCACCGCGCCCTCGCCGTTGAGGCCCAGCGCCTTGACGCGCGCCTTGGCATGATCGCGCATGGCCTGGGCATCGAAATCCTGGCAGCAGGCGCTGCCGTCTTCGCGTTTGTTGGTGCAGAAAAAGACATGGTGACGGTAATAGGACATGGCGTTAAGTTTCACGTTGTATGTGGTTGATCCACGGATGTTGCTGATGAGTCCTTTTTCAGAGGCACCTATAGAAATTCAAATTCAAAACTGATCGCGTTTTGGCCGGGATCAACGAGCTCCAGCACCACTTCAACAGGCTGTTGCGGCGCCATGCCCTCTTTGAGATTAACGGCTTTTCCAAGATAGTCGACTGGCTGAAAACGGCGTACCGCCACAACCTGACCGGCAGCATTGGAGAGACTCAATTGCAGCACCGGATAAGACTGCGGAAAAGGGGCACTATTGATCAGCGTCGCCTTCACCAGGAGCGCATTCGCCCCGTCCGAGTGGCTGCGCAGGTCGCGGTTCACCAGACTGATACGCTTGACATCGCGCATCAGGGGGATTTCGCAGCCCATCACCCCGCACATCGCCTCCAGACTTGGTCGCAACTCGGGATAATGGGCGAGATCGTCGCGGGTGAAATAGACGTACTGCGCCACCAACAGAATGATCAGGAACAGATTTACCGCCGTCCAGGCCAGCGTGCCTGCCCAGCCGCGCCGGACGGCCTCCGGCTCCACGGCATGCTCATACATGTTAATGGGCGGCGCATTGACGAGATCAAAAACCTCTTCGGCGGGCGGCGCCACACCTGCCCTGCTTTCTATTTCTATTGAGACAGCGGAAATTGTGCTACCAACAGGGGTAACCTGCTCTGAGACAACTACGGGGGCGAACCCTTCAGCCTGATCGGCGAGGTTGCCCAGCGCATCAAATGCGCCGCGACACTGCCCGCACCGCACCCACCCCTGCGCAGCAGCGAGTTGCGGGGCGGCCACCCTGAAGATAGTGCTACAGTGGGGACAGCGTGCGTACATGGCGGCGGCATCCTGTCATCACTAAAACCCTTTTTTCTCCACGAAAAACACGGAACTCACGAAACAAAACAAAACAAAAATGTGGGCTTCTTCAGCAATTCACCGGATGGGCGGCAAGTAAAATTGATATGCAAATATTTTCGTGCTTTTTCGTGACTTTCGTGGAAAACTGAGTTTTTCAGGTTCATCTAAGTTCGACACACCCTTATACCAGACAGCCGTATCCACTCCTCGCGCTCAACCCTCGGGGCCATATCAAACCAGGGCTGATAATACCCGGCCACGTCATCCGACTGGCTATCGAGGATGCCAGACAAAACAATGTCACCTCCAGACCGCACCCGCTCTGCGAAGAGGGGCGCAAGGTCAATCAGAGGCTTGGCCAGGATGTTGGCGATGAGCAGGTCAATCGGCTCATCGGGTAAATGCGCAGCCAAATCCTTGGGGAGCACCGTAGTGATAACTGAGTCTACGGCATTCTTTTCGGCATTGAGCGTGGTGGCCAGCAACGCCTGGGGATCATAATCAACCGCCCACACCCGGCGAGCACCAAGCTTTGCCGCAGCAACCGCGAGGATGCCCGAACCGCAACCGTAGTCGATAACATCCTTGCCCACGATATCGTACTGATCCAGCCATTCCAGACACAACGCAGTAGTAGGGTGCGTGCCGGTGCCAAACGCCAGGCCCGGATCGAGCAACACGTTCACTGCATCTGGCTCGGGGGGCGAGCGCCAGCTTGGGCAGATCCACAACCTCTCACCAAAACGCATCGGGTGAAAGTTGTCCATCCATTCACGCTCCCAGTCTTTGTCTTCGAGCGGAGAGATGCGGTACACAGGCGGCTCGTCCTGACCCAGCGCGGCACGCAGATACTCAAGCACGGCGTCAAGATCGGCATCCGCCTCGAACAGACCAGTCACGCTGGTTTGCGTCCATAATGGCGTGACTCCCGGCGGCGGTTCGTAAAGCGGTTGATCCGCGCCATCCTGCAGGGTTACGGCGCTGGCGCCCGCCTCGCTCAACAGATCAGCAAGGTGCTGGGCGGTGTCGGGAGTGGCGTTGAGCTTGAGTTGTAGCCAGGGCATGTCAAAAACTGCGGCAAGATGTGAGTGGTGATAAATTTTTATCTGCCTGCATCTGCATTTATAAGCCCAGCTTCTTTTCCAGATAATGGATATTCGTACCGCCCGCAATGAAGGCCGCATCTTTGAGAATGTCGCGGTGCAGCGGGATGTTGGTGTTGATGCCTTCCACAATGATCTCGCTGAGCGCGGTGCGCATGCGCGCCAGGGCGGATTCACGGGTGTCGCCATGTGCGATCAGCTTGCCGATCATCGAATCATAATTGGGCGGCACCTTGTAACCGGAATAGATATGCGAATCGACACGCACGCCAGGGCCACCCGGCGCATGGTAGCGGGTGATCATGCCTGGCGACGGCATAAAAGTGGCCGGGTCTTCGGCATTGATGCGACACTCTATGGCATGGCCGCGCAAAACGATGTCTTTTTGCTGATAAGGCAGCGGCTCACCGGCAGCAATGCGCAACTGTTCCTTGACGATGTCCACGCCAGTGACCATCTCCGTGATCGGGTGCTCCACCTGGACGCGGGTATTCATCTCGATGAAGTAAAAGCGTTCATTCTCATACAAAAACTCGAACGTACCCGCGCCGCGATAACCGATTTTCTTGCAGGCCTTGACGCAGATCTCACCCATACTCTTGCGCAATTTTTCGGAAAGACCGGGCGCCGGGGCCTCTTCGATCACCTTCTGGTGGCGGCGTTGCGTGGAGCAATCGCGCTCGCCGAGATGAATCGCGTTGCCGTGCTGATCGGCCAACACCTGAAACTCGATATGGCGCGGGTTTTCCAGGAACTTTTCCATGTACACGGTGGCATTGCCGAAGGCATTGGCGGCCTCGGTGCGCGTCAGGGAAACGGCCTGCAACAGCGCAGCCTCGCCATGCACCACGCGCATGCCGCGCCCACCACCGCCGCCCGCCGCCTTGATGATAATGGGGTAGCCGATGTCACGCGCCATCGTGCGGATCTCCTGCTCATCCTCCTCAAGCGGCCCTCCGGAGCCAGGCACACACGGCACGCCCGCTTTTTTCATGGTGGCAATAGCGGAGATTTTGTCACCCATCAGGCGTATCGTCTCGGGCCGCGGACCGATGAAGATAAAGCCGCTCTGTTCAACGCGCTCGGCAAAATCAGCATTTTCGGAAAGGAAGCCATAACCGGGATGGATGGCCACCGCATCGGTGACTTCTGCCGCACTGATCAGCGCAGGAATATTCAGGTAACTCTGGGCGACGGGTGCCGGACCAATGCACACTGATTCGTCGGCCAGCAGCACATGCTTCAGGTCGCGGTCCGCCGAGGAATGCACCGCCACGGTTTTAATGCCCAGCTCACGGCACGCGCGCAAAATGCGCAAGGCGATTTCACCGCGATTGGCAATAACGATTTTTTCAAGCATTCATCAGGCTCACTATAGGATGAAGGGAGTCAGATCAGGCAGGCTTTAAACCCGCCCCTACTCAATGACAAACAGCGGTTCGCCGTATTCGACGGGTTCGCCATTTTCCACCAGGATGGCGGTCACCACGCCGGCCTTGTCGGACTCGATCTGGTTGAGCATCTTCATCGCCTCGATGATGCACAGGATATCGCCAACATTGACACGCTGACCCACTTCGACGAAGACTTTGCTGCCGGGAGAAGGGGAGCGGTAGAAGGTGCCCACCATGGGTGATGTTACGGCATGGCCTGGGGCAACCTCTGGAGTTGAGACTGGAGCAGCGACCGGAGCCGTGACAGACGTAGCAGCCACGGCAGGGGCTGCATGGGACTGCATCATCACCGGCGCGGGCGATTGGCCATAACGGCTGATGCGCACCGACTCCTCGCCCTCCCGGATCTCAAGCTCCGCAATGCCGGACTCTTCAAGCAATTCAATTAATTTTTTGACTTTGCGTATATCCATAATTTACCCAAATTTAATGTGTATGTGTGTCAAGGCGGCCTGCAGCGCCAGCTCATAGCTTTGCGGCCCGAAACCGCAGATGACCCCGACCGCAAGATCCGAGAAGTAAGAGTGATGACGAAACGCTTCCCGCGCGTGTACATTGGACAAATGCACCTCAATAAACGGGATGCGCACCGCGCTCAACGCGTCGCGCAGCGCAACACTGGTATGTGTGAAAGCAGCAGGATTGATGATGATAAACGCTACGGACTCTTGCTGGGCCGCGTGTATTCGCTCCACCAGCATGTGCTCGGCGTTACTGTGAAAGCAGACCAGGGTGTGGCCTGCCGCCTGGGCAAGCTCTTGCAGGCGCGCGTTGATCGCGCCCAGCGTTACCTGTCCATAATGCTCAGGCTCACGAGCGCCCAACAGATTGAGGTTTGGTCCATGCAGAACAAGTACCACCGCCATCTTCGCCCCCTCCAGAAACAGCAAGCAACACACGCTTGTTTATCTGCGCGTGTTTTTTAAGCTTTATTTATATTACCCGACGAGGTGAATTGTGCATGGCGGTGAGCGTTTTGTCCAGATCAAATGAAATAGACTGCATTTCGACGCAGATCGACGCTAAGATACTCATAGCAGGGGTTTGATAGTCTCCTCGGCAAGCTGGCGGGACATCTCGCCGATCTGACCATAAATGACTCTGCCCTTACGGTCAATGACGACGGTATAGGGCAACGCCCCCATCGTATTCCCGTAGTGTTCGGCGATGAGCATTGCGTCATCCTCTCCCACCAGCACGGGGTAATTGATCTTCATTTTTGACGTTTTCATGAACCCCTGAATTGTCTCAACGTCGTCAAAGGCGACACCCACAAATTGCAGACCCTGCGGGCCATACTTCTTCTGCAATTCAATAAATGCGGGTATCTCGCGGCGACACGGCCCGCACCAGGTGGCCCAGAAGTTGACCACCAGCACTTTGCCGTCCCAAGTGTTGATATTGCGCGATATGCCCTCCATGTCCGGCAGAGCAAACGCCGGGCGCATCGGGCCTGCTTCCTGCACAGGTGCGGCCATAGGTGCAGGCGCGACACGCTTTTCCGCCGCATTGGCAGGCGCCACTTCCTGCAACCCGGTGAAAAAATACTTGCTGGCTACAGCGCCAAACCCAAAAAACAACAGCACGGCCAGTATCAGCCCGGTTTTTTTCATAATTCACGCGTCCCTTGTTTCTTTCCAAGCGTCGCTGTCACATGCGCCTGAAAATTTTCGGCCTTTAAAAAACCCACTACGCGGCGGTCGCGCTGCTCTGTGCCGTCGGAATTAAAAAACATGATGGATGGCGGGCCGAAGATGCCAAAGTGCTTGAGCAATGCCTGATCTTCGGCGTCATTAGCGGTGACATCGGCCTGCAACACCACCACACCGGCCAGCGCCTGCTGAACACCCGCGTCAGAGAAGGTGTATTTCTCCATCTCCTTGCAGGAGACACACCAGTCCGCATAAAAATCGAGCATGACGGGCTTGCCGGAGGCACGCGCCAGATCAATTTCCCGGTTCAGTCCGGCCAGCCCTTTGATGGTTTTGAACGGCATCGAGGGCGCTTCGGCGGCGGACAGCCCCCCAGAGGCGAATTGCACACCGCGCAACGGCTGGAACACATCCTTGCCGCCGCCCGCAGCACCGAGCATGACCAGACCGCCACAGATCAGCAACACCAGCCCCACGCCCTTCCACAGCTTGCTCCAGCCGCTGGCTTCCGGAGCCTGCCGCTCCAGAGCGCCCATGTACACCGCCGAAATGATGAGCAGCACCGCCCACAGCGCCATGGTGATCTGCGGCGGCAGAATGCGTTCCAGCATCGACACGGCCACTGCCAGCAACAGCACGCCAAACACCGCCTTGATGGCATTCATCCAGTCCCCGGCTTTGGGCAACAACTTGCCCGCAGAAGCACCGATGACCAGCAGCGGCCCGCCCATGCCGAGACTCAGGGCAAACAAGGCGGACCCGCCCAGCACGGCGTCGCCGCTCTGGCCGATATAAATCAGGGCGCCCGCCAGCGGCGCGGCGATGCAGGGGCCGACAATCAGCGCAGACAAAAAGCCCATCACGGCCACGCCCGTATGGCTGCCGCCACGCTGCTTGTTGCTCATTTCGGTCAGTTTGCTTTGCAAGCGGCTGGGGAGTTGCAGCTCATAGAAACCGAACATGGACAGCGACAGAAGTACAAACACGGCAGCAAAGCCGCCGAGTATCCAGGGATTCTGAAACACCGCCTGGAGATTCCCGCCGAACAATCCGGTAATGACACCCACAGCCGTGTAGGTCATCGCCATGGCAAGCACGTAAGACAACGACAACGTGAAGGCACGGCGTGTGGTGAGCGCCCTGCCCTGCCCTACGATGATACTGGACAAGATAGGGATCATGGGGAACATACACGGGGTGAAGGCCAGCAGCAGGCCAATACCGAAGAAGCTGAGCAGGGTGAGCGCCGTGTTGCCGCTCGCCAGGGACTGGGCGTAGCGGTCTTGCTCCGGGACATCATCATTGGCTGCGGCAAGTGGCGCAGCGGCAAACGGCGCGCTACCGCCCGGCAACGTTAACGCGATAACCTTGGTGATTGGTGGGTAACAAAAACCGGCGTCGGCGCAGCCCTGATAATGCAGCTCCAGATTGATGTCGGCGGACGAGGTGGAGGTGCGTGTTACAGGCAAAGTGATGGTCAGCGGCTTGTGATAGACCTCAACCTGGCCGAAGTTGGGGTCGGCCTTGAATTCACCGGGGGGAGCGGTAAACGTGCCGAGACTGACACCCGCACCGTCTTTCAGCACAAACGAGAATTTATTTTTATAGAGATAATAACCCTCGGCAACGTCCCACCGCGCGCTCACGGTGGTGGCATTGACTGCATTCACCGACAGGACAAAGGCCCGATCCGCCTCCAGAAACTTTTCATCCGGCTTTTTCACGCCCAGACGCTCGCCGAAAGAAGAAATCGCCCCTAAAAACCCCTGGGAGGAAGCGTCCGCCACCACCGTCACCGGCATCGCCATACCGGCGGCAAATAACCACAGCACCATCAAAAACCGCTTCACGCTTTATATATCTCTTCTGAGGAACCAATCCAGGCAAGGTAGGCTGCCAGCCCCGTGTCAATGGAGACAGCGATAATTTCTGGAAGTTCATAGGGGTGCATCGCCAGGATAGCCTCCTCAATCGCGGCATAATCCGCCGCCCGCGATTTAATAAGCAGCAAATGCTCTTCCCCGGTTTGGCGCCCCCCTTTCCAGTAATACACCGAGCGCATGGCCGGCAGGATATTCACACAGGCGGCCAACCCCTGATCCACCAGGGCGCCTGCAAGGGTGTCGGCCATTTCGGGGTCCGGGCAGGTGGTGAGAACGATGTGATATTTGCCATTCATCCCGGAAAGATACCGCATCCGTGCCGCCCGAGCAAAAACTCGTTAAT
>CAMTYI010000024.1:0-6449 GCA_947085925.1 uncultured Gammaproteobacteria bacterium
GAAAAACGGCGAATAAGAATCTGGTGGCGAATGGAGATTTTTTGCAGTACGGCATCGACATTGAAAATATCACCAGCCTTGTTTCGGTTCCGTCCGTCGAGCTTGTCGATCTATTGCCGCACGGATTTCGTTATCAGAGTGGCTCCACAAAAATAAATAATATCGCTGCTGCCGATCCTGTCATTCTGCAGGATGGGCGGACGCTCAAGTTCATGTTCGGCGATCTGGCGCCAGGCGCACAGGCCAACCTCAGTTACGTTGTTGCAGTGGCAGTTGCACCACTTGGAAAATCCACTAATCAGGCCAGCGCGCAGAGCAATGGCACAAACCGCTCAAATATCGCCGAAGCGGCGGTGGATGTGCGTGAAGACCTGATGCGCAGCCGCAGCATCGTCATGGGGCGCGTTATCGTTACCGAACCTGGCACCGCCGTCAAGGATGATGCAAAAAATAACGATGGTCTTTCAGGCGTCCGCATCTATCTGGAAGATGGCAGTTTTGCCGTCTCCGACAAACGCGGCATGTTCCATTTTGAAGGCATCAGGCCGGGCACGCATGTCGTGCAACTGGATCTCGATACCGTTCCAGAAAAATACGAAGTCATCCCGTTTGAGGAAAATACCCGCTCTGCCGGGCGTGCCTGGTCAAAATTTATTGATCTGCAAGGAGGAATGATGTGGCGCGTCGACTTCCATGTCGCCCTTAAACCGCGTCAAGAGGGCAACGTCACCCTCAAAATGGACAGCACACTGCAAGAAGGCGAGCACATCCAGCGTTATCAATTGGAATTGAAAAGCAACGCGGTGCCGCTGCGCAATGCACGCTTGATGGTCATGTTGCCAGAGGGTGCGACTTATGTGGATGGAAGCAGCTCACTGGATAATCGCTCCTTGTCTGATCCGGGAATAATCAATGGAGCGCTGACCTATGCCTTGGATAATGTTCCAGGGAACTGGCAGGCAACGATAGCCTTCAAGGCCGCGCTTGGCACCAACACTGGTAATACCGATACGCTGACCAGCAAGGCCATGCTTATTTTCGATACACCAACCCAGAATAACCAGCGCACTCCCATAGCGGAAAACACCACATTTAAAAAAGAATCGGAAGCATCGCGCAGCGCCAGTGAATTCACTTTGCAACCAACATTTTCTCCACTTGATGTCTCGTTGAACGAAACAGACAAGGGTATGTTAAACACGCTGGCGGAACAAATAAAATCCCTGGAGAACATCCGTGTGACCGTAACCGGCCATACCGATAATTCACAGGTTCTCCAACGTAGCCGCGACAAATTTTCCGATAACCACACTTTATCGATAGGCCGCGCCACCAGCGTGGCACGTTACTTGATGGAAGTTCTGCATCTTACTCCCGAACAGATTACCACCCTCGGCAAGGGGCAGGATGAACCGGTGGCGAGCAATAAAACGAGCGGCGGGCGAGCCTTGAACCGGCGCGTGGAGATTCGCGTCACAGCCGACAAGGTGATACGCAATACCGTATTTCATCCATCAGGAATCGCCGCAGAGGCACAAGCCATCAAAACAGAGGGATTGCTCCCTGGAGAAACATGGCAGCAACCCCAAGCCAGCCAAACCAAGGTAGAAACTTTACAGCCCGTCTACGATGCCTCCTGGCTCGAAACTGCCGCGCCAGGAGTGGAATGGTTGGCGCCGGATGCCAGTGATTTGCCGTCCATCCCCAGCCTCAATATCACCCTCAAACATGCGCCCGACGACAAAGTAACCTTGTTGAAAGAGGGTATCGCAGTCAGCAACCTTAACCTCGACCGGACGATAAAAAGTACCATCGGCACAAAAGCAATCAGCTACTGGCGCGGCATCCCGTTGACGGAGGGAGACAACCGCTTTGAACTTGTCGCTGTCAACGCCATCGGCGAAGAAATCGCACGGATAACACGGCGCATTCATTACTCCAGCCCGCCAGTGCGCGCCGAGCTGATCAAGGATCAATCTTCCTTACTCGCTGATGGCTTGACCGCGCCGGTCATTGTAGTGCGTCTTCTGGACCGTGACGGCCACCCGGCGCGCGAAGGCATCAGCGGTGAATTCATGATCAACCCGCCTTACCGTGCGGCAGTGAAGTCTGCATACAAAACATCGGTCATGCCTGGCGCACCGGAAGAGCGGAATTATTACAAAGTCGGCAAAGACGGTGTTGCATTGATCAAGCTCGACCCCACAACCGAAACGGGAGAGGTCAGGCTGCGCCTGCCATTTTATCAAGGCGCTGGTGAAATAAATGCACGACTAACGCCAAAAAAGCGCGACTGGATTCTGGTGGGCTTCGCGGAGGGGACAGCGGGATATAACACATTAAGTGGCAATACCCAGCCGTTGCGCGGCAATGCCGCCGAGGAACATCTCTATCAGGATGGCCGTGTATCTTTGTATGCCAAAGGACGCGTTGATAGCAAATGGCTGCTGACTATGGCGTATGACAGCAACAAACAGGCGCAAAGTTCCCAGACTAATCTTTTTGGAACCATTAACCCCGGCACATACTATACGCTGTATGGCGACAGCAGCACGCAGCGCTTCGATGCGGCGAGTAAGAAAAAGATTTATCTCAAGATCGAACGCGATGAATTTTATGCCTTGTTCGGTGATTTCAACACCAACCTGACAACAACCGAACTATCACGCTATAACCGCAGCATCACCGGATTAAAATCCGAGTATAACGATGAAAAATACAAGGTAACGATGTTTGCAAGCCAGTCTGGCCAGGTGTTCAAAAAAGATGAGATTCGTGGCGAAGGGACATCCGGACTGTACCGTTTATCAAGCAGAAATATAGTCATTAATTCCGAAAAAATCAGGATAGAAACCCGCGACCGCTTTCGCAGCGAAGTCATACTTTCTTCCAGGGCATTATCCCGCAACAGTCACTACACCATCAATTATGACAACGGCACGCTGTTTTTCAGGGAGCCGGTATTCAGTACCGACGAGAATCTTAATCATATTTTTATCGTTGTCGATTATGAATCGAATGACGGGAGCACACAGGCCCAGGTATATGGAGGGCGGGCAGAAGCAAAGATCAACCCCAATCTTACGCTGGGAGTAACGCATATCAATGAAGGCAAGGCCAATACGGGCACCGATGCGCGTCTGAGCGGCGTTGATATGAAATACCAGTTCACTCCAGAAACAGGCGCCAAACTGGAATATGCCCACTCCGCCAAAATCTCGACAGAAGACGCCTACCTGGCGCAGATAGAACACCGCTCAAAAAATATCGACGGCAAAGCCTATCTGCGTCAGGTCGAGTCCGGATTTGGTTTGGGACAGATAAACAGTTCGGAGAATGGAACACGCAAGATGGGGGTGGAAGGCACCTACCGCCTCTTTGACAACGCCAGCCTGCGTGGCAATATTTATCGCCAAAGCAATCTGGCCACTGGCGCGGTGCGTGATTTTGTCGAATCACAAGGCACGCTCACCCTCGGAGACACCAGTTTGCGCGCCGGTTTACGTTCCGTAATGGACACTTTGGGCACGGGTGAAAAGAAAAATTCAGAGCTGATCACCGCAGGCATCACGCAAAAAGTGATAAAAGACACCCTCAGTGTTCGCGCGGATCGGGAACAACCCATCGGCGCTGCCGCCAGCACCGACTTCCCGGCACGCACCCGCCTCGGCGTGGACTACAAGATATCCGCTGACACCTCGCTGTTCGCGGAACAGGAGTGGGCCAATGGTGCGTTGCGCGATACGCAAAATACCCGTATTGGCTTGAAAACAACGCCATGGACAGGGAGCGATGTCTTTACCGCTGTTACCCAATCGCAGGTTAACAATACGGCAAGTACACTGGCCAATATGGGATTGCGTCAGCGCTGGAAAATCAATCCCGAGTGGAGCGCCGACGCCGGGCTGGAACGCGGCAAGACATTAAACGGGCAGAACGCCGCACCGCTCAATACCAGCGTGCCCTTTTCCAGCGGCACCGCAGCCAGCGGCGACTTTACCGCCGCCTCGGTGGGCACCAGTTGGCAGCCGGAGAAATGGCTATGGAATATGCGGCTTGAATACCGTGACTCCGCAACCGATAACCGCTGGAATATGCTCTCGTCTTTTCAAACTGAACTGGGCAGCGATTTGGGCCTGCTGGCCGGATTACAGGTGCTTGATACCCAGAGCGTGACAGGATTGCACACGCTGAGCAGTAATCTGCGCCTGGGAGCCGCCTGGCGCCCTATGCATAGCAAATGGATCGTTCTCGACAGACTGGACTTCATTCGGGACATCAAAACAGGATCACCACAGGGGACTGGCAGCATACGCATTATTAACAACATGAATGCCAACTACAAAATCACCCACAAATTCCAGGCCTCGATTCAGTATAGCGCAAAGCATGTGCGCGAAAAAATAAATGAACGGGATTACAGTGGCTACACCGATCTAATGGGCCTGGAAGGACGTTACGACTTGAACAAATCCTGGGATGTCGGCGTCCGCGCCTGTGTGCTTCATTCATGGAGCGCCAACCAATACGACTCGTCCTACGGCGCATCCATCGGCCACAATCTGATGGAAAACATGTGGCTTTCGGCTGGCTACAATTTTGCAGGGTTTATCGACCAGGATTTCTCGAAAAACCGTTACACCAGCGCCGGACCGTTTGTTCAGATGCGCATGAAGTTTGATCAAGAGTCGATTCGTGATGTGGTGCGTTGGGGGAATAATTAAGGATTTGTCATGGGCATGAAAAGGACGATGAACTACAGAACCACCCTTAGCCACTGCCCGCTCGCCATCTTCACGTTGCTGGCGGCGTTGCCGCGTCTGGGGACAGCGGTCATCGCTGCTGGAACAATTTTTTCGCGTTGCGCTTCAACATTTATAGCGGGGCGGATGATCTGGCTCATCGTACTCTGTAGTTTTCTATTGTTCACATCCGGCACACCGCAAGCCGCGATCACTTACGTTAATTCACTGGGCACGGCCAATGCCAAGGGCGCATCATCAACCACAACCACATTCACTGTCGGCGCTACCGGTGCCAGTGTAGGCAATAACGTTATTATTTCGTTCGTCGCAGGCTTCTCGGCCGGAGAAGAACTCACAGTGCCGACCTGCGCAGACACGAAAGGAAACACGTACACAACGAATATTGATTTCTATCAGGCAGCGGCAGCTACACGCACAACAATTTGTTCTTCACGACTCACCGCAGCGCTTAGCACCGGCGACGTCATTACCGTCACTCACGCCAGCCAGCCAGCAAGAGCCCTAAGCGTAAATGTATTTTCAGGCCTGGCGGCGGCGAGTGTGCTTGATAAAACCGCTGGCGCCTTCGGCTCTTCCACTAGCGCATCATCAGGACTCACCGCCACCACGACGCAAGCTGATGAGTTGGTCTTTGGGGCGGTCGGAGTTAGAGGCCCATTGTCCGAGACCTACACCAAAGGCGCCACCTATACAGCCCTTGCTCGGGACGGGACAACAGGGTCATCCGCCACAGGTAATCGCACCATCAATCCGGAATATAAAATCGTTTCCACCACAGGCACCTACGCCGCCGATGGCACATTGGGAACAAGCACAGATTGGATCGCAGTGGTAGCCACCTATAAGGCTGCTGCTGTTACTACCACCCTCGGTAACGGCACCGACCCAGGCAATACCAGTCTCACCCCGGGCGGCGCGGCGACCAATGCCGGGGCCTTCTCTTTCCAGACCAGTAGCGGCACCGACACCATCACCGCCGCCACGGTGACGCTGGCCGCCGGCACCTCGGGCGGATTAAGTCTTGTGGAGATCACCAACGTCGCTGGCACAACGGTTTACGGCTCAGTGACTAATCCCGCCAGCGATACCCCGGCGATTGCGCTGACTACCAACATCACCGCCACGACTACTCTCACTGAATACCGCATCCGCGTAACACCCAGCACTCACGCCAACATGCCCGCGCCCGCCGGTTCCAGCTATGCGGTGACGGCGCGCGTCAGTGCCTGGACAGGCACCAACACCCAAGCTGGCTCCGACACGGCAGGCACCACGGTAACCATTGATAATCTGTCGCCTGGCAACGTCACTGCATCCACAGCAACGGCGGGAAATGCGCAGGTAGCTTTGAGCTGGACCAATCCTGCTGATGCCGATCTGCACAGCATCATCGTGCTACGCCGCGCCACCTCGGCGGTGGCTGACGTGCCAGTGGAAGGCGCCACCTATACAGTCGGCAACACCATCGGCACCGCCACTGTGGCCTGCGTGGTCGCCAGCCCCGGCACTTCATGCGCCGACACGGGATTGACCAACGGCACGGCCTACAACTACAAGATCTTCACCAGGGACAGTAATGGCAACTACTCCGCCACCGGCGTAGTGCCGGCGGGATCGCCAGCCACGCCAAACCTCTGCCCCGGGAATGTGGTAACCACCACCGCCGACACCGGCGCCGGCTCA
>CAMTYI010000025.1:0-13808 GCA_947085925.1 uncultured Gammaproteobacteria bacterium
TCAGCCAGCAGCACTTCGGAAATATCCCGGGTAAGCGAGGAAATGCGTGCGGCTTTTTCGGCATAGGCTGGATCCTGACGCAGGATGTGACCGTACTCCTTTACCAGGGCGCCACAGCCGCTGGCAGTCATGACTATGGCCTCCACACCCGCTTCGATATGTGACCACCAGGCGTCGATGTTGCGGCGCATGAAATCCATGCCTTCTTCGTGCGCATTGAGATGATGACTCACCGCCCCACAGCAGCCTGCCCTATCGGCGCGTAGCAGTGAGATGCCCAGACGGTCCAGCACGCGCGCCGTGGCGGCGTTGATGTTGGGGGCGATGGCAGGTTGCGCGCAGCCGTCCAGCACCATCATTTTCCGGGTGTGGCGAGGCGCAGGCCAGAGGGTGGAGGGCTGACGCGATGGTATGGAGGCGCGCATAGCCGCCGGCAACAACGGCCGCACCACCTGACCCAGCCTCAACAGTGGCGCGAAACGGCTGGAATAAGGAATCACCGCACGCAGCATATAACGCGTGACGCGCTCCCGCCATGGGCGCGCCACGCGCTCTTCCACCACGGCACGCCCTATATCCACTAATCGGCCATACTGCACACCGGAAGGACATGTGGTCTCGCAGGCACGACACGTCAGGCAGCGGTCAAGATGGAGCTGTGTCTTGCGGCTGACGGCCTCGCCTTCCAGCATCCCCTTGATGAGATAGATGCGGCCGCGCGGGCCATCCAGCTCATCGCCCAGCAATTGGTACGTGGGGCAAGTGGCCGTGCAGAAACCGCAATGCACGCAAGCGCGCAGGATGCTGTCCGCCTCCTGGCCTTGCGGGGTATTTTTGATGGAATCGCTGAGTTGGGTTTGCATGAATGGTTCACAAAAGGAGCGGGGGTCAGATGTATTATTAGGCCACTTAGTACAGCGTGTTTTGTATCATGCTATTCCAGAGTATTTTCCGACTTAATCGACTTCCCTTGTATATGACTTCTCCAAAAGTGTCGTCAACAATTCTCCGAGCATCATGATATATGTGCACATGAATTCCTTTCTCTTGGGGCCTGTTTGCCGTCCACACTACAGCAGGAGTTGAGGCCCAAGCATCGAAGCGATGGTCATCGTATTTATCCAAATCGAGCACTCGATCTGGAACAACGTATGTATTGCTGTTATTGAACTGATCGTGAAGTGACTTTAGCGGTGTAGACACAATCGGCTCCGAGCTCCAGATGCTATCGTTTCCGCAGTTTCCGCAAAAATGCTTCTTGTGCGGCTTATTAGCGAAATCACCCAAGTCCAAATGTGGATAGCCGCATCTTTTGCACGAAACGCACGATGTGGGTCTCTCCTCCTCGATGGACCTTACAAATTCAAAAGCCGCCGGAGGAATCACTTGGATTTTTGTTATCTCTGAGCTCTGGAAAAGCCCCAAGTCCTGATTGTATGAACAGACGACAGCGTCAAAATCTCTATCGATGGTTTTCTTTTGATCGCTACTGAATCTCTTATGAATATGAATCTTTGGTGGTCTCCGCACTATTGGATCACTTGATAGAGCTGGCGGCAGAGAGCACCAAATTCCAATTTCTTCATATTCCTGAAACTCAACTTCCAAGGGGTTAACGACATAGCTCATTTTTGTTAGGTGATTACTACATCTGACCTCACCTGACTCCGATGCGGCGGCGAAATCAGCTTTGGTTCCCCAATGTATTTGATGTGTCTTGCAGTACCACCTCTTTGCGCCGTGTCGAAATTTTCCAGAAGGTATTATCTGGCAAGGAAGTACGGCGTCGTCTCCAGATTTTCCCTCGAACATTCCGAAGGCCTCTTCTGAACTAACTGCTATGTTTCCAATGGTGCGGCCTGGAGCCCAGCAAACTGCGTCAGCCGCACAATAGCCATCGTGGGTAAACTCAATTTCATCCTCATCACCGACCTTGCGAATGTATTCCTTCCTGGCCATGCCAGTCCCTTTGTTAGACCATTCGCATTCCCAAACTTCGACCTTATCCGTTTCGTTGTTTATTTTTCGAGAATAGAACATACGTTGACCTATAAATTCTTGCGACTGTCGAAGTATATCGTGTGTGCCTACCTGCTTAAATTAATACTCGTATTGCTCAATCACTTCAGCTTCATCGCGTGCCGCAGCATACCACTCCTGCATGGCGGGCATAGCCTGCACCGTTTTGACATACGCGGCGCTTACCGGGTCGAGTGGCACGTCGTAGGTAATAAAGCGCGTGGTCACCGGCGCGAACATGGCGTCGGCGATACTGAATTGACCGAACAGAAAATCCCCGCCACGGCCGAAACGGGCGCGGCAGTCATTCCATATGGCCGTGATGCGGTCAATGTCCTCTTGCACGCCGGGCGCGCGGCCCTTGCCGGGATAGCGTTTCCGGCAGTTCATGACCATGTTCTGGCGCAGGTTGGCAAAGCCGGAGTGCATCTCCGCACTCACCGAACGTGCTACAGCGCGTGCTTGGGCGTCTTTTGGCCAAAGCAGGTGTTCGGGAAGCTGCTCTGCAATGTATTCACAGATCGCCAGCGAATCCCATACTGTCAGGTCGCCATCCCGCAAGGCGGGCACCTTGCCCGACGGCGAATATTTGAGCATTTCCGCCTGCCAATCCCCGACATACAAAGGGATACGCATTTCCTTAAACGGAATGCTGGCGTGTTTCAGCAATAACCAGGGGCGCAGTGACCAGGATGAATAGTTTTTGTTGCCGATAACAAGCGTCAATTCGTTCATATGCAATCTCCTTGCTTACCTGAATATTGATGGCTGAGTCACCCATCCGAATACATCCGCCCCGGGTTGAGAATCCCGTGAGGATCGAACGCCGCTTTGAGCCGCCGGTGCAGGGCCATTAAAGCCGGGGCCAAGGGGTGAAACACTGCCCCCTGGCGGTCGCCACCACGAAACAGGATGGCATGGCCGCCTGCCTTGGCGGTGAGTTCACGGATTGTCGCGGCGGCGCAGCTTGTCTTGAGCCAACGCTGCGCGCCGCCCCAGTCTATCAGCCATTCTCCGGGCAGGTCGAGCGGCGGTGTTGCGGCGGGCACCGATACGCGCCACAACGGGGCATCGCCCTGAAAGAAGGTGCATGTGTGATCTCGCACACCACGCCAAAAGGCCGCGCCATCGGCAACTAATTCTCCACCCAGCTTTTCACGCGCGGCATTCAGCGCCGCCGTGCTTCCTGAAAGGCGCAAATACAGCCTCCCGCCATCAAATGCCGCGCCGGACAGCGGCAGCGGCTGGCCTGCCCAGGCGTTCATGCGCTGGATAGCATCAAGGGCTGAGTATTCGAATAGCAGTGTCTGTTCAGACTCGGGACGCGGCAGGACTTTAAGAGAAATCTCCAGCAAAATGCCCAGCGTGCCCAGACTGCCTGCCATGAACCGCGACACATCAAAACCCGCGACATTTTTCATCACTTGCCCACCGAAACTCAGGATCTCACCCTTGCCGGTCAGTACCTTGACGCCCAGCACGAAATCGCGTGCACTGCCTGCATAAGGCCGACGTGTACCGGACAGGCCAGTGGCAATGGCGCCGCCCAAGGTGGCGTTACCTGAAAAATGGGGCGGCTCGAAAGGCAGCATCTGGTTGTGCTCAGCGAGCAAGGCCTCGACATCGGCAAGCCGGGTGCCCGCACGGGCGGTGATGACCAACTCCGTCGGCTCATAACTAATCACGCCTCGATGCCCTGTCACGCACAGAGGTTCACCCTGTGGCGCGCGGCCATAAAAGGTCTTGCTGCCGCCGCCCACAATCTGCACGGGGCTGCCTTGTGCAATGGCCTCCAGCACATTGGCCTGGAGCGCGGCACTGATGTCGGTATCAGGCATCGTTTTAAAACCGTTCAAGTTCAGGATGAGATAGCTTGCCGCCATGCACGTGCATGGCGCCGAACTCGGCGCAGCGGTGCAGTGTGGGCACAGCCTTGCCAGGGTTGAGTAAACCTTGCGGGTCAAACGCGTGTTTGACCGCGTGGAATTGCGTCAGCTCGGCGGGCGCGAATTGATGGCACATCTGGCCGATCTTCTCCATGCCTACGCCATGTTCACCGGTAATGGTGCCGCCCACCGCGACGCACAGATCGAGGATCTTGCCGCCGAATTCCTCAGTGCGCTCCAGTTCGCCGGGCTTATTGGCGTCATACAGGATCAACGGGTGCAAATTGCCGTCCCCGGCGTGAAAGACATTGGCAACCGGCAGGCCGTATTCTTGCGATAGCTCGGCGATACGCGAGAGCACCTCGGAAAGACGCTTGCGTGGAATAGTGCCATCCATGCAGTAATAATCAGGTGAGATGCGCCCCACCGCCGGAAACGCGGCCTTGCGCCCCGCCCAGAACTTGAGGCGCTCGGCCTCGTCGCGCGCAGTACGCACCTCGGTCGCACCCGCCTGCTTCAATATCTCACGCACCTTGAGTATCTGATCGGACACTTCTTCGTTCGCGCCGTCCACCTCGCACAACAGAATCGCAGCGGCGTCCACCGGATAGCCCGCGTGGATGAAGTCTTCGGCAGCGCGGATCGCCAGATTGTCCATCATCTCCAGACCGCCGGGGATGATGCCTGCGCCAATGATGCTGCCCACCGCCTCGCCCGCCTTCACCACGTCATCGAAGGCCGCCAACACTACCTGGGCACGCTCGGGCTTTGGCAACAACTTCACGGTGACTTCCACGATCACCCCCAACAGCCCTTCCGAACCCGTCATCAGCGCAAGCAGATCGTAGCCTGGGGCATCCAGCACGGCACCGCCGATCTCCAGCAACTCGCCGTCCATGGTCAGCACCTTCAATCCCAGCACGTTATGCACCGTGAGGCCGTATTTCAGACAATGCACGCCGCCGGAGTTTTCCGCCACATTGCCACCGATGGTGCAGGCGATTTGCGAGGAAGGGTCGGGGGCGTAATACAATCCATAGGGCGCGGCAGCCTGCGAAATGGCTAGATTTCTCACTCCCGGCTGTACGCGGGCAATGCGGTTTGCAGGGTCAACTTCAAGAATGCGCATGAATTTAGCCAGGCTCAACACCACGCCATTGGCCAGCGGCAGCGCCCCACCCGACAAACCCGTGCCCGCACCGCGCGCCACCACCGGCACGTTCATGTCATGGCACACACGCAACACCGCGCGCACCTGCTCCACCGTCTCCGGCAGGCACACCGCCAGCGGCAATTCACGGTAAGCGGATAGACCGTCACATTCGTAAGGGCGCAAGTCTTCCGCGTCGAACAAGACGGCACTGGAGGGCAGGATGCGGCACAGGGCGGTGATTAATGCCTGAGTATCGAACGACAGTGTTTTCATTATCCAGGCAACATAAACCGTCGACACACCAGCGCCAGCGTATCGTCATCTCCCACATTCCCCGGAAAAATCACCACCGGCATATCCGGAAAACGTGGATGATCGGCAGGACAGCGCACCACTGACACACCGGGCGCGACCTGGCCGAGCACGCGAGCGGCGCGTAATGCGAGGCCGGTGCTCAGCATGTCATTGGAGGTGATGCCGCCCTTGCCGATCAGGAAACCCAGCTCTTGTGGCAAGTTGCGTATCACGTCCATTAACAGCGCTGATACGGCCTCGCCAAAGGCCAGGCGCGCGGCCTGATCGGAGAATTGCACCTCGCCGCGACGGGTGTAGATCACCGCTGTCTTACCAGTAACGAAGGCGGCCTCGGCCTCACGCAGTGCGTCTTGCAGCACTGCCGCGCGCTCGTGGGGAATGCGGCGCACATCGACCTCGACACCCCTCACGCCAGACTCTTCCAACAGCCGTGCCAACTGACGGCTGCTCTTGTCTACGTGAGAACCAACAACCACGGCACCGGGACGATGATTGCGCGTGAAACGGCTCATCGCCTCGGCAGCCACAGGCTGGGGTGGCAAATCAGCCAGTGCCTTCACCAGACTCGCTGCGCTACGGAACAGGAAGCGCTTGCCTTGACCCGCCGCCACGCGCACATCCGCCGTGAAGCGCGCCAGATCGTCGTAATTCTCGGCATCCACCGCGCCACAACGATTACCTTGCAGGGCCAGCAACCTGTCAAGCACGCCATGACGGATATCCGCCAGCAGAAAACGCTCAACTTCGCCTGCGAAAATACGGCCGCCCGTCTTTTCTTCCACATAATCGGGCAGGTAGCTGTGGCGGTAGCCGAACACCGAGTCGCGTGCAAACTCGGTTTCATGCACGGGGACATTCATGCCATTCACTTTGAGGTAATGAATGCTGTCACGGGTAACACGCCCGCCCTCAAAGAAAGCAGGCACCAGAAAATGCGCATCGAACGGCCCGAGTTCTGCGGCGATCACATCGGTTTCTACCGGGTAGTGGCCGCGTAGCGTTGAATCGGAGCGACTCACCAGCACCGGGTTGATAGCTGTTCCATTCAGCGCTATTTTCAGATTGCGGCACACTTCACGCGTCACTTCCGCAGCACGCCCGGCACTCATGCCTCGCGTGTTGGTAAGCACGAAGAACAGCGGCGCGGCATCGGCCAGCGCCTCTTTGAGGGCATCGACATCCCAACGCGTAAGCAACAGGCAACCGTGAACTGTCTGTGAACCGGTGGGGTCGTCGTCAAGGACGATGATTTTGGTTGTGGTCATTGCGCGGCCTTTGGAAACTCAAGCTGTATAATTTTGCCGACTTGCTCTTCAAGCACTAACACATCTTCAGTGGCGGTTGTCCAAACAATATCCCAATCAACCGCGAAATAGGCATGCACGGCGATATTGCGGAATGCGATGATATCCGCCCACTCCACGTCAGGATGACGAGACTGAAACTCCTTGGAAATTCGGGCTGCCGCTTCGCCAATCATGGTCAATTTCTGGAGCACCGCGCTACGCACCAAGTCACTTTCCTGAAAGCTGGCATAGCCGATATCAGCTAAAAACTTTTTGATCGACTCGGTCGCTTCAACAATATCCTGCAGATAAAGCTCTTCACGCCGCATACAATATCTGCCTCTCTTGCATGATCTGTAACTCAATCATCGGCTTCAACCCCTTCTTTGGCACGAGATCAACAGGGCGATGGAACAAATCCGAGAGTTCGCGCTGCATGCGCGACAACGCCATAAACCCAATCTTTGCTTCGGGTTTAAACTCAACCAGCACATCCACGTCACTATCCGGCTTGAAATCGGCGCGCGTCACAGAGCCAAACAACGCAAGCTCACGAACGGCATTTCGCTCGCAAAAAGCGGAAATGGTTTCAAAATGTATTGGAAGATCGGGGTGAACCATAAGTTAATCCTCAGCAGGCATGATAGTGAGAAAAGCGTCACCTTTTCTCACTAAAATACATCACTTCTGCTTGGCGATAATTTTTTCTTTGATCTTGTCATAGACATTTTGGGGAATGATTTTGTTTTTCACAAGATCATCCTTGGCCTTGTAGGGGCGCCCCTTTATTATGTCTTTGGCCCTGGCTTCACCTACACCGGACAAGGTAGTCAACTGCTGTTCGGTGGCTGTGTTGACGTCAAGCTTTTCCGCATCAGCCGCAACAGAAATGTTAACGCTGAGGATGGTCAGTGCAGAGAAAACGAGTGCGGAAAATAATTTTTTCATTTGATTTCCTTTCGTAGACGTTGATGGAGTGATGTATCAGGGGCAGCACGCAGGGCCTGCACCTGATACTTTATACCTTACATCAAACCCCTGCCAACTCCCGCGCCCGTTGCGCCAGATTATCGCCCGACAGACCGTTAAAGCTCATGATTTCGGCGGGTGAGGCGGTAGTCTCGCCGCGCTTCCAGGCGAACACGTCACGCTTCGGCGCGCGGGTGCGCAGCATCACAGGCTCCAGCGTGCCACTGGGTCCGCCGCTCACGCCCAACAACACATCGCCATCGAACAGTGCGTTGAAGTGGTCGTCGTCGAGGAACAAATTGTCCGGCTCCGAGCAGGTGTCCCAGGCCACATCGGTGGGGCGATAGAGGCGGCGCGGGTTGACCACGGCGACGATCTTCACGCCAAAGCCCGCAGCCTTCAATTTTTCCGCTGCTTCGAACACAGGCAGCAGGATCATGTCACCCACCACCGCGAACACCACGGTCTTCGCGCCAGGGTGATCAAGCAGAGTGATGGCACCATCGGCCAACGCGCGGCGGCTTTGTTCCAGCGTGGTGCGGATCGGCAACGGGCTCTTCGACGCCGTGATGATGATACCCTTGTTATAGCTGTCCAGCGCCCAGGCATAGGCGGCCTGGATCATGTTGGCGTCCACTGGAAACACCGGAAACAGGTTGCCGTTGCGCATCATGGCGGCGAAATAGGCCTCGATCTCCGGGCGCTGATGCGTCCAGCCGTTACGGCCCTGCTCCAGCGCGCCGGCGGTGAACAGCGTGACAACGCTGGGCGTCTTGCGGCGCAGTTCGGCCATGGCCTGAGTCACAGTCTGAAGAATCGGCAGGCCGTTGATGGCGAAACTCTCATAGGAACACCACAGGCTGCGGCTACCGAACAGCGCCAATCCCACCGCCAGACCTGCACAGGCGTCTTCGTTGAGTGGCTCATATACCTGACCGTTAGGCGTCTGGTGATACAGCGCATCTTCCGTGGGGTGGCGAATCTTCAATGCCTCGTTGATGTTGCCGATGCCGGAGGCCTCATTGCCATCGGCGTTGGTCACCAGAAAGCTCGCATCCTGCTTGCCCACGGCACCCACCAGCGTACCCATCGCCGTGGTCGGCGGCTTGTTCTCACCCAGCGCAAACTCCTGCAAAGGCAGATTGGTGATCGGTGTCAGCGCCAGCACGGATTCCGTCACCGCAGTGCGCGCGGCAGGGCCACCACCAGCGCGGCTGAAGTTGTCACGCACAATCTGCCACGCCTGCGGGGCGAGCGCGCGGCGCTTGAGGCCTTCCACAACATCGACGTTTTCAAGGGTGTGCTGAGGATAAAGGTTGTGTGATTTCGCGCCCAGCGCATGCACGCCCGAGCCCTTGAGCTGCTTAACAATAAACGCCGTGAGCTTACCGCTCAGCGCGGACTGCGCCGCCTCGTTCATGGTTTCCAGCATGGCGCGCGTGAAGGCCAGACGATTGCCCATCGAGAAGCGGGTGCTGTCCACAAATGCACCGCTCTGCCCCGCGTCATCAAAATTCTTGGCGTCCACCAGATACACGGACTCAAAGCCGTGTCCCTTCCAGTAGGCAATCATCTCCTCGTCGGTGAACAAAGATACCATTGCGTGATGCTCCTGGCTGTAGCCATTCCAGATCAGCACCGGCAGGAAGTTGGTGATCGCGGGAAAAGCAACGTGAAAGTGCATCATGGCATTCAGGATGTACGGCTCGCCCATGCCGCCATCACCGAGCGTGAAGGGGAACAACGTGCCGGGGTGCAGCATCGCGCCCGCCATGGCGAAATGCTGGCCCTGCCCCAGCGGCCCCGCAGGAGCAAGAATGCCGGGGATGGCGCCAGAGAGGTGACCCAGCAAACCGTGCTTCTCGCGGAAGCGCGCACGCAGATCTTGCACCGTGTTGATGCCCATCTCCTCCAGCGAGGAATCCATGAACATGGCGCTGTAAAAACCGGGGGCATGGTGTCCCACTTCGGTGACGATATTGGTGTGTCCCAGCATCACCAGTGAGGTGTAGGCCTCGGCGCTGCTGGCAAACCCGCCCGGATGACCGGAGGCCTTGGCGCCCGTCATTTGCAGGGTGAGGTAGCGCAACGCATCCGCCCCCAGCAGGGTTTGGAATACCGCGCGCGAATCGCTGGGATCAGCCACAGCGTTCTGCCCTGCGGCGATGGCCGGATGTGTGGCATATTCATCAGAACCGGGCAGGGCTTCCGCGAAGTATTGAATGCCTTCACAGAAATCCGGGATGCTGGTTGCGGTTGGGGTACCCATGGCGACGCTCCTAAAAGTTATACAAAAGAATATTGCAAAGATAGTATCCTTCTGTATATTATTTCGCAATATGTAATAGTTTTCATAATGTGAAATGAAAGAAAAAACTACCAGCTCCATTCAAGTCATAGACCGCATGGCCCAACTGCTGGACGCCATCGCCCAAGGCCACGGCCCCGTCAGCCTGAAAATTCTCTCCGCCGAAACCGGGCTGCACCCCTCCACAGCGCACCGCATACTGGCGGCATTAGGCGAGCACGGGCTGGTGGAGCGCACCGAGGCTGGCCACTACCGGTTGGGCATCAAATTGCTTGGCCTTGCCAGCCGGGTGGAGCAGCGGGTCGATCTTAAACGCGAGGCATTACCCATTATGGAATGGCTGCGTAGCGAACTGGGTGAAACAGTCAACCTCACCGTGCGCGACGGTGATGAAGTAGTCTATGTGGAACGGGTTTCCAGCCACAAAATGATCCGCGTCGAACAAGTCATCGGCGGCCATGCCCCGCTGCACGTCACGGCGGTGGGCAAGCTGTTTCTTGCATTCGACGGAAAAGCAGACTGCCTCGCCTACGCGCGGCGCAGCCGCCTGCCCGCCTACACTCCCACCACCCTCACCCAGCCCGAGCAGCTATGGAATGAAGCAAAACGCTCACTGGAACAGGGCTACGCCCTGGATAACGAAGAAGCCGAAACCGGCGTCGGCTGTATCGGCGTTCCGGTGCTCGATGCCAGCGGCAAAATGGTCGCAGGCCTATCAGTCTCCGCACCCATCGCGCGGCGCAGTGACGAATGGATAGCGGTGACGATTACCGCCGGTGAGCGGCTCTCCGCACGGCTGGGTTATTTTGGCGGAAAATCATGACAGGCCAACAATAAGCCGTCGTTCATTGTAAATGGTGGGGATGTTGTGCAACGTGCCGGATTGCGGCTGGAAGAATGCTGCGCATTATTCCTCTAGGTAAGTATACCCCTCCAGCCCCGCCGCCAGCTCCTCCAGATACACACTACGCTGCTCGCTGGTCAGCGGTGCGTTGTTGATCTTGGTGCGGTAGGCTTCGAGTAGATCAGCGGCGTCGAAATGAACATAGCGCAGCACCGATTCAACGGTGTCGCCGCGTTGCGGCTGCGTAAGGCGGTAACCACCGTCGGGGGTGAGTTCGACATTTACCGAGTCGGTGTCGCCGAACAGGTTGTGCATGTCGCCCAAAATCTCCTGGTAGGCGCCGACCAGGAAGATGCCCAGCAGGTAGAGTTGCCCCGGCTGCCAGTCGTGTACCGGCAGGGTGCTTTCCACGCCTTCGCGATCAACATACTGGCCGATGCAGCCGTCGGAGTCGCAGGTGAGGTCTTCGATCACGGCGCGCCGGGTGGGCTGTTCATGGAGCCGGTGCAGCGGCACGACGGGGAAGATCTGGTCGATGGCCCATGCGTCGGGCATCGACTGGAACAGTGAGAAATTGCAGAAATATTTGTCCGCTAGCTTTTCGTTTAGCTCGTCCAGTGCCTCGCGGTGCGATTTGGCGCCCGGTTGCAGCAGCGTGCGCACCTTGTGGCAGGTGGCGAAGTAGATCTGCTCGGCGCGCGCGCGCTGCTCCAGCGTCAACACGCCGTGGGTATACATGGTCTGTACCTCGGCCAGCCAGTGCTGCGCGTCGTGATAGGCTTCGAGCGCCGAGCGGCTGGAGAGGTTGGCCAGGCCGTGCCAGAGATCCTGGATGATGAGCGGCTCGTCGCGGGTGGCGGGGGTGAGCGCCGCGCCGTCCGGGATGCGGTCGATGTCGGTGACGTTGGTGATCAGCACCGCATGATGGGCGGTCATGGCGCGCCCAGATTCGGTAATAATATCGGGATGCGGCAGATTCTGTTCGGCGCAGATCTCCCACAAGGCATGCACCACGTTGTTGGCGTATTCCTCCACGCTGTAATTCATGGAGCAGAAACTGCGCGAGCGCGTGCCCTCGTAGTCCACGCCCAGGCCGCCGCCGACGTCGACACAGACGATGGGGACGCCCATGCGATGCAATTCGGCGTAATAGCGCGCCGCTTCGCGCATGCCATTCTGGATGTCACGGATATTGGCAATCTGCGAACCCAGGTGAAAATGCAGCAATTGCAGTGTATCGAGCATGTCCGCTGCGCCCAAGCGCTCCACGACCTCCAGCACCTGGGATGCCGAGAGGCCGAACTTGGACTTCTCGCCACCGGTGTTCTGCCACTTGCCCGCGCCGATCGAGGCCAGGCGCATGCGCATCCCCAATAAGGGCTTGATGCCCATGTTATGCGCTTCTTGCAGGATCAGTTCCAGCTCGGAGAGTTTTTCCACGACGATGTACACGCGGTGGCCGAGCTGCTTGCCGATCAGCGCCAGACGGATGTATTCACGGTCCTTGTAGCCGTTGCAGATCACCGTGCCACCGTTGGGATGCACTTGCGCCAGCACCGCCAGCAATTCCGGCTTGCTGCCCGCCTCCAGCCCCACCCGCTCGCCGCCGTGGCTGAGGATCTGCTCCACCACGCTGCGCTGCTGGTTGACCTTGATGGGGTAGACGGCGGTAAAGCGCGCCTGGTAGCCATCCGTGGTCATGGCCTGGCCGAAGGCGTTGCACAGGGTGTCGACGCGATCGTGCAGGATGCCGGTAAAACGCACCAGCACCGGCAGCGCAAGGCTGGCCTGACGGATTTCCTCGGTCAGGCGATAGAGGTCCACCCCGGCGTGCTTACGGTCAGGGCGGGCCAGCAGGTGCCCCTCTTCATTGACATCAAAATAACCGCCACTCCAGTGGGAGACGTTATAGGCGTCGCGGGCGTGCTGTATGTTCCAGTCGGTCATTGTAAAAGGGCTGATATAATGTGGAAGGAGCAAGAATTATAACGGGTTTGGTTTCATTCCGAGGGCGAATCTTCCATAATCTTGCGTCTTACATCTTATTTTTGGGGTTTGGCATGGCACTGGATACGAGCTGGTACACTGAGATTCATACGACGGAAGGCTCCGCATTCTCCTTGAAGGTCAAGGAAAAGCTGCACGACGTGCAGACGCCTTTTCAGCGCATCGAGGTCTATGAGACGGAAGGCTTCGGCACGCTGATGACGATCGACGGCCTGGTGATGGTCACCGACCGCGACAACTTCATCTACCACGAGATGATCTCGCACCCGGTGCTGTTTACCCACCCCAACCCCAAGGATGTGCTGATCATCGGTGGCGGCGATTGCGGCACGCTGCGCGAAGTGCTAAAGCATCCAGGCGTGACGCGGGCGCAGCAGGTGGATATCGACGAGGGCGTGACGCGCGCCGCCGAGCTGTATTTCCCGGAGCTGTGCGACTCCAACCATGATCCACGCGCGGAGCTGTATTTCGATGACGGCATCAAGTGGGTGAAGGATGCCGCGCCCGGCAGTTACGACATCATCATCGTCGACAGTACCGACCCGGTCGGCCCCGCCGAAGGACTGTTTTCCGCCGCGTTTTTCCGCGATTGCCACCGCGCGCTGCGTGCCGGAGGCATTATCGTGCAGCAGAGCGAGTCTCCGCTGTATCACAAGAAACTGATCAACGACATGTATACCGCGATGCGTAGCGCCGGGTTCGACAGCACGTTGACGCTGAATTTCCCGCAGTGCAGCTATCCCTCCGGCTGGTGGTCGGCGACCATGGCCGGCAAGGGGGGTGATTTGTCGCGCTTCCGCGAGCAGGATGCGTCCAACAAGACCTTCAAAACCCTGTATTACAATGCCGCCATCCACCGCGCCGCGATGGCGCAGCCTGAGTTCATGACCACCTGAAGTGAGGACTACCCCCGCCATGCGTGACCGGCACAATCCGCTTTTATGCCGTATCGGCCTGGTTTTTTGCGCCGTGGCGGGCTTCTTCTCCGTTCCATATGCGAGTGCAGAGAGTTACACCATCA
>CAMTYI010000026.1:0-17430 GCA_947085925.1 uncultured Gammaproteobacteria bacterium
AACCCGCCGATATGCCGGTCATTGATAAAGATTTGTGGCACGCTGCGCTGCCCGTAGGTGCGCGCAAGCATGCGCTCCCTGGCTTCCGCATCGAAACCGACGTTGTATTCGAAATACTCCGCGCCTTTCAGCTTGAGCAACATTTTGGCGCGCACGCAATAGGGGCATATCAGCGTGGTGTAGATTTCAATGCGCGCGCGGATTGGATTCTGGTTCGGGTCTTTCATCTTTATCGGGGGTGTTCGGCTATCTGATGAACAAGCAGGTGTATAATAGCAGCGAATCAGCACACCTGAAAGGAAAACCCCAGTGAAAAAAGACCAGATTTACGTCGGCATAGCCAACGACGAATTCGGCGGCATGACTACCATCGGCGGCGTCATCAAGGACGCCTGGGTGTTCGGCATTATCCCGGAAACCGAGACGTGTGAAGGGTGGACTTTAGCGCAGATTCAGATGGTCATGGACAAGGTTGGTCAGGAATGGGACAACCACGGCCATCTCGTAAAATATCTCCCCGAGGAAACGCGCCAGCGCCACGCACGCATCCATGCCGAGGCGATCCGCAAGGCACGTGACGCAGGCTGGTCGCCGGAATTAATGAACGAATAAAAACGGCTGAGGCTCACAAGCAAAACTCAGACCCTCAAGAACAGCGAGGGTCTAAGTTGTGGCGATAATCAATGCGCCGCCCTCATTCCCGGCAGCATCAATAACTGTGCCTCAACAAACCGCGCACGGGCTTCCGGCAGGATGGATTCAATGATCTCCTCTGTCAAACCGGTGATTCTCCATGCCACAGGATCCACGGTTTCCGTCGCTTTCTTGCGTGCGCCGTCCGGCTCCACCTGGTTTGCGACCACACCGGCAATGTGAACGATAGCGGTCTCCAGGCTAAATTGCTCCGCCTTGCCCGGCTCATGGTGAAACTCCAGCACCTCTTGCAGGCTCACCGGCAGGCGCCACAAACGCATCAGTTCGCCGCCCACCTGTGCATGATCAAAACCTATCACCTCACGCTCGGCGAAATAGGCGGGCGTACTGGTATCACGCGCGCGCACCAACGCAACCTTCATCAATTCCGCCATTTTGGTGTACATGATCAATTGCCCAACATCGTGCAGCAAGCCGGCAACAAACAAGCGCTCACTGTGCAGCACACCGCAATGTGGCCCTAGCATCTTCGCCACCACACCGCAGCAAATGCTATGACGCCAGAAGCTGTCCATATCGACCAGTGTGCTGGGGATGCCTGAAAACATCCGCATCGCCGATGTCGCCACAACCAGATCACGCAACTCCCGCGCACCAATCAATGTAACGGCACGCGTCACGGTATCTACACGCGACACATGGCTGTAAAACGGGCTATTGGCAATCTTCAGCAAACGCGCTGTCAACGCTACGTCCTGACCAATCACCTTACCAATGTCCGAGGCCGAGTAACGCGGGTTCTCGGCCATTTCATTGACGCGGACACACACTTCGGGAAGGGAAACGAGGCCAGAGATACCTTTGACAAGTTCATGGGGGGTCATCATGTACATCTCCTTTTTTGAGCGATTGAGTCCTGGTTAAGTCATCGTGGGTAATGCTCATATCGTCCTGTTGCTTGCTTTTCTTTAGGCCATTATTTTCGGCGTACTGTTAAAATGATGTTATGCCTAAATTCCAACCCATATTGCGCGTTGCCATACCTTCTCCGCTACACCGCAATTTCGACTATCTGCCCCCACCCGGCTGCGACGCCAGCCAACTCCTGCCCGGCGTGCGTCTGCGCGTGCCGTTCGGCAGGACAAAAACGATAGGCATACTGCTGGAGGTGGACTCGCACAGCACGGTGGAAAGTGCACGGCTCAAGGCGGTGCTGGAGGTGTTGGACGAACAACCGGCGCTGCCCCCGGACATCATGCAGCTCGCCAGGTGGGCCAGCGGTTACTACCATCACCCCTTGGGCGAGGTGCTTTCCGCTACGTTGCCTGCGCTGCTGCGCACGGGGCATACGCTGCAAATACGCGGCACTTACCCTAAAGGGCACGAGCACTGCTGGCTGCTTACTGAGACAGGCAAGGCTATTGAAGCCAGCAGTCTGACCCGCGCACCGCGACAATCGGCCCTGTTGCGCTTATTGCAAGCCAACCCTGACGGGATGATCGCTGAACAGTTTGCGGAGCAAACCGGCGATTGGCGGGGAGCGATGCGCACACTCATCGAAAAAGGCTGGGTGGAGAGCAAGGAAAGTCCCTGCATAACGGCGCTGGATCGAGAGATCAACGACCCCCGTCCATCATTAAATGCCGCTCAAAACGAGGCTGTCACCGCTGTGTGCGGCTCGTTGCAGCGTTATCAGGCATTTCTGCTGGATGGCGTCACCGGCAGCGGCAAAACCGAGGTTTATCTGCGCATCATCGAGCAGGTGCTTGCTCAAGGGCTTCAGGCACTGGTGCTGGTGCCGGAGATTGGACTTACTCCGCAGCTTGTCACGCGTTTCCAGCGCCGTTTCAATGTGCCGCTGGCGGTGCTGCATTCAGGGTTATCCGACCGGGAGCGGCTGACCGCCTGGCTGATGGCGCGTGACGGACAGGCACCTATCGTCATCGGCACCCGTTCAGCGGTGTTCACGCCACTGGCCCGGCCCGGCGTATTCATTATTGACGAAGAGCACGACCTGTCACTCAAACAGCAGGAGGGTTTTCGTTATTCAGCACGCGATGTGGCGGTGATGCGCGCACATCAGGCACAGATTCCCATCGTGCTGGGATCCGCCACACCCTCGCTGGAAAGCCTGTATAACGTCACCACCGGGCGCTATCACCTGCTCACGCTGCCGGAACGGGCTGGCAGCGCGCTGCACCCTGCTATCGAGGTACTGGACGTGCGCCACCAGCCCATGGAAGACAGCCTGTCTCTGCCCTTGCTCAGCCTGATCAAGCGCCACCTTGCCGGCAATAATCAGGTGTTGCTGTTCCTGAATCGGCGCGGCTACGCACCCACCCTGCTGTGTCACGACTGCGGCTGGGTTGCCGAGTGTCGGCGCTGCGATGCGCGACTAACCTTGCACCATGGATCACGCCTGCTGCAATGCCACCACTGCGGCACGCAACGCCCCATAGACAAGCACTGCCCCAAGTGCAGCAGCGCGGATCTACGCTCATTGGGGCACGGCACAGAGCGCATAGAGCAGGCGCTACAGCGCCATTTTCCGAACACCCCCGTGCTGCGCATTGACCGCGACAGTACGCGGCGCAAAGGTGCATTACAAACCTTGCTGGATAGCGTGCATACAGGCGAAAGTCAAATATTGATCGGCACACAGATGCTCGCCAAGGGCCATCACTTTCCCGATGTCACCCTGGTCGGCATTCTGGACGCGGATCAAGGATTGTTCGGCGCCGACTTCCGCGCCAGTGAGCGCATGGCGCAGTTGATTATTCAGGTCGCGGGGCGCGCGGGACGCGCCGATAAACCAGGCCAGGTGATCATCCAGACCCACCACCCCGATCATCCCTTGCTGCATTTACTCATCACCCAGGGCTATCACAACTTCGCCGCAGCGGCGTTGGAAGAACGGCGCGAAACACATCTGCCGCCGTTCAGCAATCTGGTGCTGCTGCGCGCCGAGGCGGGCAACCGTGAGCTCCCTCAGCAATTCCTCAGCGAGGCGCGCGCCGCTGCTGAAATACAGATGATGGCAGGCATTGAATTACTGGGGCCTGTGCCAGCCCCAATGGAAAAACGCGCGGGCCGTTATCGCGCCCACCTGCTGCTACAAGCCACGCGCCGCAGCGATCTGCACCGTCTGCTCGACGCATGGATACCCCGCCTTGAAAAACTACCGCTGGCGCGCAAGGTGCGCTGGGCGTTGGATGTGGATCCGATGGAGATGTTTTAAAATATAAAAAAAGGGGCGCCGGGAGAGGGATGCGCCCCTAGTCAGCCAAACGCTGAAGTATCGCCTTCCGTGGCGATCAGGAGAGAAAAAACTAGAACCGGTACGTGAAACCCGCCTGAATCAAGCGTGGCATGCCGGGCAGGATGCCGCGCGTGCGGTCAACGATGTAGGTCTTGTCGGTCAGGTTCTTCGCCGTCAGGAACAGCGTGGTGTTGAGCGGTTTGACCAGATAGTTCACCGCCGCGTTCCAGATGGTGTACCCGGCGATCTGTCCACGCTGTCCGTTGCCGTTGGCGGTGGGCGTGACAGTATTCACATCATCGCTGAACTGGTCGCTGACATGCACCGCCTCGACACGCGCATCGAATCCCGACGCATGGGCATAGCCGAGCGTCGTGGTCAGCAGGTTTTCCGGCGCGTAGGGCAGACGGTTGCCGCTGACATTTGCACCTGACGTGCTGGTGCGCGTGCCGGTGAACTTGGCGGTGGGCAGATATGTATAGGCCGCTTGCAGATAGACGTTGTGCGGCGAATCCATCACCTCGCCGCTGTTCAGGCGCAGGCCCAGCTCCGCCCCCTGATGCAGGGTCTCACCGGCATTGGTGAGAGCGGCCCCAGTGCCGCCAGCCACACTGGCGGCGACGATCTGATTCTGGAAGTCCATGCGGAATAGCGTCGCCTCGGCACTGATCCCGGCACGCGGCTGGGTGCGCACGCCCAATTCGTAATTCACGCTCTTTTCCGCGTTGAGATCCACGGTGCCGCCCGCGTTGCTGATAATGTCTTCGGTACGGGGCGGAGCGAAACCACGATGCACGCCGGCGAACAGTGTAGTGTTCTTGAGTGGGTTGTAGGTCGCGCCAATGCCGGGAATCACCTGGGTGAGATCGGTCTTGCCGCTCACGCCCGCGCCGCCGTTGGCGAGGCGATTGGTGCGTTCATACTTGATGGATTCCACACGCACACCCGGCGTCACCGTCCAGGCGTCGAGCAGGAAGCGGTTCTGCACGAAAGCGGAATAGGCCTGGTTCTTGCGCTCGTTGTCCTCCGATATGGGGAGCAAGCTGGTGCCGGTGGATATGGCAGCGGTGCGGGACTGCGGTGTATTGCCGTTCATCTGCAAGCGATCCTGCAATTCGTAGTGTGCGCGCACACCCATGTCCGCCTCACTCTTCACGCCAAACAGGCTGTGATTGACGCGCAGCCTGGGCTCGACGCCCCAGGTATAGTAGTTGCGCAAACGGCCTTGGTTGCCGCAGGTGGTGTTGAGATTCGTCATGCCGCCGCAGGCCGCATCCGCGCTGTCATTGGGCCGCTCGCCGGAGTTGCTCGATTGCCGCCACCAGTCGCGCTGAAAAATCGAGCCATAGAGATTGGTAGTCAGGATGACATTGTCGCTGAAGACAAATTCATGAGTCGCCGACGCGCCGTAGCGCTTGGCGTTCATGAAATCGTTCTTGAAGGGGTTCTGACGCGGGTTGACGGTGTATTCCGCCTCGGTCAGGCCGGAATAGGTGACATTCGACTCTTCACCGAAATAGTTGGCACGCAACGTCAGCGCCTGCTGCGCACTCAGACCCAACACCGCCTTGACGTTCAAGTCATCGACTTGGGCATGGGTATTATCACGCGCACCATCGCCCTGCTTGCGCACATAGTCGAACAACAGACCCTTGCTGCCCCAGGTGCCGCCGTAATTGAAGCGGCCATTGAAATAGTCACGGTTGCCGCCGGTGAGCGTAACGGAGCCACCCGGCCTGGCGGGCGGCAGTGGGGTAATGAAATTGATCACGCCACCGATGGTTTGCGGGCCATAGAGTATCTGCCCCGAGCCTTTCAGCACCTCGATGCGCTCGAAGCGATCCACCGGCGGATGATAATAAGTCGAGTTGTCGCCATAAGGCGCATACGCCAGGGGAATGCCGTCTTCCAGCAATAACAGCTTGGCAGAACGCGTGGGATCCAGACCGCGAATGCCGATGTTGGGCCGCAGGCCAAAGCCTTCCTCGTCGCGTACCATCACGCCCGGCACTTTGCGCAGCGCCTCGCCGACAGTAAAGACGCGGCTGTTTTCCAGTGTCTTCTTGTCGACCACCTCGGCAGAACCCGGGATACTCTTCAGCGCCTCGCGCGTGCCGATCACCTCCACCGTAGGGGCTTTGACAGGCTTCTCATCCTGCGCCAGCGCCACCCCTGCCGGACACGCCAGCGCCATCAATACTGCGATGTTTATCTTTTTCCGAAAAAACACGTCACCCACCTCTTCTCGCTTATGCCAGACCACGGCTGTCGAACCCAGCCACTCACAAACATCTGATGAGGATGATAACGCAAATGAGAATGATTAGCAATAACTTTTATGAGGGGTTGGGAACCACGAAAAAAAGAACGCCCAGAGATTCACTGCGCGAAGCGGTATACAACCGGGAGAAGAAGGGCAACTTGTGACCAGGACTGGCTTTCCAGCTTGAGCGGCATGGCGGCGCGTAGCGTCTCCATAGCACTTTGATCCAGCGCTTCGTGCCCGGAACTCTCCTGCACATCCACCCGGATCAAGCGGCCGTCTCCGCCCAGGATGACCTTGAGCAACACCTGCCCTTCCCAGCCATTGCGCCTGGCGAGGACAGGATATTTTTTCAGCGCATCTACGCGGCGCCACAACAAATCTTTCAACAGGCCTGTATCAGGGCTGCTGTTGACGGCAGGCGAAGGGATTGCCGGGGCGACGGGCGTCGGATCGACCCGCGCTGGAGGCTCGGCAGTGACCACCGGGACAGGCGCGGCCTGCGCTACGGCCTGAGTCGGCACAGGCGTCGGGGTTTGCACAGGTACAGGCACATCGGCCTGGCTTGCTACCGGCACCGCTGAGGACACGACCGGCACCGTCTGCCGTGGCAAAGCCGGTTGCGTAGTAACTGGCGGCGGTGGAGCACTACGGGACAGGGACGGCTGGGCGGGAACGGGGAAGGCAGAGGTGGTCGGTTCGGCTGCGGCGAGCGATACGTCCCACTCGAACGGCGGCGGTTCGATAGGCCTGGCAAGGGCAAACACAGCGGCAATCACCAGACCGCCCACCACACTGTGGAAGGCCAGCGACACCCCCCAACCGTTGATATGACTGCGGCGGGGTTTGACCCTATCTTCAGGGTAAACCGCGCTCACGAACGCTCCACCTGCAAACTGACCTTGCTATAACCCAAGCCCTTCACCGTATCCACCAGCGTAACGAACCGCTCCAGCGGCGTGGCGCGGTCGGCGCGTACCACCACGGAGGTTTCCTTGGCATAGGCACCCAGTGCGGCGCCAAGACCATCCATGCTGATGGCCTGCTGGTTCAAAAACAGCGCCCCGTCGTTTTTGAGGGTAAGTACCACAGGTTGCTCGATTGCCGCCGTGGCGTGCTTGGCCTTGGCCAGGTCGATGGGGATCTGGCCGGTGGAGATAAAGGTGGCGGTGGTGAGCACGATCACCAGCAGCACCAGCATCACATCCACCAGAGGAATGACGTTGATCTGGTCCAGATCACGATCCACGGCGCGCGTCCTCGTAGCGGCTGAGCAGTTCCTTCACCCGCCGCCGCAGCACATTATTCATCGCCACACACGGGATGGCGACCACCAGCCCCATCGCCGTGGCCTTGAGCGCCATGCTCAGGCCGACCATGATGGAACGCACGTCCATGGTGCCCTGCGTGCCCATGGTATGAAACGTCACCATGATGCCGAACACTGTGCCCAGCAGCCCGATGTAAGGCGCATTCGCCGCGATGGTGCCGATCACCGTGAGACGGCGCGTCAACTCAGTCTCCAGCGACTGGGCGCTGGCAAACGCCAGCACATCCACACGGCGGTACAGCGACCACCGTTCCACCGCCACCGCCACCGCCCAGACACTGAGCAGCAGCAACAGGCCAATTACGCCATAATCAACAACACCAGAGAGAAGAAACATGGAACGTTTGCCACACACCACAAAGATAACGAATGAGAATCATAATCATTATTTATTCCGGGGTCAATTGGCAATTATCCTGACAGCCTGCGGGGCTTAGAAGTTACAAGGATGAGGATTCCTCGTCCCATCCGAATACACCCGCCAGGAAAGTGAACTCGGAGGGCGAGATATTCCTGCCAGTGAAAAGCCGGGATTTGGTTGCATCCATACCCCCCTACTGATTTTCTTCTTCCTCCACCCCGTCCACGGCCGAAACCTCCCGCAAATACCGAAACAACGCCCGCGCCGCTGCCGGGGGCTTGTTGACCTTGACCTCACGTGCAGCGTTGCGCAATAGCTGGCGGATCTGCTGGCTATCAGCGCCGGGATATTCGGTGAGAAATTCGCTGAGCGCGGTGTCACCTTCGCTCAGCAAGCGGTCACGCCAGCGTTCCAACTGGTGAAACTGCGTGGTAGCCTGCTGGCTGCGGTTATTGAACGCATCCAGCGCCTTTTGGATCGGCGCGGGGTCAACATCGCGCATCAATTTACCGATATACTGTAACTGGCGTTTGTGCGCCCCGTGCTCCGTAATGGCGCGCGCGGCAACGATGGCGGCACGCAGGTGTTCCGGCAGAGGCATAGTCTTAAATTGGCTGGCATTCAGCTTTACCAACGCCTCGCCCAGTTCTTGCAGCGCGCTGGCCTCCCGTTTGAGCTGGGATTTGCTTTTTTCTTCGGGGCTTGTGTTGTCGTCTATCATAAAGGCAATATGGTTTCTTAATTTATTTAGGGCACCTCTATAAATTCGATCAAGGTGCGAGGGCAAGGCGAAAATTGGCGAGAAAGCGGAGTTTACACGAAGTAAATGAGCATTTTGAGCCTATTTTCAACGCCGCCATCGCGGCTTCAGCGAATTTATAGAGGTGCCCTCCAGCTTCGAGAGAGTATTCACAATGTCACAGATCATGCCTTCCAGCAACACCAACCCGAGCAATGCCCAGCTTGAAGACCTGGTGCGCGACATCCTCGCCGAGGCGCGCGCGCAGGGAGCGAGTGCGGCAGAGGCAGGTGTCAGCCTTGAAACCGGATTGTCGGTGACGGCGCGTCTGGGTGAGGTGGAAACCATTGAGTATAACCGCGATAAAGGGCTGGGTGTTACGGTCTATTTTGGCGGGCGCAAGGGTTCGTCGAGCACCTCGGACTTTACGCCCGAAGCGGTGCGCGAGGCAGTGCGGGCGGCGTGTGGCATCGCCAAATATACTGCGGAAGACGAGTACGCGGGCTTGGCCGAGGCAGCGCTCATGGCGCGCGAAGTTCCCGATCTTGATTTGTGCCACCCGTGGGGTATCAATGCCGAGCAGGCCATCGAGCTGGCTATTGAATGCGAAGATGCAGCGCGCGGCATGGATGTGCGCATCACCAATTCCGAGGGCGGCAGTGTCTCCAGCCACCAGGGCTACCGGGTGTACGGCAACAGCCACGGCTTCATCGGCGCTTATCCCAGCACGCGGCACAGTCTGAGCTGCGCGGTGATCGGCGGGGAAGGCGAAGGGATGCAGCGCGACTACTGGTTCACCGTGGCGCGCGACAGCGCGGAGCTGGAAGCGGCGGCAGAGGTGGGGCGCCGCGCCGCGCAACGCACCCTGCGCCGCCTCGATGCGCGCCGCTTACCCACCTGTCAGGTGCCGGTGGTCTTCGCCGCCGAAATCGCCACCAGCCTGTTGTCGCACTTCACCAGCGCGATTCGTGGCGGCGCGCTATACCGTAAGGCGACCTTTTTGCTGGATCATTTGGGCAAGCAGATTTTCCCTGCCCATGTCCACATTCACGAACAACCGCACTTGAAACGCGCACTGGGCAGCACGCCGTTTGACAACGAGGGCGTGGCGACACAGGCGCGTGACGTTGTGCGCGACGGTGTGTTGCAAGGCTATATCCTGGACAGCTACGCGGCGCGCAAACTCGGCATGCAGACTACGGGCAATGCGGGCGGCGTGCATAATCTGGTCATTGATCCGGGCGCACTTGATCTGGACGGATTGCTGCGACGCATGGACAAGGGGCTGCTGGTCACGGAGCTGATGGGCATGGGCGTCAACGCCGTAACCGGCGATTATTCACGCGGTGCGGCGGGCTTCTGGGTGGAAAACGGCGAGATTCAATATCCTGTCGAGGAGATCACCATCGCAGGCAACCTGCGCGACATGTTCATGCGCATCGTCGAAGTGGGCAACGATGTCGAGATGCGCGGCGGCACCCGCACCGGCTCGATATTGATTGAAGAAATGATGATTGCGGGTGAATAGTTCAGGCACCGATGATGTTTGATGCCGAATGGTTGGAGCAAGGGCTTACCGCACTTTCTTTTGTCGCGCTGGTGGCGTATCACCTTCACTTGATATACAGGATTCGCCGCACACCGCTGACGACTGCAATTGGTTTGAACACCCGCACGCGCCGTGTGTGGGTGGAAACCGTCATGGAGAAGCAGTTGGACATCCTGGCGATACAGACGCTACGCAACTGGAGTATGGCGGCAAGCTTTCTGGCCAGTGCCGCGATTTTAATTAGCCTTGGCATACTCAACGCAGCATTCGTCACGGGTGGTATCGGCGGAACGCCGCAACTCATCATGAGAGTGAGCCATGAAAGTGGTGGAATATGGCTGATAAAACTGCTGTTTCTGATCATTACTTTCTTCTTTGCATTTTTTAATTTCACCCTGGCGATCCGCTCCTATAACCGCGTCGGCTTCATGATCAACATCCCGGCTGAGCGGGATCCGCTGATTACGCCGGCCTTCGTGGCAAGCATGCTGGCCCACGGCATGAATCATTATTCGCTGGGCATGCGTGGCTATTATCTTGCCGTGCCCTTGGTGCTGTGGCTGTTTGGCCCGTTATGGCTGACCATCGGCACGCTGGTTTTGATACTGGTGATGTACCGGATTGATTTCAATCTCGATTAGCCGCAGCGTCAAAACCACTTCTTGCGCTTGAAGTACACCAGCATCCCTCCCATCATGCCAACGATGATCAGCCATACGAACAGGTAGCCATACTTCCATTCAAGCTCCGGCATGTTCCACGGACTGGCCGCATGATCGAAATTCATACCGTACACGCCAACGACAAAGGTGGGCGGGATGAACAGCGTGGTGATAACCGTCAGCACGCGCATGACATCATTGAGACGCATGCTGACGCTGGAGAGATAAACGTCCAGCATGCTCGCCATGATGTCACGGTAGGTCTCCAGCAGATCCATAATCTGGATGGTGTGGTCGTAGCAGTCGCGCAGATAGGTTTTGGTGTTCTCATGGATCAGGGCATGATCGCCACGCAGCAGCGAATTGAGCACCTCACGCTGCGGCCACAGCATGCGGCGCAGCAGTAGCAATTCACGCTTGATGTGATGAATGGCGTGCAGCGTTGCTTTGTCCGGCTTCCCCAGCAGCTCTTCCTCAAGATCTTCAATCCATTCCCCGACATCCTCCAGAACGGGAAAACCCTGATCGATGATCACGTCTAGCAACGCATAAAGCAGATGGTCCGGGCCGTCCGCGCGAATGTGGCCGCTATGGTTACGCAGCCGCTTGCGCACCAGCTCGAAAGGGTCTTCCAGACCGTCGTGAAAGCTCACCACAAAATTGCTGCCCACGAACATGCTCACCTGCTCGGTGATAATCGAACCATTGCGCCGTACAGGGAGACTCATGACAACGAACAGTTGGTTATCATACGTCTCCGACTTGGGTCGCTGCCCGGTATTGAGCACGTCTTCCAGGGCCAGCGGATGCAGGCCGAACGCATCGCCGATCTGGCGCAGCAGCGCCGGTTCGGCATGACCATGCAGGTGAATCCAGGTCATGGCGGGGTGAACGAGATGCGGCAGGCATTCCTCGAAGGTGATATTTTCTTTCTCGATATAATCCGTCGCATCGTAATCGATGAGGCGGATATTGATCGGTCTGGATGCGGCGGATTCGTCCGCAGTCAGCACGCCGGGAGGGGTACCTGGTGGGTGGTAACGCTTGGTAAAGTAGCTCATGAGCAGGTTGTAGCCGTAGTGAGACAGGGATTCTTGATGATTCTTGCAAAAAATACTTTACAAGCATTTCATTTTGTTCTATTAAAGGCAAGTGGTGTGTGCTGCATTATGCCATCAACCATGGCTAATGTTTGCCGGAAGGTTGTCGCTATAGTCCGCAATGCCATTCTTGTTGTGGGCGGCGATATTATTTTTAATCAAGGAGACATACATGCTTAGCCAGACAGACGAACCCCCCGGTAGCAACGTACACGCCAGCCGTCTCAAATGGAACGAGACCGACCGAACATCTGCAAGGAATATCGCGGTCCTGTCCAACGATCTCTTCCCTAAAAATTATCTCGCGATTGAGGGATACCGGCTCTACCCCTTCACTATCGAAGTCAAACCCCTCTTCAACCGCTATCAGCAGCACCTCCAGGTCACCCTTTCCGATTACACCTTCGCCAATAACATCATCTGGCTGTCGCGGATGAGCGCCTTTTACCAGATCATTGAAGACTGTTTTTGTCTATTCAGCCTCAACGGCAATTGTCTGACCATGCTGCTGCCGCCACTGGGTGAACCGTCGCGCCAGGCGCGCGCCCTGGAGGTGTGTTTCGAGATCATGGACGGCTATAACCCCTCCCCCTATCTGAGCTCGGTGGAGTATGTTTACCGTGACTTCCTGGCGGTGCTGGATATCGATGCCAACACCGAAAGTGGCGAAGATAGCCTCCCCGCGCTAACCAGCAGCCAATGGCTGGTGGAGCGCGCCCTGCCCGATTACATTTACTCCACGGAGGATTTGATCGAGCTCAAGGGCAACCCTTACAAGACCAAACGCGGCGAGATCAATCAATTCCGGCGCAGCTACCCCGATCACCGGCTGGAAGTACTGGGGCCGCAGCACTGGGAAGGGATCCGCGCCCTGATGGACACCTGGCTGAAAAACCGCATCAAATACCTTAATGGCGACGCCATCGCCGATTTCTTTTATACCGTCGAGATGGAGCGCAAGGCCATTGAACGGGCCATAGAACACTACAGCAGGCTGGATTTGCAGGGCTTGTGTCTGTTTATCGGCAATACGCTTGAAGGATTCACCTTTGGCGAGCGCATCACTTCGAGCGTAGCCAGCGTGCTGGTCGAAAAAACCAACTTCGCCATCCTCGGTTCAGCGCAGTTTCTGTTCCGCGAATTTGCCAAAATGTACAGTGACTGCGTACACATCAATGTTGGCGACGACCTTGGCCTGGAAAATCTGCGCCGGGTAAAAATGAGCTACCGCCCCGTGCTGTTCGGAGAAAAGTTTACGCTACGTCACCTTGCGTCAGAGGGCGGCTTCCCTTCCTGATGTTGCGATGATGCCTGAAATAATACGTCCAGCCGTGCCGGAAGATCTTGATGCGCTGGTGCGGCTGGAAACCGTGTTTCCCGGCGACTGCATCAGCCGGAAAAGTTTCCGGCATCTTCTCACGCGCGGCCATGCTGCGATATGGGTGTACTATGAGGGCCAAGGGGTCGTCGGCAACGCCGTTGTTCTTTACCGGCGGCGCTCCGCTGGTGCGCGCGTATACTCGCTGGTGGTCGATCCTGCCTATCAAGGCCGAGGCATCGCCCGCGCCTTGCTCGAAGCCGCCGAACAGGCCGCCGCCGCAAAAGGTTGCATCACCATACACCTGGAGGTACGTGCTGACAACGAAGCGGCCATACGGCTGTACCGCAAGGCGGGCTACCTACCGGACGGACGTGTCGACAATTATTACGACGACGGAATGTCCGCGCAACGACTGCGCAAATCCATTGCATTTGGGGGCAATCCGCCGTAACTTTCACTGCCGGTTGCCGGTGCAAGCGAGGAAAACAGCGTGAGCGACTTTGCAAGCGCGGCGATGGTAACCATTATCCGACGTGGCCTGGCGCGGCAGGGCATTACGCCAGACGTCCCCGCAAGGCTAACGACACAAAAGGCCACCATCCCACTCGCTGACAAGCGCCAGCTACTGCTTGGCATCTACGAACAGCACGGTGCGCTCGCGTTGCTCCGGATCGGGCAGGCCATCGATGAGGTGAGGCATGAACCGGCGCTGAACGCCCTTCTTCGCGCGAAGTCGCCCCTTGATCTTATGGAACGATGGCAGCGGCTTGAGCGCTATATTCATTCGCGGCATCGTTGCGTCATCGAAGAAACGGGAGATCGTCGCTTCCGGCATCCTGCGCTGTCCATGGATGGACGAGTGTCGCGAACGCAGGATGCGTTGGAGCGACACTCCCACGACACTTGTGCGTCCCTGCACGGCGGGTATGTCGTAATGCGGCACATATCCCTAACCCCGAACACTGCACCCCACGCTACCGAGAACATGCTCGTGATGGGAGTCATGGCAGCGCTCCTTGAAACCAACGGGTGTGAAGGGTTGGGCGCCGCATTTGGGGACTGTCGTTTACGGCATCCTGCCTCCCACGACACTTGCACATCCCTGTGCGGCGCAAGTGATCCAGTTTATGCCGACGGAAAATTCCACGAATCCGGCACGCGTGCCATACATGACACAGGTATCTGGCGGTTTGACTGGACATCATATGATCCTGCGCCGCACAGCGATGTGCAAGTGTCGTGGGAGGGTCGCTCCAACGCATCCTGCGTTCGCGACACTCGTCCATCCATGGACAACGCAGGATGCCGGGAGCGACCGCCGCACAGGAATAAACCTGCGAATCAACAAGGAACCAATCTGGTTCCGGAAAAAACATCAGTACTGGAGATCACCAACAAGTGTTCCGCGATCATTAGCGGCGATATAGCCCATCGCTGGAGCTTGTCCACCCTCGCCGCCTGCCTTAATGTTTCGATCCGCACCTTGCAGCGCCGACTGAGTGAGGTCCCGGTAAAATTCCAGGAAATTGTTCGTGCTGTCCAGCTTCGCGAAGCATCGCGGCTTCTGTTGGACACCCACCACGAGCTCACTGAAATCGGATTTTGCTGCGGTTTTTCCGATTACCCCCACTTCTCCCGTGAATTCAAAAAACACACCAATCTGAGCCCTTCCGAGTTCAGATGTAAGTTCGCCGCCACCACGCCCCAATATCCATTCAAGTAGCCCAAGACAGGGCATACGCTGTTGTAATCCCGCGCCACCCCGAATTATGGCGTGATTATTCAAGACTTCCCGTGCGGCAATACTTGACACTCTAGTCAACGAAGTTTGACGGATATCAGGAGGGCGTTATGGCGAAAAACACGAGCGGATATCTGAAAACACAACGAGTGGCATTGCTTGTACTTGGTGCAATGCTGCCCGCAGTTGGCTATACGAGCCATAAGGAAGTGAGTAAGGAAATTAGTAAAGAAATGAATATGGAAGTAAATACGGGAGTTAATAAGCGCGTGAAGCTCCCGCTGTGGGAACTCGGCGCAGGCATCGCGGGCGTGAATTTGCCTTATTATCGTGGCTCCGATGAGGAAGTGAGCTACCTCGTCCCGTATCCTTATCTGGTTTATCGTGGCACGCGTCTCAAAGTCGATGAGGTAGAGGGAGCGCGCGGCCGTATCTTCCAATCGGATCGTGTCAAACTCGACCTCAGTCTCGCCGGCGGCGTGCCAGTTCCGCGTGACGCTGGGGTGCGCACGGGTATGCCGGGACTCGATCCTACCGTGGAGCTGGGGCCATCTCTCTCGGTCAGGCTGTGGAATGATGCGGACATGCAGCGCATCCTGTGGTTACGCCTGCCGTTGCGCACCGTGTTCTCTGTCGGCCGTTCCGGTGTCGAGCATCAGGGATTGGCGCTCGCACCCTTCGTGGAGTGGATAACCAGTAGTGGTTCACACGATAACCTGCGGAGGATTATCGTCTCGGGTGGGCCACTGTTCGCGGATGCGAATTATCACACCTATTTTTACGAAGTTCCCGCCACCTACTCCACTGCCCAGCGGCCACAATACCATGTCGGCGGCGGCTACAGCGGCAGCCGCATCAATCTGGAAATACAAAAGCGTTTCGGTGATCTGCGGACTGAAATTTTCGCACGCTACGACTCCCTCGACGGGGCGGTGTTCGCTGATTCACCTCTGGTACGCAACAAGGGATATCTCATAGTAGGATTTGCCATGAGCTGGGTCTTCGCCAAATCCAATCGTATGGTGGATGTGGAGGTGGGGCAAGGACAGAGGTGAAGGTGTATCGCCTGGGCACCGCAGTGCTACCTGGCATAGGGCATTCCTACACGGCGTGTTATCTAGCAGATGTGGAGTCATCACCATGAAGTTGCATAACAGAAAAATCTTGGTCACCGGAGCTACCGCCGGCATCGGACAGGCGCTGGTAGAAATATTGCTACAGAAAGGCTGTCAACTCATCGTTTGCGCCCGCAACGAAGCAGCCCTGGATGCGATGCGAAATCGCCACGACGGCATTTATACTTTTAGCTGCGATCTTGCGTCCACATCTGGCGTGGAACACCTGGCTGAGTACGTTCGCACCGAACATTCGGATCTGTCGGTGCTCATCAACAATGCCGGGGTGCAATACCTGATGGATTTCAATACTGCACCATATGATGAAATCCGTCACGCCAGCCAGCAGGAAATCGGAATCAATTTTGCCGCGCCGATATTGCTCAGCGCCCTGCTGCTGCCAGTACTATGCCGCCAGTCCTCGGGGGCGATCGTTAACATTACCACCGGTCTGGCGCTGTCACCGAAGAAATCCTCCCCGGTTTATTGCGCAACCAAGGCGGCCTTATGTTCTTTTACCAAATCGCTGCGTTACCAGATAAGTGAAAAATATCCGCATCTGCGCTTGGTCGAGGCCCTGCCGCCACTGGTCGACACCGCGATGACTCGCGGTCGTGGCACAGGAAAAATCAGCCCGGCACAGGCGGCAGCAGAAATCATCAAAGGCATCGAGCGAGGACGGGATGAAATCTATGTCGGAAAGTCCAACCTGCTGCGCATAGTACACAGGATCGCTCCTTCGATCGCAGAGCGGATTTTGAAGAGCTGGTGAATGTTATCGGAATCAACGCCCGTCGTAAAAAAGTGGATTGGGCCTGATTTTTCTGGATGGCTATAAAAGGAGTTACTAATGCGTAATTTTTCATTAAAAATGATGATTATTTTTTTTATATCAAGTACGTGTTTTGCGGAAGAAGAAAAGATAATTATTGAAGTGAATGGCATCAACGTTGTAAAAGGCGGAAATATTGTCGTTCTTGTTTTTGGCCGCGATGGATTCCCCATCAAGCACGAAAAAGCGCTTTCAACCCAGGTTAAAAAAATCTCAGACAGCCGGATGACTTTTACATTTTCCGTGCCGTCATCTGACGAGGTGGCATTCAAGGTGCTACATGATGAAGATTCCAATAATAAAGTCACAAAGAATTGGACAGGCGTGTGGCCAAAGGAAGGGCTTGGTTTTTCCATGGGTGCAATGCTGAGTACATTTGGTCCGCCAGATTTTGATGCGGCCAAGGTTCCACTGGTAGACGCTGTAAAGAATGGGATAAAAATGCGCGTTACCTATCCATGACCCAAACATGCGCCAATGAATTCCCAAGAGACGGAGGTCATA
>CAMTYI010000027.1:0-6849 GCA_947085925.1 uncultured Gammaproteobacteria bacterium
CCCACTAGATGTAGTGTTTCGTGATTTTGCGGCGTAGAGATCGGCATAAGTTGGTGCGGTGACATCTCCCGCAATGCCGAGCAGGGAGCGGAAGGCGTTGAAGGGGTAGAAACGGCGGTTGAAGCGGAAGGTGAACTCGTTACATTGGGATACTTCGGAGTCCATCCCGCCGCGTGTACAGTGGAAGAACGGGAATGGTAAATTCTGATTTATCGCCCCCGCAAGAACATCTTATCAAGCTCCGCCATGCTGAGTTGTATCCACGTAGGGCGGCCATGGTTGCACTGGCCACTACGTTCGGTGTGCTCCATGTCTCGCAATAACATGTTCATTTCCGGGAAGGTAAGTTTGCGGTTGGCGCGCACCGAGCCATGGCAGGCGAGGGTGGACAGTACGGTGTTAAGCTGTTCGCGTATACGTGTGCTGTCGCCGAAGGTATGTAGATCCGCCAGCACATCCTGCACCAAGGCTTCAACATTTGCATCGTGCAACAATTCAGGTATCTGACGCACCACCAGTGTGGTGGCGCCCAGCCGATTGACCTCAAAGCCAAGATTGGTGAAGGCGGCGCTGCATTCTTCCGCTAAGCGGGCGTCACGCTCATTGACCGTGATTGTGATAGGCACAAGCAGCGGTTGAGAGCGGATTCCGTCGCTATCCAGTGCGGTTTTCATGCGTTCATAGGTGATGCGTTCGTGCGCGGCGTGCATGTCTACCAGCACCAGGCCATTGGCGTTTTCGGCGAGAATATAGACGCCGTGCAGTTGCGCGATGGCGTAGCCCAGCGGCGGGGTCTCGCGCCGGACTTCATCCGCCAGGGCTGGTATCGCATCGGAAGATGAATGCAGCGCGGCATACGCAGAGATTTGTTCGCGCACTTGTAATGGTGTCGGTGATGGCGACAAGGGCAGGGGAGGTTGTCGTGCATATTGAGGGGCAGGCGCTGGCGCATAGGATGGCTCGCGTGAGGCATCCTCAGATACGGGAATCCCGGGCGTGGGGAATTGTGGTGTGTGATCGCCAGACGTTGCATGACCAGGCCGGGTTGTTGCGAGTGCATCGCGCAGTGTGCGGAACAGAAAGTCGTGGATCAGACGGCTTTCCCGGAAACGCACCTCGTGCTTGGTGGGGTGAACATTCACATCCACCTCTGATGGCGGCATTTCCAGATACAGCGCAAACACCGGATGGCGTCCGTGGAACAGCACATCCTGGTAGGCCTGGCGGATGGCGTGGCTCACTAGCTTGTCGCGGATGATGCGTCCGTTGACATAAAAATATTGCAAATCGCTCTGGCCACGCGAGAAGGTTGGCAATGATATCCATCCCCATAGCCGCAAGCCGGAGGCCTCGAAGTCGATGCGCAGTGCATTGTCGAGAAAGGGCGTGCCAATGATATCCGCAATGCGTCTCTCCTTGTCCCGTTCATCCAGACCGGCGCGCAAGGTTTGAGCGGCACGCTGATTGTGGCGCAAGGTAACGTCCACATCAAAACGGCTGAGCGCGATACGCTGCACAACGTCCTCAAGATGAGAGAATTCGGTTTTTTCACTGCGCAGGAATTTACGCCGTGCCGGGGTGTTGAAAAACAGATCGCGCACTTCTACTGTGGTGCCGACCGGGTGAGCAGCGGGTGTGGGCTGCGTATCCAATTCGCGGCCATCGCCCTGGATGCGCCACCCGCTATTATCACTTTGAGTGCGCGATGTCAGGGTCAGGCGTGACACGGAATAGATGCTCGGCAAGGCCTCGCCGCGGAAACCCAGGCTGGATATATTCGTCAAGTCATCAAAGGTTTTGATTTTACTTGTGGCATGACGGCTCAGCGCCAGGACGAGATCATCCTTGTGGATGCCGCTGCCGTTGTCACGCACCCGTATCAAGCCAGCGCCACCCTGTTCGACATCAATTTCGATCTGGGTCGCCCCCGCATCCATGCTGTTTTCAAGCAGTTCTTTGACCAGCGAAGAAGGTCTTTCAATAACCTCGCCTGCTGCGATTTGGTTGGCGAGCTGGGTAGGAAGACGGTGGATGCGCATCGGTTACGTCAGGAATAAATCGGTGGTTGTGAATACGAAAAGTATACCTTTTGCAGAGCGAATAGGGGATATTTTTGAATCATTGACAGCGTATATAGCTTGAGTTATAAAAATTCAGGGTTTTTGTCGAGCATGGAGCTGAGCACGGATCATGAATGAAGCTGAACGCAGGAAGATGATTAAAGAGACGTTCAATACCGTGGCGACGGGTTATGACAATCATGCGTTGCGCTATTTTTCGGAGAGCGCAAAGATCATGGCGGTGTCTTTGAATTTCAGGGGTGATGAGCATGTGCTTGATGTCGCCACAGGCACGGGAGAGGTGGCCCTTGCGGTTTGCCGGGAGGTGCCTCGTGGCCGGGTAACTGGCGTTGATTTTTCAGAAGGCATGCTTACTCAGGCGCGGGCCAAAGCAGAAGCAAGCAATGTCGGCAATGTCCATTTCCTTGAAGGAGATATGCAGACGCTGGAATTCCCTGAAAATCATTTTGACACCGCTGTTTGCGGCTTCGGTATTTTCTTTGTTGAAAACATGGAGCAGCAGCTCAAGCATATCTCCAGTAAAGTAAAACCTGGCGGTAAGATTGCAATTTGCGGGTTTTATTACGATGCCTTTTTGCCGCTCGTTGATCTCTTTTTTGAGCGCATTCAGCAGTATGGTATTGAGAGGCCGCCGTTGTCCTGGAAACGCATCGGCACGGCGGAGAGGGTCACTGCACTTTACCAAAACGCCGGGCTTCAGGAAATCAGGGTTGATCGCAAAAACATCGGTTACTATCTGAAAAATGCCGATGATTGGTGGGATGTTATATGGTTTGCGGGTTTTCGTGGTCTGGTTAACCTGCTATCTCCTTCTGACCTGGAAAAATTCAAGAAAGAGCATCTAGCAGAAGTTCAGGATCTGGCGTCGGGTGAGGGGGTTTGGCTGAATGTGGATGTGTTATATACCGTTGGCGTTAAGCCGTAGGCAAGGCTATTGAGAGCCGGTAGCGTGGTTTTTTGCAGCATCTGTTCACCACGGAGCCAATCATCAGTGGCAATCAGGAAAATTCGAAAAACTCCCAAATTTCATTGGCAATCAATGTATAATTTGGCTGTTGAGGAGATGCTTGAGATGGTGCCGAAGAGAGGACTTGAACCTCCACGGGGTTGCCCCCACTGATACCTGAAACCAGCGCGTCTACCAATTCCGCCACCCCGGCAAGGGCTTCCGGTTAACGATTCACCAGAAGGTGCGCACTGTACCGGGAGCAGGTTTTGTTGTCAACCAGACAGGCGATTTTTTTATCGGTACAATGAGCCATTAGCACTCGAAAAAGAGCTCCGGGAAGATCGGAAGCCTTCGTAATATGGTATGATTTTTGAAACTCCAGAGGCATTTTGGAGTGTTTTGTTTTTAATTAAAGGGTTTTTAGTTGGAAAATATCTCGTTGAATCATGTGTTGTCACAGGGCGCTCCCGCGCCGGTTAAGCAGGGGATGGCGGTCTAATGACTAATTCTCCACCCCCCACTCACGCAGATCCCCACGCTGGTCGCGAGGCGGAAAAGTACGAAAACCCCATCCCCAGCCGCGAATTCATCATGCAGCTTCTGGAGACGCAGGGCGAGCCGCTTACCTATAAACAGCTTGTCGACTTGCTGGACTTGCACGACGAGGAAAGCTTGGAGGCATTGCGTCGGCGCTTGAACGCCATGGAGCGTGACGGCCAGTTGGTGCGCAACCGCCGCGATGGCTATGGCCTGATCGACAAAATGGATCTGGTGTGTGGCCGGGTTATCGGCCACCCCGATGGTTTCGGTTTTCTGGTGCCGGATGAGGGTGGGGAGGATCTTTTCCTGACGCCGCGCCAGATGGGATTCTGCATGCACGGCGACCGGGCCGTGGCGCGTATCGCCGGTGTTGATCGCCGTGGTCGCCGCGAAGGCGTGCTGATTGAGATCCTGGAGCGCAACACACAACATGTGGTGGGGCGTTTCTATCAGCAGGAAGGGCGTGTCGGTTTCGTTACCCCCGACAATAAGCGCATTACCCATGACATTCTGGTGCCTGCGGATTACCAGGGCGGCGCACGGCGCGATCAGATCGTGGTGGTGGAGCTTATCGAACAGCCGAGCAAACACGCCAAGCCGCTGGGACGTGTTGTTGAAATATTGGGGGATCACATGGCCCCCGGTCTGGAAATCGAAGTTGCCATCCGTGCCCACGAGATCCCCCTGGCATGGCCGGAGGCGGTGCAAAGCGAAATCGCCCATCTCACCCCGGAGGTGCCTGAGGCATCCAAAGAGGGGCGTGAGGATTTGCGTGATGTGCCGCTGGTAACCATCGACGGCGCCGATGCACGCGATTTTGACGATGCAGTGTATTGCGAGCGCAAAAAATCAGGTGGCTGGCGGTTGCTGGTGGCCATCGCCGACGTCTCATCGTATGTGCGCCCCCGCACTGCATTGGACGAGGAGGCGCAGGAGCGGGGCACTTCAGTGTATTTCCCGCAGCGTGTCATTCCCATGCTGCCCGAGATTTTGTCCAACGGCTTGTGTTCTCTCAATCCCCACGTCGACCGCCTGTGCATGGTGTGCGAAATGTCCATCGACACCGAGGGTGAGATTACACACCATCGCTTTTTTGAAGGGGTGATGTGCTCCGCCGCACGGTTGACCTATGACGAAGTGGCGGTGATGCTGGCAGAGCAAGCGCCTGAACTCAGCGCAAAACATGCCGTGATACTTCCGCATCTTGTGGAGTTACACGCGCTGTACAAGGCTTTGCTTGTCGCACGTCAGCGGCGTGGCGCGATTGATTTCGACACCACTGAGACACGCATCGTTTTCGGTGAAGGGCGCAAGATAGAACGCATCGAACCACTGGTGCGCAACGATGCCCACAAGGTAATCGAAGAGTGCATGATCGCTGCCAATGTCGCGGCGGCGCGCTTTCTGCTCAAGCGCAAGATTCCTGCGGTATACCGTGTCCACGAAACACCAAAAGTGGAGAAAATCACCGATCTGCGCACATTCCTGGGCGAGTTCGGATTGCAATTGCGCGGCGGCGAAGACCCCGAGGCGCAACACTATGCCGAGCTACTCAACATCGTGCGCGGCCGCCCTGATTTTCGACTCATCCAGACGGTTATGCTGCGCTCGCTCAATCAGGCCAAGTACACCCCGGATAATGTCGGGCATTTCGGACTGGCCCACGAGGCGTACACGCATTTCACCTCCCCCATTCGACGCTATCCCGATCTGCTGGTGCATCGCGCCATCCGTCATGCGCTCAAGGAAGGCAAGGTCAGAGGGTTTGCCTACACCGTTGAAGACATGGAAGCACTGGGCGAGCATTGTTCCACCGCGGAACGGCGTGCCGACGATGCCACGCGCGACGCTGTCGACTGGCTGAAGTGCGAATTCATGATGAACAAGGTGGGTGAGGAGTTCGACGGCCTCATCACCAGCGTGACGTCGTTTGGTATCTTCGTCGAGCTGCGCGATATCTATGTCGAAGGGCTGGTGCATATTACCGCACTGAGCAATGACTACTATCACCATGACAGCGCCGGGCACCGGCTGCGCGGCGAGCGCACCGGCAAGGTATACCGGCTGGGAGATACGGTGCGCGTGAAGGTCATGCGCGCTGATCTCGATACCAGACGCATCGACTTTGATCTGGTTGACCAGAGCACCGTAAAGGAAAAGGTCAAGGATAAAGACCAGGAAGACGCAAAGCCCAAGCCAAAACGCAAGAGCAGAAAGAAATCCTCAGCGAAGAAGCGGAGTTCGCACCCGTGACATTGTCACCTTATAGGGTGAAGGGCGCAATGTAATGGCGGGCGATCAGTTGATCTACGGTCTCCATGCCGTTCAGGCGGCGTTGCAACGTGACGCGGAGCATGTAGCCGTTATTTTGCTGGACGCCAGCCGCAAGGATGCGCGCATACAGGCCATCGCCGATGCGGCAGAAAAGCACCACGTTGAGATTCAGCGCGTAGCACGCAAGGAACTTGATGCGCTGGCGCCAGAGGCGCGTCATCAGGGCGTAGTGGCGCGCTGCCGGGTTCGGGCGGCATGGAAAGAGGACGATCTTGAGCGCATTCTGGATGGCCTCACCGAGCCGCCTTTCCTGCTGGTGCTCGATGGCGTGCAGGATCCCCATAACCTGGGCGCCTGTCTGCGCACCGCCGATGCCGCTGGCGTACACGCAGTGATCGCCCCCCGCGACCGCGCCGTGGGCCTCACCCCCGTGGTACGCAAAGTCGCCAGCGGCGCGGCGGAAGCCGTGCCATTTATCCAGGTCACCAATCTGGCGCGCACCCTGCGCATGCTTCAGGAGCGGGGCGTGTGGACGGTAGGCGCGGATGCCGCGACTGATAAGGATCTCTTTGATGCCGATCTGCGCGGCCCACTGGCCTTGATCATGGGCGCAGAGGGGCAGGGCATGCGCCGCCTCACCAGAGAGCACTGCGACGTACTGATCCGCATCCCCATGCGCGGCGCGGTGGAGAGCCTAAACGTCTCGGTAGCAACGGGTATTTGCCTGTTCGAGGCAGTGCGTAGACGGGCTTAGATCCCAACTTACACACTTCCATTCGCCTTGAGCTTGTCGACGAGCTCTGGATCAGCGGCTGGTGGTTCGACAAGCTCACCACAAACTGTTAAGTGAACAGCATCGGCTTAGCTCCGACCTTAATACCAGCACGCCACATTCCTATCACAAGATCTATACCTGCTTCTACGGGTCTTTCCAGTTGCCTGCCCAGCCAGTCTGGAGCATGTACATCACCTACATCCGGTTTGGCAGTGGTTTCTCCTAAAGCA
>CAMTYI010000028.1:0-29325 GCA_947085925.1 uncultured Gammaproteobacteria bacterium
CGGTGTATGGCCTGGCTGCGGGTGGCGCTACCGACAGCGCGGGGTGGACGCTGGCGGTGGCTTATGCCGACCCTGCAAAACCGGCGCGCAACCTCACTATCTTTGTGGGGCAGGAGCTGTCTGGCGCTGCCCCTGCCACAGTGAGTGGTTTTTGTACGCCAGTATCGGGGCTTGTAAATGGCCGCGCGCTGGTCAGCGCAATTGAGGGCGACACCACGGGCGTGGGTGACCGGTTTTTGTTCGGCCCCACGTCCACGTTGACGGCGGCATCTAACAGCCTGTCCGGCCCCAACAACGCCATCGGCAACTTCTTTGCCAGCCAGATCAACGGCGACACCGGCACGCTCAATACATCGGGCACGTTTGGCGGCACCAATCAAATCATCAACGTCGCAACAAATGCCGGCACCAACGTTGCCTATGCACGGCAGGCGTGGGATATCACCAACGTCGATGCATCGGCATTGTTGACCAATTCGCAAACAACCGCTTCCGCGCAGGGCATCACCAGCGGTGACGTCTACGGCATCAACGGACTCGGCCTGCAAATCAACGTCACGTCGCCGGTGTTTCCTGTCACCGTCAAAACGGTGAACAAGACCTCCACCTTCGTCGGCGACACGCTGCATTATTCGGTCGATCTGAATAACACCTCAGGCAATGGCGCAGCCACTGGCGTGATCTTTTACGATGCGATTCCACCCGGCATGGTGCTGGTGCCCAACAGTGTGACAATCAACGGCGTAGCGCAAGTCGGCGCCAACCCAGCAACTGGTGTCACCATTGGCAACGTGCCTGTTGGCTCGATTGTCAGCGTTGCCTTTGATGTCACGGTGGTGTCACTGCCCCCCTCACCCGCACTCGCCCAATTCAGTAATTCAGCGCGCTGGACCTACACCTACATCGCCTGCGCCGGGGTTGTGGCGCAAACAGGCGAGGTGAGCACGGCCCCCGTCATCACACCCACCGCACGCCTTGAGCCGGTTAAAACAGTATCGCCCACGGGGGCCTTGGTGGGTGGCCAGACAGCGACGTATACCATTGCCATTCCCAACACAGGCCTCATCAATACGGCAGGCACCACGCTGGCCGACCCCATTCCTGCGGGCGCCACTTACGTTGCGGGCAGCACCAAGCTCAACGGCATTGCCGTGGCCGACGGGCCGGGCAGCACCATGCCTTATGCCACGGCGGCCCTGGTAAATAGCGCGGGGCAAGCGGCAGGCGTTATAGCGGTTGGGGCATCAGCGACGGTGCAGTTCAGTGTTGTTGCCACGGGTGGAGGCACAGTCAACAACGTGGCGACCATTGACCCTGATGGTGCGGGGCCGGGCACGGCGATCACCGTATCGGCGGTTAGCAGCGGCCTCGCCGGCCCTTCCGTTGCCAAAGCCTTTGCGCCTGCAACCATAGGCGCGGGTGGTGTATCGACACTGACAGTGACGCTGACCAACCCCAACGCCACAATCATCACCGGCGCAACCGCCACCGATAATTTGCCAAACGGCATGGTGATCGCCAATCCCACCAATGCGGCAACGACGTGCCCCGCTGGTGCGGTATCTGCGACCCCAGCGGGCACCACCCTGGTATTGAGCGGCGCAAACTTGCCCGCCAGCGGTTCCTGTACCTTTTCGGCGAGCGTAACGGTAGCGTCTGCAGGCACCTACACCAACACCATCCCTGCTGGTGCGGTGTCCAGCAGCAACGCGGGCCTCAACACGGCGGGCAGCCAATCACTGACGGTAACACCTGCGCCCGCAGTGAGTAAATCCTTTGCGCCAAGCACCGTGGCGCGCAATACGGTGTCCACCCTCACCATCACGCTGACCAACCCCACGGCCACAGCGATGACGGGCGTGAGCTTTACCGATATTTTTCCGAATACGGTTGCAGGCGCGCCGGGCAATATGACCTTGTTCGACACCACCACCACCAACACCTGCGGCGGCACGTTGACCGACAGCGCGGGCGCTGCGCTAACAGCGACCAGCGGCAGTGTTAAATTGACAGGCGGAACGATTCCCGCTACCAACGTGTGTACAATCACAGTGCGGGTAAAGGCACCCAATGGCGGCGCCTACGGCAACGTGATTCCCGTGGGCGCACTCACCACCAGTGGCGGTTCCAACACCGCGCAGGCAGTGGCCACGTTGCAAATTGCCAGCCCGCAGGTGGAGAAGACGTTTGGCGCGCCTCCGGGAGTGGAGGAGCTGACTGTTGCCGCCAACACACCCACCATCCTGCGCATCACAATAACCAACGTGACCGGCGCCGCCATCACCGGCCTGGCCTTTACCGACACCTATCCAGTGGGGCTGGTCAACAGCGCCACGCCGGGGGTCACCAACACCTGCGGCGGCACCGCCACGGCCAGCGCAACGGCGACCAATCCGGGCACTCTGGTTCTGTCGGGCGCAACGACGCTTGCGGCAGGTGTCAGTTGCGAGATTACGGTCAACGTGCAGTCGGCCACCCCCGGCAGTTATACCAACACCATCGCTGCGGGCGCGGTCGCCTCCAGCATCGGCCCGAATGCGGATGCTACCAGCGCAACACTCAACGTGGCGCGGCCCAATATCACCAAGGCCTTCTCCGCGCCCACTGTCCCGCTGAATCTCACAGCCACGCTCACCATCACCCTGAGCAACCCCACCGCAACCGCCATGACAGGCGCAGCCTTCATCGACACACTGCCTGCGGGCTTGACGGCAGCGTCACCGGCTGGCTCCTGCGCGGGCACCAAAGCGGCGAGCAGCTCCACCGTCTCGCTCACTGCCGGCACGATTCCCGCCAACGGTTCGTGTACCGTCACTGCGATTGTCACCGGCACCAGCATTGGCCTCAAGGTCAACACCATTCCGGTTGGTGGCCTGACCGTCACAGGTCCGGTTGCCGCGTCCAACGGCACCGCCGCCACCGACGACATCACCGTGCTTGCGGTGCCCACGATCCGCAAATCCTTTCTCACCAGCCCGATTCTGCCCAACACGGGCGTTTCAACGCTGGAAATCGTGCTGGAAAACAGCAACTCCACCGCCCTGACGGGGGCAACTTTTAGAGATGTCTTCCCGATCACGCCGGGTGTCATGACCCTCGCCAATCTCACCACAACCAACAGTTGCGGTGGCACTTTGACGAACAACCTCGGTGCTGCGCTGGCGGTGGGCGCAGCAGGCATCCAACTGACAGGTGGCATCATTCCCTCCAATGGCAGTTGCACGATTACCGTCAATGTAAAAGCGACCTTAACCGGCACCTACGTCAACACTATTCCGGCTGCGCCAACCGCTGGCTATTTAAACACCGCCAACGGCGGTGGCAATACCGTGGCGGCCACGGCCAATCTGCTGGTGAAACTCGCCGCGCCAACCGTAGCCAAAACTTTCAGCGTGGGCACCATCGTTGCGAACAACAGCGCCACCCTGACATTGACCATCACCAATCCGTCAACCACGGAAAACATCACCGGCGTGGCCTGGAGCGATATTTTCCCGGCGGGCATGAAGGTGTTTTCCATACCCGGCTTCACCAACACCTGCGCTGGCACGGTGACAGCGGGCAGCGCCGCTAACGACACCTCCATCGCCATCAGTGGTGGGACGGTGCCGTTTAACGTAGGCGGCACCGGCAGTTGCAGCATCAGCGTTGCCGTCACCAGCACTGTTGTTGCAGCCTCGCCTGGCCTGATCAACACCACAGGCACGGTAACCTCGGCCAATGCCAATACCAGCGCCACTGCAACAGCAAATTTGATCGTCACCGCAGCGCCGTTGACTGCGCCGACCATCGCCAAGGCATTCAGCCCGTCCAGCATTGTCAGCGGCAACGTCAGCACATTGACCTTTACGCTGGGCAGCGCCAATACCGCCATAGTCAACAACGCCAACTTTACCGACACGCTCACCAACATGAGCGTAGCATCCGCCACCATCGGCGGCACTTGTGTAGGCGTGACCAATAGTCCGGCACTTGTTGTCGGCGCAACCGGCACAAACGCGCTGAACCTGACAGTACCTAATCTGCCGCCGGGCGGCTGTACCGTGTCGGTGCAGGTGACCAGCAGCACGCTCGGCACGCACTCCAACACCGCCAGCGGCGTAACAACAACGCAGACACCCACGGCCGGAACGGGCAGCAACACGGTAACACTCACCGTCGCCAACGTGCCCCTCACCGTCACCAAGACCACCAGCACGCCGACGATAATCAACACCGCCAGCGGCACAACTGCTACTTACACCGTCACCGTGACCAACGGCGGCACGGCTGCGGCTATTGGTGTGAAAGTCACCGACGTGCTGCCCATTACCGCGCCGACAGCGGGAGGAATCACTTACGCCAGCACCACCAGCGTTACGCTAAACGGCACAGCGGTAGCCGCCACCGGCTACACCGTGGGCGGCACCACAGCCGCACCGCAGTGGGACACCAATCCCACGAGTGGTTTCACCATCAATGCCGGGCAAACACTGGTCATCACCTTTGTCGCCAACGTCGCCAACACTGTTGTTGATGGCGCGTATAACAACAGCGCCAACGTCACCAGCACCAATGCGAACATCATCAACAATTTCGACGGTGCCGCCAGCGCCACCGAGAACGTAACAGTAACCAGCCCGGTTTTGGCGGTAACCAAAACCACCAGCACGCCCACCGTGGTCAACACATCAACAGGCACCACGGCCACCTACACTGTCACCGTCACCAACAGCGGCACGGCCAACGCCACCGGCGTGGTGTTGACAGACACCCTGCCCGCAGGCTTCAGCTTCAGTGGCGGCGCTGCTGTTACATTGAACGGCACACTATTGGCCAGCACGGTCTACACCGAAACCGCAGGTGCAGCCCCTGCCTGGACGACCAACCCAACAGGCGGCTTCACCATCAATGCCGGGCAAACCCTGCAAGTGGTCTTCACCGTCGCCGTGGCCAACACCGTGGCTGACGGTGTCTACAACAATCTTGCCAGCGTCACCAGCACCAATGCCAAAACCATCACCAACTTCGACGGCACAGCCACAACTGAAAACGTGACCGTCACCAGCGCCGTGCTGACAGTGACAAAAATCGCCAACACACCAGTGGTAACCAACAGCGGCACGGGCACTACCGCCAGCTACACCGTCACTGTCACCAACAGCGGCACGGGCAATGCTATCGGCGTAAAAGTCACCGACACCTTGCCCGCCGGATTCACCTACAGCAGCACCAGCAGCGTGACGTTAAACGGTTCTGCGATTGCGGCCACCGCTTATGCCGTCACCGGCACCACTGTCCCGCAGTGGGATACCAACCCCACGGGCGGCTTCACGGTCAACGCCGGGCAAACGCTGGTTATTACCTTTGTTGCTGACGTAGGCCCGGCGGTAGCAACCGGCAGCACCTACAGCAACAGCGCCGCAGCCACCAGCAGCAACGCCAAAACCATCACCAACTTCAACGGCGCCACCAGCACCAACGACGACGTGACCGTGACAGCACTGGCTGGCGTAAATCTGTTCGGCACAGCGTACAACGACGCCAACCACAACCTGCAAAAAGACAGTGGCGAGACCGGCACCGGGCTGGTGTTGTACGCCAAACTCATCGCCACCAGCGGCACCGTGGCATTGCAGGCCGTGGCCGTCAACGCCACCAGCGGCGCGTACACCTTCCCCACCGTTGCCGCAGGCGGATACAGTATCATCCTCGACAGCAACAATACCCTTGCCGACATTACACCGACTATCCCCGCAGGCTGGCTCGGCACCGAAATGCTGGGCTTTCGCACCAATATCCAGGTTGCCGGTGTCGACTTGCAGAACCTCAATTTCGGCCTCTATAACGGCGGCAAGCTCTCGGGTATCGTCTTTAATGACACGGGCACCAGCGGCGGCACCGCCAATAACGGCATCAAGGAAGCGGGCGAAACCGGCGTCGCCGGGGTCACGCTTAAAGTCACCAACAACCTGGGTACTGTGACCTTCGAAAGCACCGTGACCAATGCGGACGGCAGCTACACCTTATGGCTACCAACCGCCATCGTTGCGAGCGCGCTCAAAATCGTCGAGTCCAACCTCAGCGACCATCTTTCCACTGGCGGCGCCGTCGGCAACACCGGCGGCAGCTATGACCGCCCCACGGATACTGTCCTGCTCAATAATGTGACAGGCGGCGTCTTTACCGGTGTCAACTTTGCAGACGTGCCAGTCAACATTCTCGCCGCCAACAGCCAGCAAGGCGGCCTGCCGGGCAACGTCGTTTTCTACGCCCACCGCTTCGATGCAGGCAGCGCCGGCAACGTCAGCCTCAGCGCCAGCAGTGCCAGCGGCTGGCCAGTGACCCTCTACCGCGACACCAATTGCAACGGCCAGATTGATGTCGGCGAACCCGTTATCACTGGCGCCATCAGCGTCACCGCCGCCCAGCAAATTTGCATGATAGACAAAGTCAGCATCCCCGCAGGCGTGGCGTTGAATGCGCAGGATAAAACAACCGTAACCGCAGGCTTCAGCTATACCAATGCCAACCCACTCTTATCCGTCACGCTGACCTTGACCGACACCACGCTGGTGGGCAGCACAGGGCTGGTGCTCGTCAAGAATATCAACAAACTCACCGTCCAGCTTGGCGAGTCCATCACCTATACCATCACTTATCAGAACAATGGCAGCACCCCAGTCAACGCCATCATCATCAATGACGCCACACCGGCCTACACCACATTCCTCTCCGCGAATTGCGTTGGGGCACTGCCAGCAGGCATCACTGCCTGCACCGTAAACACCCAGCCTGCGATTGGATCAAAGGGGAAAATTGAATGGACGTTGACGGGAAGTTTGTCGCCGCTGGCATCCGGCCAGGTGAGCTTTACCGTACAAGTCGAGAATTGAAATGAAGTTTTACGGCACTCATTAAAAAAGGTGAATAACGATGAGATTCAAAGCAAAGCTGGGCACTCACGAGAGCCTCACAGACCCACACGTCGACCTCCTCGACCCTGAATCGTTACAGGCGCTGATGTCCGAATTCAAATACACCTCGGAACAGATAAATATGATTAATAAAACACTGTACACAATTAACCTCAAAATCCTTCAGGAACTGCTCAACAATCAGAAGGGAAATGAAATTTACGACACTAAAGGCATGCTAGGCCTTCTGGAATCGTTATTCGAAATGGTTTTAAAAATGGATCGGTTACTTAACCTTAACCGAGAGGCAATACGGCAGTCTTATACGCGCAACGGCGCTGAATTTCATAAACAATAAATGAGGATGAAAACATGAATGCTACCTGCAAGATTCGCGATGTAATGGAAAAGCCTTATAACACTGCAATGCTATATGGTGTAGCAGCTTTGGATCTTCTTGCCGAAGAAATCTATCTCCTGGACGCCGCCACCCTCTCGATCATCCATGCCAACCGGGCTGCGATTGAACACACAGGTTACAATGCGGCCGAGCTACTCTGGAGAAACATCCTCGACCTCAAACCGGATTCGTCAGTTCAGCGATTACAGGAAGAGCTGCTATTGCTGCGTGACCGGAGCACCTCCCGCCGCGATTACAGACTGGCGCAACTGCGCAAGGATGGTTCAGTATACGACACCGAAGAGTCACTGCATGTTTTTGATAATAGCGATAGAGCCGTTTTAATGCTGGTGGTGAACGACGTCACGGAACATCGTCAAGCGGATCAAATGATGCTCGGGGAATGGGAGCACACCGCCGCGATTCTTGATGCCGTGGGAGATCCCGTTATCGCTACCGATACCAGCGGCATAGTCACCCGCCTGAACCGCGCCGCCGCAAACTTGCTAGGCATCCCGGTTTGCGATGCTGTAGGCGCATCCCTCGAAAAGCTGACTTGCTTTGAATATCCGCGCTCCCGCGACCGTTTGGAGAATGTAATCGAAATGTGCCTCAAGGATAACAAGGAAATCCGCCTCGATCTCCTCACTTTTTCCAACCACATTGATTCCAGAGAGAGAATGGTAAACCTGTCGTTGGCGCCGATATTTTCCGGCGAAGGAAAAACCCTTGGCTGCGTTTTGACACTCCGGAATGTCGTATGAATCATAATCATCCGCGTGTTGATCTGACTACGCATGAGTGAGATTTTAAGGCTTACTGCATCCCTTGATGGGGTGCGGCCAATTATCAATGGATAATTTCATTTATCTAGGCATTTCAAACCAATGCGCAACCCCATACTACGACCCTTTACAACCGCACACTAGTATGCTAAAAACAAAGCAATATTCTACAAATTCGGTAGGTCTTTTCTTGAGGCGCCACTGAATCCCGCAGTCCAACAAACACGGAGATACCCACAAATGCGCAATAGAATTATTTGCACTTCGTGCGCCCTGCTCACTCTAAGCGTGGCCTTGTGGGGTTCCAACGTATTGGCTGACGCCAATGTGAAAATCACATCGCCCGCTGACGGCAGCAAGATCAAAACCGGCGACCCGGTAAATGTTGTTTATAGCATTACACCCAACCCTGGTGGCGACCATTCGCATATTTACGTCAACGGCAAGGAAGCGGGTATCTTGCGCAAATTAAATAGCAGTTTCAGCCTTGACCCCTTACCCGTCGGCACACACACGCTATGCGTAAAAGTGGTCAACAAAGGCCATGCATCCATCGGCCAGGAGAGCTGCATCACAGTCACCGCGAATTAACGCATGCAACTCGAGAATCTGTCCTATGCACTAACCCAGACCATACATAACTTCGGAGCTGCCGCAGTGGTGGGAGGCGCATTTTTTGCCTTGAAAGCCAAGCCGGACCAGCTCCAACTCAAAAACCGCATGGCGTGGCTGGTGTTGATAGCGTGGGGCGTCCAAGTCGCCAGCGGCGTGATTTTTGGTGGTATCAGCTTCTATTTTTACAGCGAATTTCCCGATTTGCACGCGGTTGCTGTTGGTGCGCTGGCTATCAAAGTGTTCTGCGCCGTCTCCGGGTTTGCGTTAGCGATACTTTATCTGCGTAGCGCACAGCAATGGAGCGAGAAAGGCCGTCACCGCACATGGCATGCCCTGACTGGCTTGGGCGCCACGGCACTTACTGGAGCGGCTTTTTTGCGCTGGTTTTCTTAACCCGAACGACAGCAATAATTCGAACATCTAACCAAGGGGGAGCAGGCCATTGTTTCAAGCACTACACCACTTACTGCGTCGTGCGCCCATCCGGCTTAGCTCCTTTTTGATTGCACTGATTCCGAGTCTGGTCGCCGGGCTGGTACAGGCTGGCGAATACACCAATTTCGCAGGACTGAAGTTCGTTGACATACCTCCCGGCTCGTTCCAGATGGGATCGTGCAAAGTAACCGCCGAGATGCAAAAAGAAAACAAAATCCGCGTTTTTCTTGGCCAAGCGCCCCTCGTAGCCGACTGCCCCGATAATAAATACAACGTAAACGACAACGAAACCCCACAACGCACGGTAAGCATATCCGCTTTTCAGATGGGCCAAACCCCGGTTACTCTCGGCCAGTACAAACGTTATGTCGCCGCCTCTGGAGGCACTAGAGGGCCGTCCGGATGGAATCTTATCAATGACGATTTTATGAGATACAACGCGTATGACGATGATGCCCCCGTGGTTCAAGTTTCCTGGCAAGAAGCAAAAGATTTCATCGAATGGCTCAACAAGAGCAAACCAGAGAACGACCATGGCACATACCGCTTGCCCTCCGAAGCAGAATGGGAATATGCCTGCCGTGCGGGTGACAACCACGCGTATTGCGGCAGCAATAACGTGGATAAAGTGGCGTGGCACGATGGCAACGTTCCCAAAGGCAGCGGGAGGCATCAGCAAAATGTTGGGCGCAAGGCCCCCAATGCATGGGGACTCTACGACATGAGTGGCAATGTGTGGCAGTGGGTTGAAGACATTTATCATGACAACTATCGTGGCGCGCCGACCGATGGCCGGGCCTGGACGGCGAGAGGCGACCACGCTTCACGCAGCGCCCTGAAACTTACCCAGAGGAAAAAGGGAAATCATGACTCCGCAAGCATTGTGCGCGTCAGCACGAATTTCAGCCGGGAACAACAGGAATACGACGCCACCATGCGCACTCTTCGCGGCACCTCCTGGAAGCGCGACACCACCACCGCGCGGGTTCTGCGCGGCGGCTCCTGGAAGTTCACTTCCGACTTCGCCAGCGCGACTTACCGCCTCGCCGCCTCGCCAGGAAATTGGTACTACGGCAACGGGTTTCGTGTCGTCAGAGCCATGCCACAAACAGGTTCCAAGATGTAGCGCAGACATCAGACCGTGCATACATCTGAACAACACGACATGGCAAAGCATGTGGTCACTAAAATTTGAATTTAACCCTGGGACTCAGTAATGCCAAAAGCAGATCATCGTCCTCCGTCTTACCTGTCCATATCGCTTGTTGCAATCCTGTACCTGACTACTGGTTTTGCATACGCGGACGAATTCAGCAGCTTCATCGGCATGAAGTTCATCAACATACCCGCCGGCTCTTTCCAGATGGGGTCGTGCCAAGTGGCAAGCGCCATGACCCAAAATAACAGGAAGCGCGCGTTACTTGGTCAGGAACCGCTAACCACCAACTGCCCAGGGGCCGATTTAGACGCGCTGATCAACGAAGTCCCGCAGCATCGTGTCAGCGTGCCAAGCTTCCAGATGAGCAAAACCGAAGTCACCCTGGGCCAGTTCAAACGCTTCATTATCGCCACTGGTCGCACCGATTTAGTCACAGACGAATTCATGAAATACAACGTCCACGGCGACGACGCGCCAGTGGTTTATGTCTCATGGAACGAAGCCAAGAATTTTATCGAATGGTTTAACAATAGCAAACCGGCAACCGACACCGGAACCTACCGTTTACCTACCGAGGCCGAATGGGAGTATGCGTGCCGCGCGGGTGGCAACCATCCCTATTGCGGCAGCCGCGACGTGAACGCCGTGGCATGGTTCAATGCAAACAGCGGCAAGCATCAGCAACCCGTAGGCAACAAAACCGCCAATGCCTTTGGCGTTCACGACATGAGCGGCAACGTGTGGGAATGGGCAGAAGACTGCTATCACGACAATTATAGCGGCGCGCCTACAGACGGCAGCGCATGGACGAATTCCTGTTCGAGCTACGGGCACGTTTTGCGTGGAGGCTCCTGGAGGGGCGACATCAAAAATATGCGCGCACAAGTTCGGATCAACGCCACAGCCGTGAGCAGGGGCAGCAACATCGGCTTTCGCCTCGCCAGAACCCCACAAAAATGAATTTAGAAATTCATTTCAGAGTCCAGCATCCCGAGTTGGCGCGCATCATGATACAAGACAATCCGCTCCCCCCAGCCTACAGAAACTTCCGGTTGGCCTTGTAATAATTAATCAGCCCATTGGTCGATGCATCATGACCACGAACTTTTTCATCACCCTTCAACTCCGGAAAGATGGCTTTAGCAAGCTGCTTGCCCAGCTCGACGCCCCACTGGTCGAATGAATTGATATTCCAGATGATGCCCTGCACAAAGATCTTATGCTCGTAAAGAGCAGTGAGCGCACCCAGGGTTTTGGGGGTGATTTTTTGAAGTATGAAGGAGTTGGTGGGTTTATTGCCGGCGAATACTTTATGTGGCAAGAGCTTTTCCAACTCCTCGCCACGCAGCCCCGCCGCCTCTAGCTCCACTCGCGCCTCAGCGGTGGTTTTTCCCTTCATCAATGCCTCGGGCTGGGCGAAGAAGTTGGACAACAGGATGGCGTGGTGCTCGCCGATGGGGTTATGGGTTTCAATAGGTACGATGAAATCGGCGGGGATGACACGCGTGCCTTGGTGAATGAGCTGATAGAAGGCGTGCTGGCCGTTGGTGCCCGGCTCACCCCAGATAATTGGGCCTGTAGCATAATCCACTGTCTCGCCATCACGGGCAACAGACTTGCCGTTGCTCTCCATGTCGCCTTGCTGAAAATAGGCGGAGAAGCGGTGCAGATATTGATCGTAAGGCAAGATGACATGCGTCTGCGCGCCGAAGAAATTGTTATACCAGATGCCGAGCAAGCCCAGAATCACCGGCATATTTTCTTCCAGTGGCGCAGTACGGAAATGTTCATCCATCTCATGCGCGCCACTGAGCAGCGTCTCGAAATTTTCCATGCCGATATAGATGGCGATGGACAGGCCGATCGCGCTCCATAGCGAATAACGCCCACCGACCCAATCCCAGAATTCGAACATGTTGCGGGTGTCGATGCCGAACGCCGACACTTCTTTGGCATTTGTCGACAAGGCAACAAAGTGTTTTGCGACAGCAGATACGTCACCTGCGGATTTCAACAACCATTGCTTTGCCGCAAGCGCGTTGATCAGCGTTTCTTGAGTGGTGAAGGTTTTCGAGGCCACGATAACCAGGGTGGTTTCGGGGTTGAGATGTTTCAGCGTTTCGGCGATATGCGTGCCGTCGATGTTCGAGACAAAATGGACATTGAGCCCTTCCTTGCCATAGGGCTTGAGCGCCTCGGTGACCATCACCGGCCCCAAGTCCGAACCGCCGATGCCGATATTCACCACGTCGCTGATCGGCTTGCCGGTATAGCCCCGCCATTTTCCACTGCGAACCGCCTCGCTGAACACCTTCATCTGCGCCAGCACTGCATTCACATCGGGCATGACATCCTTGCCATCGACCATAATCGGCCGATTGGCGCGGTTGCGCAGAGCGATATGCAGCACCGCGCGATTTTCTGTGACATTGATTTTTTCACCGGCAAACATCCGGCTAATCCAGTCAGCGAGATTGGCCTGACGCGCCAGATTCATCAACAGGGAAAACGTCTCGTGCGTGATGATATTTTTTGAATAGTCGAGAAAAATATCGCCGGTTTTCAGCGAAAATTTTTCAAAGCGTTGCGCGTCTTGAGCAAACAAATCACGCATGTGAGCGCGCGCCATAGAGTGATGGTGCGCATCCAACGCCTGCCAGGCATCCGATTGCGTCAATGCAGACATTCTTTCTCCCCTGTTATTCCTTATGGTGGGTTATGCCCACATTGCTTAATACGCCTCCAGGTTTCCGCCATCCACATCCAGCGAATGCCGCCAGAACTGATCCTCGCGGTCAAACAGACGATAGGTGCCGCGCGGACCCCAGGTGCCTGACGGATAGGTATTGATGAACTCCCGCTCCATAGACCAAACCTTGAGGATCGGATCCACTACGCGCCATGCCCATTCGATCTCATCATAGCGCAGGAACAATGAATGATCGCCTCGCATGGCGTCAAGCAACAGGTCTTCATAGGCGTCGTATTCGCGGTCATCGTCTTTTCGGTATGACGCATCAAGACCGATGGTGCGGGTTTGCATTTCCAGGCCCGGCACCTTGACTTGCAACTCCACTCTCATGGCCTCACTGGGTTGAATACCGAGCATGATCCAGTTTGGTGTAAGTGGCTCATGGTGCGTGTGCCGCAGCAAGTGTTGTGGTGGGTTTTTAAGACGGATATAAATCGCCGAACTTCCTTCTATCATACGTTTGCCGGTGCGCAGATAAAACGGTACGCCCTTCCACCGCCAGTTATCTATGTAAAGTTTTAGCGCAGCGTAAGTCTCGGTGGAACTATCGGACGCCACGCCCTCCTCCTCAAGATAACCCGGCACAGGCTTTCCATTAACTGTACCACGGGCATATTGCGCGCGGAAGGCATGGGCATGCACAGCGTTCTGCGGGATGGGACGAATCGCTTTGAGCACTTTGACCTTTTCATCACGCAACGACTCGGCATCCATCATCACTGGCGGCTCCATCGCCACCAGCGTCAGCAATTGCATCAAATGGCTCTGAATCATGTCACGCAGCGCGCCCGCGCCTTCGTAATAATCAGCACGCCCCTCAATACCCAAAGTTTCGGAATGCGTGATCTGCACATGATCGATGTAGTTGCGATTCCACAATGGCTCCAGCAGCAGATTGGCGAAGCGGAACACCAACACGTTCTGCACTGTGCCCTTGCCAAGGTAGTGATCAATACGGTAAATCTGATTCTCGTTTAAATGTTTGCTCAACCCCTGTTGCAGGATCTGCGCGCTGAGCAAGTCATAGCCAAAGGGTTTTTCGATTACCACCCTGCGCCAGCCGTTTTTCTCCACAAGCAAACCGGCCCCGGTTAACTTCTCAATCACCGAGCCAAATTCGGCAGGGCGGATCGACATGTAAAACATCGCATTGGGAGGAAAATTCGGATCCACATCAAGTGTCTGCTGCAAACGCTGATAAGCACCAACATCGTCCAGATCACCTTCATGGTAATGTAATCTCTCACGGAAACGCTCGAAAGCCTTTTCATTGAGACCCTGCGGAAATTTTTCGCGCAGCATACCGGACACTTCATCTATCCATTGCTCGCGTTGCCAGGGACGACGCGCGAACGCAAGTATGACCATTTTGTCAGGCAGCCGCCCCGCCACCTCCAACTGGAACAGCGCGGGTATCAGCTTGCGTCGCGCCAAGTTCCCGGTGGCGCCGAATATCACCAGAGTGCAAGGATCAATCATCTTATTCACCCGCGCTCTTGATGGCGTGCCCGCCAAAGGCATTCCGCATCAAAGACAACAGGCGATAAGGGTAGCCCTCTTTGTCCTGGCTCGCGAACCGCATCTGCAATGCCAGCGTCATGACCGGCGTTGCGATACCCTGGTCGATGCCTTCCACCGCCGTCCAGCGTCCCTCACCGGAATCCGCGACATAGGGTGCGATATTCTCCAGCGTCTGACCACCATTTTTCAGCGCCTCTGCCGTGAGATCCAGCAGCCAGCTCCGTACCACGGAACTGTGCCGCCACAGCTCGGTAATTTTTGCCAGATCCAGCGCAAACTCCTCTTTGCCACGCAGCAGGGACAGCCCTTCGGCGAAGGCCTGCATCATTCCATATTCAATGCCATTGTGGATCATTTTGGTGAAGTGGCCGGCGCCTACCGGCCCGACATGCGCCCAGCCGCGATCTGGCGCGGGGGCCAGCACCTTGAGCGCCGGTTCCAGCACCGCCGCCACTTCTGGCGTGCCACCCACCATCAGACAGTAGCCATTATCCAAGCCCCAGATACCGCCCGACGTGCCCGCATCCATGAACCCGATGCCGTGTTCCGCCAGCCATGCGCCCCGGCGCTCGCTGTCGTGATAATTGGAATTGCCTCCGTCCACTACGATGTCACCCTTGGAAAGCAGCGGGATCAAATCACGGATCTGCTGCTCGGTCGGCTCTCCGCTGGGCAACATTATCCAAACCACGCGCGGTGACGGCAGTTGTTGCACCGCCTCGGCCACCGATGCCGCAGGGATCATGCCCTCTTCGGCGGCGATTTTCTTGACGATGTCTTGTGATCGGTTGTAACCCACCACCTCGACACCACCCCGGCACAAGCGGCGCGCCATGTTACCGCCCATTTTACCCAATCCTATCAATGCCATTTTCATGATTTTTCCCTCTGGGTTATCCCTGCTGTGGTTAGAAGACAATGCCTCTATATCGCCACGTCCTGATGGTTACTTTAATTGAATATCGCCCTGGAGGAAATGACAAAGAAAATTATTGGATAAATGCGAAGAGAGATTGTCCCGCCATGCAGCGGTTGAAGGAGATAACAAGGGTGAAGGAGTAGGCTCACTGGACGTGAGCCGCAAGGCTATTCTGGGATTTGATCAAATTTGGTCGGGGCGAGAGGATTTGAACCTCCGACCACCACCACCCCAAGGTGGTGCGCTACCAGGCTGCGCTACGCCCCGATTTTTTGGTACACCCAGAGGATATCAACTGGGGATGAAGCGAGGGGGCTAATGATACTTCAAATGCACATCTGATAACAAACAAAAAATGACATTTATTCGGCTCTGCAGCACACTTAATTTTGCGGCATCATCCAATAGCCGATCACCCTTTTAGAATATCCAGCAACTCCTCCAGCTCATGCTGCATTTGCTGGACAATCTGCTGGCTATGGGTAACGTCGCTCTTGGCATCGTCCCCAGACAAACGTTGACGCGCACCGCCGATGGTGAAGCCGTGCTCATAGAGCAAGCTGCGGATCTGACGCACGATGATCACGTCCTGCCGCTGATAATAACGCCGGTTACCGCGCCGTTTGAGAGGCTTGAGCTGGGGAAACTCCTGCTCCCAGTAGCGCAACACATGCGGTTTGACATCGCACAGGTCACTTACCTCACCGATGGTGAAGTAACGCTTGCCGGGAATAACCGGCAGTCCGTTATGGCTGCTGGCTTCCAGCATACGCCTCTACCCGCGCTTTTAATTTCTGACCAGGATGAAAGGTTACGACACGGCGTGACGTGATTGGAATCTCCTCGCCTGTCTTGGGATTACGCCCAAGGCGCTGCCGCTTGTCACGCAGATTGAAATTGCCGAAACCGGAGAGCTTGACCTGCACCCCTTTGGCCAGCGCGTCGCGAACCTCCTCAAAAAACATTTCCACCAGTTCTTTGGCTTCACGCTTGTTCAATCCGAGGTCTTCGAACAATTTTTCGGCCAATTCCGCCTTTGTCAACGCCATGATTCTAGTCTCTCAATTTAGCGCCAAGGTCCAACCCAAGCTTGTTTAACACTGTTTCCATGAGGCCGTTAACATCCTCATCCGTAAGAGTGCGCGAAGAATCCTGCCACGTCAAGCCCAGCGCAAGACTTTTTCTTCCAAGATCAATACCTTTGCCACGATACACATCAAACAACTGCAAGTTCCGCAGCAACTCGCCAGCCACGCCGGTCGCGCAATCATGCACGGCCCGCGACGAAACCGTCTCATCCACGACGATAGCGATGTCGCGGCGGATCGCCGGGTATTTGGATAGTTCATGGAAACGCGGCAGTCTCGCCAGTCCAATGGCCGACAAGCGCAACTCAAACATCAACGCGCGCCCCGTCAGCCCCAGTTCACGCTCCACGACAGGGTGCGTAGCGCCTATCCAGCCTACCAATTCACCGTCGTGCCGGGTAATGGCGGCGGATTGGCCCGGATGAAGCGCTGGATGTTGCTTTGGAGTGAAAATAAACTCCTTTGCACACGCCGTCAATCCCAGCAAGGCTTCGACATCGGCCTTGAGATCATAAAAGTCCGAAAGCCGTGTTTGCTCGCCCCATTGCTCCGGAGCAAGGTTACCGGCAATAATCCCGGCGATCATTTTTTCTTCTTTAATTTCGCTGTCTTGCGGCAAGAATCTCACGCCCGTCTCAAACAGCCTGATCCGCCCCTGCTGACGATTTTGGTTATATATCAGCGCCTGCATGAGGCCCGGCCAGAGACTGGTGCGCATCACTGCCATATCCGCCGAAATCGGGTTGGCCAACGCCAGGGGGGTGGTTTGCGGATCCAGCACGCGCTGCAAAGCGGGATCGACAAAACTATAGGTAATCGCCTCCTGATAGCCTCGATCTATCAATATCTGACGCATCCGCCCCACACCAATATGTGACTCCGGTTGCGAATGAATGACCAACGGCCCTTCGGGCCGGGTGCTGGGAAGTTCGATGTAGCCGTAAATCCGCCCGACTTCCTCAATGAGATCAGCCTCGATGGCAATATCAAAGCGGAAACTCGGTGGGATAACCTGCCACTCTTCCCCCTCTTGAACCACATCCATTCCAAGCCGTACCAGGATATCCGCGACCTGATCGTCAGGAATAATCACACCCAGCAAACGCCGCACGCGTGCGGCACGCAGCTTGATGGGTGTGCGTTCAGGCAGATGTTCGTGGGCCACGGCCTCGACCACCGGTCCCGCCTGCCCCCCTACAATCGCCAGCAGCAAGGCTGTAGCGCGCTCCATGGCGCGTCGCGGCAGGCCTGGATCAACCCCGCGCTCGAAGCGGTGCGATGAGTCGGTATGCAGCCCGTAGCGGCGCGCATGGCCGCTCACCGCCGCCGGTGCAAAGAAGGCGCTTTCCAGAAACAGCGTATCCGTCACGTCACTGATCGCCGCGTCCATCCCGCCCATGATCCCGGCGATGGCCTGCGGCTGACGCTGGTCGCAAATCAGCAAAGTACCTGCTTCGAGGGTGACCTGCTGTCCATCCAATAGCGTAATAGCCTCCCCTGCGAGAGCGTACCGCACATGAATGCCGCCGCTCAGCTTCGCCAGATCAAAGGCGTGCATCGGCTGCCCCATTTCCAGCAGAACATAATTGGTAACGTCCACCACCGGGCTGATGCTGCGCACACCGCTGCGGCGCAGGCGCTCGCGCATCCACAGCGGCGTCTCGGCGCTCGGGTTGACGCCCTTGATGACGCGCCCCACATAACGCGGGCACGCAACGGGGGCAGCAACGTCGACCGGCAATACATCGGATACGGTAGCTGGCACTTCCGCAATGCCCGGCACCGTGACAACACAGCGATTCAACACCCCTGCCTCGCGCGCAATCCCGGCGATGCTCAGGCAATCACCGCGATTCGGCGTTATCCCCAACTCAATGCTGACATCGTCGAGCTGAAGACAGGCGCGCACATCCGCGCCGGGCTTGGCATCGGGCGGCAACACCATCAAGCCAGTGGAACTCTCGGCCAGTCCCAGCTCCTTGGCGGAGCACAGCATACCGAAGGATTCGACACCACGTAGTTTCGCGCGCTTGATTTCCAGCCCGCCGGGGAGCTGTGCTCCTACCAGCGCGGCGGGCACGCGCAACCCCGCATGCACATTGGCCGCACCGCACACGATTTGCAAGGGCTGCGCCTCACCGATATTCACCTGGCACACTTTGAGACGCTCGGCATCCGGATGCTGCACAACCTCCAGCACCTCGCCTACTACTATCTTTGAAAAGACAGGCGCGACAGGCTCAATGGCATCGACTTCCAGGCCAGCCATGGTCAACTGCGCGGATAATTGTTCGGTGCTGATAGCAGGATTCACCCACTCCCGCAACCAGTGTTCGCTGAATTTCATGATGCTTTACCGTACAAAAACGTTAACCAAACTGCCGCAAAAAGCGCAGGTCGTTTTCAAAAAACAGGCGCAGGTCGTTGACGCCATAGCGCAGCATTGCGAGGCGTTCCACTCCCATGCCAAAGGCAAAGCCGGTGTACTGCTCATTGTCGATGCCGACGTTGGCAAACACCTGAGGATGGATCATGCCGCACCCCAGCACTTCCAACCAACCGATATTCTTGCAGACCCGGCAACCGCTGCCGCCACACATCACGCACTGGATGTCCACCTCTGCCGAGGGTTCGGTAAAGGGAAAGTAGGACGGACGAAAACGGGTCTTGAGATCCTGCTCGAAAAAACCACGCAAGAAATCGTTGAGCATCCCCTTCAGATCGGCGAAGCTCACATTTTCGTCGATCATGAAGCCCTCCACCTGGTGGAACATCGGGGTATGCGTCAAATCAGAATCACAGCGATAGACCCGCCCGGGGGCGATCACTCGCAGCGGCGGCGGACGGTGTTGCATCACATGGATTTGCACCGGCGAGGTATGGGTACGTAACAGGGTATGGGCGTCGAAATAGAACGTGTCATGCATCGCACGCGCCGGATGATGCGCGGGAATATTCAGCGTCTCAAAGTTGTAATAATCGCTCTCCGCCTCCGGCCCTTCGGCCACTTCGAAACCCACTTGGGCAAACAACCGCTCGATGCGCTCCAAGGTGCGCGTTATCGGATGCATACCACCTGACACCTGCCCCCTTCCAGGCAAGGTTACATCAAGCGTTTCTGCCGCCAACTTGGCGGCAATCGCCGCACTTGCTATAACGGCGTGCCGCGCTTCAATGCTGGCGGTCACTGATTCCTTGGCAGCATTGACGGCCTGACCCGCCTTGGGCCTTTCTTCCGGCGAAAGATTGCCTAAGCTTTTGAGGTATTCGGTAAGTAGGCCCTTTTTACCAAGATAACGTACCCGCACCTGATCAAGATCAGGCAAGCTCTGTGCCTGCATGACCTCTTTTTCGGCCTGCTGTACAAGCTCTGTCAGCTCTTGCACTAAAATATCCCCTTATGCCGTTCCCATCATTACTAAAATGTACAGATTACAATGAACAATGGCGTACAGACCCAAATAACAAAACAGGGGAAAGGTTTTGGCCTTTCCCCTGTCTTTATCGCTTACACCGCCATCAACGACGACGGATAATCACATCACTATTTTCAGCTCGACAGTCCAGCCTTGGCCTTTTCCGCCAATAAGGCGAATGCGGCTTTGTCATAGACTGCGATATCCGCCAAAACCTTGCGGTCGATTGCCACAGCGGCCTTGTTCAGACCGTTGATCATGCGGCTGTAGGACAGGCCACATTCACGCGCGGCGGCATTGATGCGGGTAATCCACAGGGCTCGGAATTGGCGCTTCTTCTGGCGGCGATCACGGTAGGCATATTGGCCGGCCTTGATGACGCTCTGGGTTGCTACGCGGAAGACACTGTTGCGTCTACCACGATGGCCCTTGGCCTGATCGATAATTTTTTTGTGTCTGGCGCGCGCGGTAACGCCACGTTTTACTCTTGGCATAGCTTAATTCCTCGTTCCTTAACTGTTGGGCAGCAGGCGGTTAAGTCCTGCCACATCGGCGTGGTCCAGCATCGCGTTATGACGCAGGTGCCGCTTCCGCTTTGAACTCTTTTTAGTGAGGATGTGGTTACGGAACGATTGTTTGTGTTTAAAGCCGCCAGAGGCCGTGCGCTTGAAACGCTTGGCCGCGCCGCTATTGGTTTTCAACTTGGGCATTACAATAACTCCGCATTCGTTAATATTAAATGTTTGCTTTGCAGGAGCGAACTACACTCCTACTTCTTGGGGGACAGAACCATCACCATCTGGCGGCCTTCCATTTTCGGATGCTGTTCAACAACACCGACTTCCGCCAGATCGACTTCAAGCCGTTTTACGATCTTGAACCCGAGTTCCTGGTGCACCAGCTCTCGGCCACGGAACCGGATGGTTACCTTGGCCTTATCCCCTTCACTCAGGAAACGTATCAGGTTGCGTAGTTTTACCTGATAATCCCCTTCTTCCGTCCCTGGCCGAAACTTTACTTCCTTAACCTGGATTTGCTTCTGTTTCTTTTTGGCCGCATGGCGCTTCTTGCTTTCTTCAAACAAGAACTTGCCATAATCCATGATGCGGCATACTGGAGGCGTCGCGTTCGGGACAATCTCCACAAGATCCAGCTCGGCCTCGATAGCCATTTGCAGCGCCTCTCGCGAGGTAACCACACCTACCATCTCTCCATCGACTCCGATCAGGCGAACCTGCGGGGACCTAATCTCATCATTGAGGCGAACCTCTTTGTCAGCGGCGATACTCTAACCCTCCGAAACAGTAAAGAGCCAAACAGGAATAACTTGAGCGGTGGCCGCTTGCAGGCGAGGCGTCAAACGCGCCGCACAGCGAACTACGCAAACGCTTGGCAACGACGCATGGCGCTCGCCTGCAAGATGGACAATGTTCAAGTTGTTATTGCTTGGCGACTAAGGCCGCGGCTCGCAATATCGGCATTGAGTTGATCAAGGAAGGCATCAAGCGACATGTTGCCCAGATCTTCTCCACCACGCGCACGCACAGCCAGCAAACGTTCATTCACTTCGCGATCTCCTATAACAAGGAGATACGGCACACGTTGCAACGTGTGCTCGCGAATTTTAAAGCCGATCTTCTCATTTCTCAAGTCTGATTTGACCCTGAAACCCTGTTTTCTCAGTAATTCTTCAATTTCCTGCGTATATCCGGCCTGTTTGTCGGTAATATTCATCACCACCACCTGTACAGGCGCCAGCCAGGCCGGGAAAAAACCGGCATGATGCTCGATCAAAATGCCGATAAAACGCTCCAGCGAACCCAAAATAGCGCGGTGCAGCATGACAGGCACTTTCCGGGAACTGTCTTCGGAGATATAGGATGCGTCAAGCCGCTCCGGCAGGGAAAAATCAAGCTGCACTGTACCACATTGCCAGACGCGCCCAATGGAATCCTTGAGGGAGAATTCGATCTTTGGCCCGTAGAAGGCGCCCTCGCCCGGCTGCAAATCCCACGCCAGGCCTTTGCTATTGAGCGCCTGCTCCAGCGCATGCTCCGCCCTGTCCCACACCTCATCCAAGCCCACTCGCTTTTCGGGGCGGGTGGAGAGCTTCACTAAAATCTCGTTAAAACCAAAGTCCGCGTACACCTTGCGCACCAAATCAATGAACACGGAGACTTCATTCTGCACCTGTTCTTCGGTACAAAAGATGTGCGCGTCATCCTGCGTGAAGCCGCGCACCCGCATGATACCGTGCAGCGCGCCGGATGGCTCGTTGCGATGACAGGAACCAAACTCGGCCAGGCGCAGCGGCAGATCGCGGTAGCTCTTCAAGCCCTGATTGAACACCTGAATGTGTCCAGGGCAATTCATCGGTTTGACCGCATAATCACGCGACTCGGAGTGCGTGGTGAACATGTTCTCGCGGTAATTTTCCCAGTGCCCGGATTTTTCCCACATCGCCCGGTCCATCACCTGCGGGGTGCGGATTTCCTGATAGCCGTTGTCGCGAAATATCTGGCGCATGTACTGTTCCACCACCTGCCAAATGCCCCATCCTTTGGGATGCCAGAACACCATGCCTGGCGCTTCTTCCTGAAGGTGAAACAGATCCTGGGCCTTGCCTATCTTGCGGTGGTCACGCTTTTCAGCCTCTTCCAGGCGGTGCAGATAGGCGTCGAGTGCCTTCTTATCGGTCCAGGCAGTGCCATAGATACGCTGCAACATCGCGTTTTTCGAATCGCCACGCCAATAGGCACCCGCCACCTTCATCAACTTGAAGGCCTTTATCTTCCCTGTCGAAGGCACATGCGGGCCACGGCACAGATCGGTAAAGTCACCCTGGCGATAGAGAGACAACGCCTCGTGCGCCGGGATATCTTCAATGATCTTGGCCTTGTACTCTTCACCCATGCTGCGAAAGAAGGCTGCGGCTTCATCGCGCGGCATCACCGAGCGGGAAACCGGCAGATCCTGGGCGGTCAATTCCAGCATCTTGTCTTCGATGGCCTGGAGATCTTCCGGGGTAAAGGGGCGCTGATAGGCGAAATCGTAGTAAAAACCGTCTTCGATAACCGGACCGATGGTCACCTGGGTATCGGGAAACAACGCCTTAACGGCTTGCGCCAGCAAATGGGCACAGGAATGGCGGATAACGTCCAGGCCCTCGGGGCCTTTTTCGGTCACAATCGCCAAGTGGGCGTCATGCTCGATAACAAACGAGGTGTCGACCAGCCGATCATCAACCTTGCCTGCCAGAGCGGCCTTGGCCAAACCGGCGCCGATGCTCGCGGCGACCTGTTGCACGGTCACGGGATGATCGAAGCTGCGCTGACTACCGTCGGGAAGGGTTATGATGGGCATGATTACAGATGGGTATGATTACAAACGGTGGGACCAGCAATTCTGGTAGGCGCGATTGGACTCGAACCAACGACCCCCACCATGTCAAGGTGGTGCTCTAACCAACTGAGCTACGCGCCTACTTATTCAAGAGGCGAAAAAATAACATAACCCCGGGGTCAATTACAAGCCATATCTCACATTCCGGCACCAAACAGGCAACGGCACGTCCAAAAAACTCACCCCGCCTTCACATCCGGCATCCCCAAGCCATATTGCTGGATCTTGTGTATCTCATCGCGGATGCGGCCCGCCTCTTCGAACTCCAGATCACGGGCGTGCTTGTACATTTGCTGTTCCAGCTTCTTGATTTTTTGCATCAGCTTCTCAGGCGATAGCGCGGCATACGTCGCTATTTCATCGGCTACCTGGGCATATTGCTTGGGCGAACCGGGGCTGCCCGGATAGGCGCCTTCCATGATGTCGGAAATGGTTTTTTCCACGCCGCGCGGGGTAATTCCGTGAGCCTCATTGTGGGCGATCTGCTTGTTACGGCGGCGCTCAGTCTCGCCGATGGCGCGCTCCATGGAGCCGGTGATCCGGTCGGCATAGAGAATCGCCCTGCCATGCAGGTTACGCGCAGCGCGGCCGATGGTCTGAATGAGGGAACGCTCGGAACGTAAAAAGCCCTCTTTGTCCGCATCAAGAATGGCCACCAGCGACACCTCGGGGATATCCAGTCCCTCGCGTAACAGATTGATACCCACCAGCACGTCGAACTTGCCCAGCCGCAGGTCGCGAATGATCTCGACACGCTCCACTGTGTCGATGTCCGAGTGTAGATAGCGCACTTTAACGCCGTGATCGGAAAGATAGTCGGTGAGATCCTCTGACATGCGCTTGGTAAGCGTGGTCACCAGAACGCGCTCGCTAATCGCGGCGCGCTTTTTGATCTCAGACAGCAGGTCATCCACCTGCGTGCCCACCGGACGCACCTCGATTTCCGGGTCGATCAAACCTGTCGGGCGCACCACCTGCTCGACCACTGCCCCGGAGTGTTCCAGCTCATAAGCGCTCGGCGTGGCGGAGACATAAATAGTCTGTGGCGAAATACGCTCGAATTCTTCGAAACGCAATGGACGGTTGTCCAGCGCCGACGGCATGCGAAAACCGTAATTCACCAGGTTTTCCTTGCGCGAACGGTCGCCTTTGTACATAGCACCCAGTTGTGGCAGGGTGACGTGGCTTTCGTCGATCACCAGCAGCGCGCCACTTGGCAGGTAATCAAACAGCGTCGGCGGCGGCTCGCCTGCCGGGCGACCAGACAGATAGCGCGAGTAGTTTTCGATGCCGGAACAATAGCCCAGCTCCATAATCATCTCGATATCAAAGCGCGTGCGTTGCTCCAGACGCTGCGCCTCGACCAATTTATTCTGGGCATACAAGTAGTCCAGCCGCTCGCGCAGTTCGTCCTTGATATGCTCTATGGCATCGAGCAAGGTCTGACGCGGTGTCACGTAGTGGCTCTTGGGGAAGATGGTCACTCGTGGCACGCGGCGCAGGATCTCGCCGGTCAGCGGATCAAACCAGGCCAGAGTCTCGACTTCGTCATCGAACAGCTCAATGCGCAATGCTTCACGGTCGGATTCCGCAGGAAAGATATCGATCACCTCGCCGCGCACGCGGTAGGTGGCGCGGTGCAGCTCGATGTCGTTGCGCGTGTATTGCAGATCGGCGAGGCGGCGCAGCAGGTCGCGCTGATTGATCGTTTCACCGCGCACCACGTGCAGCACCATGCTCAGATAAGCCTGCGGATCACCCAAGCCGTAAATGGCGGACACCGTGGCGACAATGATGCAATCCCTGCGTTGCAGCAGCGCCTTGGTGGCAGACAGGCGCATTTGCTCGATGTGCTCGTTGATCGATGAGTCTTTCTCTATATAGGTATCCGAGGCAGGCACATAGGCCTCGGGCTGGTAATAATCGTAATAGGAAACGAAATACTCCACGGCGTTGCCCGGGAAGAAATCACGCATTTCCCCATAAAGCTGCGCCGCCAGGGTCTTGTTGGGGGCCAGGATCAAGGTGGGCCGCTGCACGGCCTGGATGACGTTGGCGATGGTGAAGGTCTTGCCTGAGCCGGTCACGCCAAGCAGTGTCTGCTTCAGCAGACCGGCTTCCAGCCCCTCCACCAGGGCGCTGATCGCCGCGGGCTGGTCGCCCGCCGGCGTCATGGGCACATCAATATGAAAAGTTTTGCTCATGGGGATTTTGGTAATGCCGCTATTCAAGTATTATTAAGGGTTGAGATTTAGACTATTCAGGAACACTGGCTTGAACATTCAACTTTCCAATCGCGTCCAACGCATCAAACCCTCGCCCACCCTCGCCGTCACGGCGCGCGCTGCGCAACTCAAGGCTGCGGGACGCGACATCATTGGCCTGGGTGCGGGCGAACCGGATTTCGATACACCGGAGCACATCAAACAGGCCGCCATCCAGGCCATCCATAATGGCTTCACCAAATATACCGCCGTGGACGGCATCCCCAGCCTAAAGAAGGCCATTATAGCCAAGTTTGCGCGTGACAACGGCCTTAACTATGTGCCGAACCAGATACTGGTGTCGTGCGGCGGCAAGCAGAGCTTCTTTAACCTGGCGCAGGCGCTGCTCAATCCCGGCGACGAGGTGATCATACCGGCCCCCTATTGGGTGTCTTATCCCGACATGGTGCTGCTCGCCGACGGCCAGCCTGTCATTGTTTATGCGGGCATCGAACAAGGCTTCAAGATCACTCCCGAACAACTGCGCGCCGCTATTACACCGAAGACCCGGCTGTTTGTCATCAACAGTCCCTCCAACCCTACCGGCGTTGCTTACACCCGCGCCGAATTGGAGGACTTGGGCGCGGTACTGCGCGATTACCCACAGGTGCTGATCGCCAATGACGACATGTACGAGCACATCCTGTGGAGCGAAGCGCCCTTCTGCAACATCCTCAACGCCTGCCCGGATCTCTATGAGCGCACCATCATGCTGAACGGCGTATCCAAAGCCTACTCAATGACCGGTTGGCGCATCGGCTACGCCGCAGGCCCGGTCCCGCTCATCGAAGCCATGACCAACATCCAGTCACAAAGCACCTCCAACCCCACCTCTATCTCCCAAGTGGCCGCGCAAGCCGCCCTGGAGGGTGACCAATCCTGCATACAGACCATGCTGGTCGCCTTCAAGGAACGCCACGACTTCGTGGTAGCGGAGCTGAACACGATCAATGGGGTCAAATGCCTGCCATCACAAGGCGCGTTTTACGCCTTCCCCTGCATGCAAGGTGTGATCGACGCGCTGGACGGGGTCACCACCGACGTGGAACTGGCGGAATACCTGCTCAATGAAACCGGCGTAGCACTGGTGCCGGGGTCGGCATTCGGCGCACCGGGGTATATGCGCCTGTCATTCGCCACCCATATGGACAACCTTCGGGAAGCGTTGCGCAGGATAAAAGACTTCATCAACAAATAACCTGCACCCCTCGCCTCTCTTACTTTGGGAGAGGATGAGGGGTGTTGGTTTTTGATAAATCCAGGCCATATTTGTCGCCCCTCCCGGTGATGAAACGCACTCAATCAATCGCTCCAATCAACCCTTGCGGAAGGTAATGACTTAATGTAGCGTCATGAGACTCATAAAAAAACAAAAAACTCATGGATCGCTTCGACCGCATCTACGCCCTGCACAAAGAACTGCGTAACGCACGTTGTCCGGTATCGGGGCAGATTTTGCAACAGCGCATCGAATACGCCATCGTCTCCGACGACAACCAACATTTCCTCGACCCCTATTGGCAAGCGATGTACAAAGCGCCGGATTTCCTGTGGACCCCCTCCGGCGCCCCCATCGCCGTGGGCGGCTCGGCCTCCGCCAAGAAAGTCGCCGTCGGCGGCAAACTCGGCATCGTCAAAAACCCCTTCGGCACTTTTGGCACCCCCCAATTCATCGGCGCCACCCTGCCGCTCGACGGCTACGGCATCGTCAACCTGGGCCTGTCGGAAGACGGCAAAGTGCTCATCGGCCAGCTCAAGGGCGGCTTCAGCGGCAACATAGCTGACGGGACGTCAACAAAACCCAACCAGAGCTACGCCTGGAATGTCGACGCCCTCATCGAGGCCGCCCTGGCCGTACCGGACGAGAATAAACAACTGATCAAACACCTCAAACTACCCGACACCGACCTCGCCGAACAGCGGGTGTCGGCGAGTACCGGCCCGGTGGCGGGGACGTTTTTTGATGATGACATGGTCATCGTCTCCCAGGAAGGCCGCATGGGCGACATCATCGGCGTCAGCCTGCGCGAACTCGCCGCGCGCCAACTTCTCGTCAAGGAAAACAAGGCCACGCCCGACAAATTCAACCAAAAAGACGCCGATACCCCGAGACTGGAGGCTTGTCTGATCCGGACATGACAGAAAACGTTGGTTGGAATGCAGCAACCCTTAAAAAGATCGGAAATTTTAGAAAGCTGGCCATCGACGCACCTATTCCTGGCTCCACTAACTACATTACTAGGAACGCTTACTATTTGGCACATCACGATGCCGATTTGGCTACATACAATGGCTATCTAAATGGCACACTTGGTGTTGGAGGCTCACGCGGAGAAAAGCAGGCGAATGATGCTTACTCGAATATGGATGGTAATGGTAATGAAGCATCAGGTGATGGCTACAAGTATCGTGGCAGAGGACTCTTTCAGATTACCCGAAAAGGTGGGTATGAGAGGCTGGCTAATGGAGGAACTCGTGGAAATAATGGGCATGATCCTATTCTGGGTTTAAATCAAATATTAGGGGCTAATTACGATTTTGTTGCTCAATCAGTGATGATTGCATCTGATCCAACAATAGCGGCACTTTCAGCTGCTTGGTATTGGCGGTATGGCTCCTCTTGGGGTGATCTAAATAACATAATTAATAACGGCAGTCATACTGATTTGAATAATTTCAAAGACGCTCATTCGGGTATACAGGGGAATCCACCTTTAGCTGAGAGGCTACATAGAGAGCTGTTATGGGACGGGACTAATAATATTATTTATGATCAGAATGCCTACGGCAACATGAGCGAAGTATTAAAGGCGCTCGGCATTACTGCAAGCAACAAGAAAGATTACAACACCCAGTTTGGTATCACGCTTAATAAGCCGAATATTCAGGTGATTTTGCCCGCAACCCCGTCACTTCTGACAGCCTATGACGGTGGCGTGGCTACAACTACTTCCACTCAAACTCTGTTGCCAGAGTTGCAAGCGGATTTTGATATTCAACCAGGAGAAGTCGATATGTTGATCATGGACATGCCCAACGTGCCGCCGCAAGCAGCGCCAGTATTGATGCAAATCGCAACCGTTGCGCAAAAGACACCTAGTAAACCCGATCCAGAATCGCTGTATGGGGTGATGGGGGTTTGTGTGGTTTCACCGACATTAGCGAAGATGGGAATGGGGTCGAATTCATCGCTTACAAATGGATTATCTCTCTACCCTCAGGGTACTGCACTGCGGAGGATCCCCGAAGCTTCCGATGATGTTGCTTTACAGATGGCAGCAAAGGAGGCTTCTGTTCAGATATTGCAGCAGCCTAAACATGGTGTAATAGTGTCGAAAGATGGCGATTTCAATTACGTACCAAACGAAGGTTATGTAGGTAATGACAAAGTTGTGTTTTTGGTAAATATTGATGGACGCAACGTTAAGACGGTGTATTACATCAAGGTAGTTGATGCTACGTTAACTTCTAGAAGTTTTGATGAGTTGTATAAAAAGTATTGTCCCGCAGAAACTGATTGGCGTATTTCGTTCAACACAATAGAAGCCAATTCAATTGTTAGCACACTTACAGAGGGTGTCCTGAATTTTGTGTAAACGGAATTCATTAATGTTGCGGCATCCGCTCATCAAACTGGATAGTAAAACGATTGAGCGCCGCTTTCCAGTCTCTA
>CAMTYI010000029.1:0-3065 GCA_947085925.1 uncultured Gammaproteobacteria bacterium
GCCCGCATCAACGGTTCCGGTTGTGTGGGTCCAACCCGTCGTTCCGCCAATGTTGATGGTGTCTTGAAGCGTTAGAGTGCCGGAGGCTTTATTGATGTTTACGCCAGGAAGTGCGCCGATTCCGCCGCCTGCGCTGAGGGTTTGGGCACCTGTGCCGTCGAGCAGGATAACCGCGCCGCCGATCACGCCGGCATTGGTGGTAGTGACATTGCCAGCCACGGCGATGGTGCCACTGACGAGCTCGCCACCGGTAATAGTGAGATTGCCGTTGACATCTACGGTGCCGACGATGGACACCGCCGCGCTGGGAATGCCAATCGTGAAGTTGTTCAATATCGTGCTGCCGATATTGTAGGTTCTCCAGCCCGTACTGGCCATCAAGACAGTTCCGGAATTGTGAGTGAATGTTCCACCTGAGACAGTGAAACTGGCGGATATGCTGGTTGTGCCGCTGGTTGCTGTGTAGGCACCGGCGCGCTGGATAAGCTGCCCCTGAACTGTAATGCTGCCACTGCCGCCGTTGAATGTGCCCAGGTTCTGCATGCCCGTGGTCGTCAAATTTCCGCCGGGAGTAAAACTATGGCCTGTCGGGGTATACAGCCAACCACTGGTGACGACGAGATTGCCGCCACTCACGGAATAAACGATATCCGTATCAACGTAGGCCCCCTTCGCAGTGCCCATGTTGGTATTACTGAGACTACCGCCGTTGTCGTGACGGATGATGGTGTGATCGGCGTAGATGTTGAGGCCAGCGAGCGCCGCTCCGTTGGAAACCGTGACCGTGGTGCCTTTATAAGTGGCATCGCCGTCGATATAGACCAGCAAAGCATCACCGGCGACGAGCGCTGCCGGCGTGATCGAATACACGCCGCTGGCATCGGTGGTGGTGCTGCCGGAGTCGACGCCATTTTTGATCAGTCTGACCGTCTTGCCGGCACCGATGTTGGTCACACCTTCATCGATGTAAACTGTGCCGCTGATGGCGCTCCCAAACCAGGAGATGTTATTGCCGCCATCGCTGGAGCTTGCGGGCGACACGGGTTTGTTGGCCACGGCCGAGCCTGATGCATCGGAGTCCCTTACATCCACAAATGAGATGGATTTTGTTCCAGCGAATCTGATGTTCCAGCGCGTTCCATTCACAGAGGAGCGCAGGCTCAATAATTGCCCGGAGGCGCCATTGACCGTCGCCAATCCGTTGATGGTGGTTGTGCTGCCCGCAGCGAAGGTAAGGGTTGCGGCGCTTGAAACGCTCTTGGTGAAATTGTTGAAGGTGGTGTTGCCGGTGATGGTTTGATTAGTCCCATTCAAAGTCACCGTGCCGCCATTGGCGACAAATGCCCCGCTGTTGCTCCAGTTGCCCGCCACATTTAGCGCATAGTTGGTGGTGGTGGTGGTAAAGGTGGTGTTGGCGCCGATCGTGAGGTTTCCTGTAACCGTGGTGGCGTTGCCTAATGAATATGTGGCGGCGCCGCCAGGGGCCAACTCCAAGCTGTTGAAGGTCGCATTCGGCGCCACCGTCACCCCTGCCAAATACCCCGTATACCTGACTGTGGATATTCCCGCCGTGAATGTGCCCGCGTTCCACAAAGGCGTTCCGCCTATGGTGATTTCAAGTGTGTACCCTCCCGATCCAAGATTGGCGGTGTTACCCGCATTGATGCTCATCGACCACACTTTCATGGAGCTGGCCAGATTTAATGTCGAACTGCTGCCACCGACGGTGATGCTTCCAAGCTGCTGAGGTCCGGTGCTGGAGCTGTCCGTGAATGTAGAGGTTCCATTGAATGTCCAAGCAGTACCCGTACGCCCTGTGACATTAATGCTTCCGGCGGTTGAAATAGTGACATTTCCCGCCGTGTTGACGGCGGGGTTGTTAGTGCCGATGTCGAGTGTGCCATCGGCCACGGTCAATGCGCCGCTGGTGGTTAGGGTACCGGAGATGACGGCCGTGTCACTGCCAGCCGCGCCGGTGTTATTGAGCGTCAGATTAAAGAACGAGGCCCCGCCGCTGGTGATAGTCTGGTTGTTGGTGCCGTTGAGATTAACGGTCGACGTACCCGGCGTGACCGTAGCGCTGGTGCGCGTCCAATTGCCCGAGACATTCAATGTTGCGCTGCCCATGGCCAGTGTACCGGTGGAGAGCGTGACATCATCATTCACGGTGACGGTGCCAGCCAGGTTGACAGTGCCACCCGCCAGATTGATGCCGACGCCAGTATTGGGGCCGATGATATTGGATTGCGCCTCCGAGGCATTGCCGAGATTCACGGTTCCGGCGGAGGTATAGAGGCCATCGCCCCCATTAATGAGTGACGCGCTACTCGCGTTGGTGCCGATGTAATTGCCATAGACATTGTTGCTGCCCGACGCGCTGTTGTTGATTCCCCCGCCAGTATTACCCGAAATGACGTTACCCGCGCCGCCCGCTGTGCCGCCGATAGTGTTGCCTGTGGCGGTGGCTGTTATTTGGATACCGTCGGAGGCATTGGCGAGCGTGCCGCCAGCGGTGGCGTTCACCCCAATGTAATTGCCTTGAACGGTATTGCTGTTACCGACGATGCGGATGCCGGGGCCGCCATTACCAGCGATGACATTACGCTCCGCCACCGTGGTGCCGCCAATGGTATTGCCATTGGAGTTCACGTAGATGCCGTAACCGGTATTCGCCGACGCGCCAGTGCCAGCGTAATTGGTGCCGATGTAATTGCCGGTGACCGTTCCTGTGCCAGTCCAGAGCGAAATCCCCGCCCCCGACCATTGGTTAATGATGAATCCTTTGATGGTTACATTGGTTGCTGGTGAACTGACACCGAAGCCATCGAGTCCGACGCCGCCAACTGTGGCGCCGTTGATTTCGATCTCAGGGCCGAGGCTATTGGTATTGCCACGATTGGTGGTTTGGGTCGTGCCGTCGATTGTGGTATTGGAGGCGATGAAACCGGGTAGCCAGGTGAGCGGTGTGATCCGCCACCACGAATCGGCACCTGCTGACTGGTTGCCCGGGCCGGGGATGTTGAAGCTGATGGTAGTGCCGGGATTGAGATTTGCAGTGTTTATAC
>CAMTYI010000030.1:0-42367 GCA_947085925.1 uncultured Gammaproteobacteria bacterium
CAGGTAACGCCTGGGAGGCGCGAGTCTACGGAAAGTGCCACAGAAAATATACCGCCGATGTCTCGCAAGAGGCAGGTAAGGTTGAAATGGTGCGGTAAGAGCGCACCGCGCGGCTGGCAACAGCCGTGGCAGGGAAAACCCCGCCCGGAGCAAGACCAAATAGGGGAACGATGGTGCGGCCCGCACTGTTCCCGGGTAGGTTGCTTGAGGTGTGCGGTGACGCACATCCCAGATGAATGGCTGTCCAAGACAGAACCCGGCTTATAGGCCAACTCCTTTATTTTTTAATTCAACATGCTGATCCCACCCTGCTCTTGATGTTTTGCTGTAATTGCCCGCTCCAACTTTTTGATTTGATTGCCGCTTACCCCCCTTCTTCTCCCTGCCTGCTTCCAATTCCCGTGTTGTTGCGCTAAGTCACTGTCCGCAAAGCAGGAATTTATCCATTTCCATGGTGTTTTTTTCTTGACAGGGGTGGCTTGTGATACCTATAGTGTCGTCAAGTGGGGTAAAGTGGTAAAAAGTGGGGGTAAATTTTGTTTCGCGGGGTCACTTCACTAAGTTTGGATACCAAGGGTCGCATGGCAATGCCGACCAAGTATCGTGATCGCCTGCAGGATTTGTGCGGCGGTCAACTGGTGATTACCGTGGATCGTGACGACCGCTGCCTGTTGGCGTATCCCCTGCCCGAGTGGGAAGAGATCGAGCGCAAGCTGGCGAAGTTGCCTAGCCTCAATAAGCAGGCGCGCCGCTTGCAGCGGCTGCTGATCGGTCATGCCACCGAGTGTGAGCTGGACGGTGCGGGCCGCATCCTGTTGCCTCCCAAATTGCGGGAATATGCCGGACTCGACAAACAGGTGATGTTGCTTGGTCAGGTCAATAAGCTTGAGTTGTGGGATGAGCAAACCTGGAATGCCATCTGGTCGAAGGAGGAGGTGGGTGAGGAAGGCCTTTCCGCTGAGTTGGAGTCGTTGTCGCTTTAGTGGAGTTTGGTATGGAATCTGGCGCCACGGTGACTGACACCTATCTTCACCGTCCAGTGCTACTGGCGGAGGTGATAGACGCCTTGAATATCGTGCCGGAGGGCATCTATGTGGATGCCACCTTCGGGCGCGGCGGTCATGCGCAAATGATACTGCAGCAGTTGGGTCCGCACGGTGCATTGCTGGGCATCGACAAGGATCCGCAGGCCGTGGCTGCCGCGCGGCAGATGTTTGAGGGTGAGCCAAGGTTTTCGATTGAGCGAGGGACGTTTGCCATGCTTGGGCAGTATGTTCAGGAGCGCGGCTGGATGGGCAAGGTCAACGGTGTGTTGCTTGACCTTGGGGTTTCCTCGCCCCAACTGGACGATCCCCAGCGTGGCTTCAGCTTTCGGCAGGATGGGCCGCTCGATATGCGTATGGATCCCGCGACGGGTATCAGCGCCGCGCAGTGGCTGGCTACCGCCTCGGAGCAGGAGATCACATCGGTGCTGTATACCTACGGTGAAGAACGTTATGCCCGGCGCATTGTGCGCGCTATCGTTGCCGCCCGGCAGGAAGCGCCCATCACCACCACTGGCCGTCTGGCGGCGATTGTGGCTGCCGCCAACCCGGCCTGGGAGCGAGACAAGCACCCCGCTACGCGCAGTTTTCAGGCGATACGCATTTTTATTAATCACGAACTTGAGGATGTGCAGACCTGTCTTCCCCAGGTGGTCGAGGCGCTGGCGCCTGGCGGGCGGGTGGCGGTGATCAGTTTTCATTCTCTGGAAGATCGGATCGTAAAGCGTTTTATCCGCGAACAGGTGCGCGGCGATGACTTTCCGCCGGGGTTACCAGTGACGCAGGCGCAGTTGCGCCCTAGTTTGCGTGCGGTGGGCAAGGCGATATATCCGGGCACGGATGAATTGCAGACCAATCCGCGCGCGCGCAGTGCGGTGTTGCGTGCGGCGGAGAAGGTTTAGAGGTGATGGTGAGTAGCTCAAAAACATCCTTGTTCAACAGCCGTTATTTCAGGGGTGGTCTCCTGGTGGCGGTAGTGTTGGTGTCTGCCTTCGCTGTGGTCTATGCCAAATATGAGAGCCGCAAATTGTTTGTCGAATTGCAATCCCTGCAGAAGGTTCGTGACGATATGGCTGTCGAGTGGGGTCAGTTGCAGTTGGAGCAAAGCACATGGGCGACGCATGGCAGGATTGAAGGTACGGCGCGCACCACTCTGGGCATGATTCTGCCTCCCCCCGAAGCCGTGGTGATCGTCAAGCCATGATGCAGAATACGCCCCCTACCCAGCCGGTCAGGCTCCTGGTGGTGCTGGGAGTGCTGGGCACGATTACTTTATTGTTGGTATGGCGTGCGCTGGATTTGCAAATATTGAGCAATGATTTTTTACAGGATCAGGGTGATGCGCGTCATCTGAGAGAGGTGGCGACACCCGCGCATCGCGGCATGATTGCTGATCGCAATGGCGAGCCTTTGGCGATTAGTACACCGGTCGATTCGGTGTGGGCAAATCCACAGGCGCTGCTGGCGGCGCGTGCGCAATGGCCGCGTCTGGCGCGCCTGCTGAATATTGATGTGAAGAGTTTGGAGCGTCACCTGACCAGCCGCGTGGGGCGTGAATTCGTCTACCTCAAACGCAATGTCAGCCCGGATCTGGCCGAGCAGGTGATGGCGCTGGGCGTGCCGGGCGTGTCCCTGCAACGCGGGTATCGCCGCTATTATCCGGCGGGTGAGGTGGCGGCGCATGTGGTTGGTTTTACCAATGTGGATGATGCCGGTCAGGAGGGTCTGGAGCTGGCCTATGACGAATGGCTGCATGGCATACCGGGCAGCAAACGGGTGATCAAGGACCGCTTGGGCCGGGTTGTGGAAAATGTCGAGAGAGTGAGCGAGCCGCTGCCGGGCAAGGATGTGGCCTTGAGTATCGACCGGCGTCTTCAGTATCTCGCTTACCGTGAATTGAAGGCGGCAATCCAGAGCAGTCGTGCGCGCTCAGGTTCGGTGGTGATGCTTGATGTGAATACCGGCGAGGTGTTGGCGCTGGTTAATCAACCCTCGTTCAATCCAAATAATCGCGCCAATCTGCGCGGTGATGATTTTCGCAACCGTGGCGTAACGGATGTCTTCGAGCCTGGCTCCACGATCAAGCCATTTACCGCTGCTGCGGCGCTGGAAACCGGAAAATTTCGCCCCACCACCATGATTGATACCGGCTCCGGTTTGTTCAAGGTGGGTAATCATACGGTGCGCGATGTGCATAATTACGGTGTCATTGATGTGTCTACCGTTATCCAGAAGTCGAGCAACGTCGGTGCTACCAAGATGGCCCTGGCGATGGCGCCCAAGCAGTTATGGTCGATGTTTTCGCGGGTGGGATTTGGTGCCGCCAGTGGGGGCCGTTTCCCTGGCGAGATGACCGGCGCACTGTCTGGTTATGAAGGTTGGGGTGAGGTCGAGCGCGCCACGCTTTCCTATGGTTACGGCCTGTCGGTGACCCCACTGCAACTTGCGCGCGCCTATATGGTGCTGGCGGATGGGGGGCAATTCAAGCCGGTTTCCTTCGTCCACCTGGCCGAGCCGCCGCAGGGTGAGCAGGTCATGCGTCCTGAAGTCGCCGGACAGGTGTTGAAAATGATGGAGGCGGTGGTGAATACCGGCGGCACCGGTTTGTCGGCAGGTGTGCCGGGCTACCGGGTGGCTGGCAAGACCGGCACGGTCCATAAGTCTCAGGCAGGCGGGTATGCGACTAACCGCTACCTTGCCCTTTTCGCCGGCATGGCGCCTGTCAGTAAGCCACGTCTGGTCATGGTGGTGATGATCAACGAGCCGAGCAGCGGCGAATACTACGGCGGGCTGGTGGCCGCACCGGTATTTGGGCGAATCATGGCGGGTGCGCTACGCCTACTCGATGTGGCGCCGGACGATGTGCAATCGCTGCGGACACAGTTGGTGCAGGGGGATGGGGTTGGTAAAAATGCGGCGGGTGCTGTGACGCAGGCGGTGCCGGTACAGCCTGTGGTTCGTCAGGTTCATGTGTCTAACCCGCAGCCCAAACATATAGGAGGGGTATTGTGATGGTGTCGCGTAGCTGTGCATTGAGGATGTTACTGGAAGGATGCGTACACGTTGATGCTGCCAGTGACCGGGAGATTCGGGGCTTGTCGATGGACAGCCGCAAGACCCGGCCTGGTGATCTGTTTTTGGCCTGCGCGGGACAGTCTCAGCGCGGTCACGATTTTATCGCCGCTGCGATTCAGGCGGGCGCGGTCGCTGTTGCCTATGAGAAGGATGGCGAAGCTGCGCCGCCGTTGTTTGAGGATGTCCCTTTGTTCGGCGTTGCAGATCTGAGCCAGCGCGTCGGGATTATCGCCGAACGGTTTTACGGCAATCCCAGGCGCAAGTTGTTTGTGGCGGGCGTGACGGGCACCAACGGCAAGACCTCGTGTAGCCATTTTCTTGCTCAGGCGCTCAACGAAAATGCGCCCTGCGGTGTGATCGGCACGCTGGGTAATGGCTTGTCCGGGCAGTTGGAGGTGGGCACTCACACCACGCCTGATGCGATTTCCCTGCACGCCTTGCTGGCTGACATGCTGGAGAAGGATGCGGCGAGTGTTGCGATGGAGGTGTCGTCTCACGGCCTGGATCAGGGGCGGGTCAACGGTGTTAAGTTCGATCTGGCAATTTTTACCAACCTTAGCCGCGATCATCTCGATTATCACGGTGACATGGCCTCTTATGCGCGGGCCAAGCGGCGCTTGTTTGAAATGCCGGGGCTGCGCTATGCAGTGATCAATGCTGATGATCCCTTCGGCGTCGAGCTGCTGCAATCCATGCCTTCGAGTGTAAAAACGATAAGTTATTCTCTGTCCGGACAGGGCAAAGGCGATGAAGGCGGCATTCCGTCACGTTATGTTGCAGCCAATATGAACAGGGTGCAGGGCACAGTGCTGCACCCATACATCAATGGCATGGAAATGCACGTTGTCACTCCGTGGGGAGAGGGGCGCTTCCCCAGCCAGTTGCTGGGCCGTTTCAATGCGAGCAATTTGCTCGCGGTGCTGGCGGCGCTGGTGCTGTCGGGCATCGATTTTCGCGATGCCCTGCACAAAATCAGCCGAATCCGCCCAGTGCCGGGGCGCATGGAATGCTTTGACGGGGGTGCTGGGAAGCCGCTGGTGGTGGTCGATTACGCCCATTCCCCGGATGCCCTGCGGCAGGCTCTGGAGGCCTTACGCGAACACTGTGCGGGCGCGCTGTGGGTAGTGTTCGGCTGCGGTGGTAACCGTGATCGCGGCAAGCGCCCGCTGATGGGCGAGGTGGCGCAACGCTACGCCGATCATGTGGTGCTCACTGATGACAACCCTCGTCATGAGGATGCAGATGGAATTATCGCGGAGATTGCTGCGGGTCTGCATGAGCCTAGCCATATGCATGTGCAGCGTGATCGTGCCCGGGCGATTGCCCATGCCTTGAATCAGGCGAAAGAGGGCGATGTCGTGCTGGTGGCCGGCAAGGGCCACGAGGATTATCAAATCATCGGTGATGAAAAGCGACCGTTCAGCGACAGCGCCCAGGTGCGCGCCTTGCTCGGAGAAGTTGCAGGATGATGACGTTGTCCGAAGCGGCCAAGGCGTTGGGTGCCGAACTGCATGGCGAGGATGTGGCGTTCGCGGCGGTGAACACCGATACCCGCACCTTGCAACAAGGGGATCTATTCGTTGCGCTGTGCGGCGAGAATTTTGATGGTCACGCCTTTGTGGCGGAGGCCGCCGCCCGTGGCGCGGTGGCAGCGCTGGTCAGCATGCCTATGGAGGCTGCTTTGCCTGCCCTGTGCGTGGCGGATACCCGCCTGGCGTTAGGCCAGTTGGCTGCGGCATGGCGCGCGCGCTTCGCCATGCCGCTGGTTGCAGTTACCGGCAGCAACGGCAAGACCACCACCAAGGAGATGCTCGCCGCGATACTGGCGCGGCGTGGGCCGGTGCTGGCGACCCAAGGCAATTTGAACAATGACATCGGTGTACCGCTGACGCTGTTGCGCCTGCGCGATGAGCACCGTTGCGCGGTGATCGAAATGGGCGCCAATCATCCTGGTGAAATCGCCTATCTGAGCAATCTGGCACGGCCCACCGTGGCGCTGATTACCAACGCGGCCATGGCCCATATCGGAGGCTTTGGCAGTCTGGATGAAATCGCGCATACCAAGGGTGGAATCTACGCAGGGCTGGATGAAAACGGCATCGGCATAGTGAATGCCGATGATGTCTATGCCGGGTTTTGGCGCACCCTGCTGGGCGCGCGCCGCTGCATGACTTTCGGTATGAGTAATCCATCGGATGTCTACGCGCTGGCAGAGAGTGTGCGCTGCATCGTTGACGATACCGCTATTACAACTTCTTTTCATATGCATACGCCTGCCGGTGATGCCTCTGTGGTGTTGCCTCTGATGGGCCTGCACAACGTGATGAACGCCCTGGCGGCGAGCGCTGCGGCATTGGCAGCGGGCGCTACGCTTGCCGACATCAAAGCGGGGTTGGAGGCGATGCGTGCGGTGAAAGGGCGCTTGCAGGTTAAGCGGGGTATCCACGGCACGCGCATCATAGATGACACCTACAATGCCAACCCGCCGTCGGTGCAGGCGGCGATTGCTGTGCTGGCCACCGTTGAGGGCGAAAAGGCGCTGGTGCTGGGCGATATGGGCGAGCTGGGTGATGATGCGCCGCTATTCCATGAGCAAGTGGGCGCGCAAGCGAGGCAGGCCGGTATAGGCCGCCTCTATGCCACCGGGGAACTCAGCGTGGGCGCAGTGCGGGAGTTTGGTGCGAACGGGCGGCACTGTGCCAGCCACAATGAGTTGATAGCCGCGCTGCTGGCGGATCTGGCAGCAGGGACGACCGTGCTGGTGAAAGGATCACGGTTCATGCGCATGGAGCGTGTGGTTGATGCCTTGGTGGAAAAGGCGTGATTTCTTTAAAGGCCAATTAAATGCTGCTTTATTTTTTCAAATATCTGTCCCAGTTTCACACAGGCTTCGGCGTGTTCCAGTACCTGACGCTGCGCGTCGTGCTGGGTGCGCTCACTGCGCTGGCGATTTCGCTGCTGGTGGGGCCTGCGATGATCCGCAAATTGACCATGTACAAGGTAGGGCAGAGCGTGCGTGACGATGGTCCGCAGACCCATCTGACCAAGGCCGGTACGCCAACCATGGGTGGTGCGCTGATACTGGTGGCGATTGCGTTGAGCACCCTGCTGTGGGGCGACCTGGCTAATCGTTATGTCTGGTTGGTGTTGATCGTTACTCTGCTGTTCGGTGTGATCGGCTGGGTGGATGACTACAAGAAGTTGATACTGCGCAACTCCAAGGGTCTGTCGGCGCGTGCCAAGTATTTCTGGCAGTCGGTGGTGGGGTTGGGTGCCGCAGTGTTCATCTACCACTATGCTGCAACCCCGGCCGAAACCGATCTGCTGATACCGTTCCTCAAGCATGCCTCCATCGAGATGGGGGTAGTGTTCATCCTGCTTACCTACTTCGTGATCGTCGGCACCAGCAACGCGGTTAATCTGACCGATGGCCTGGACGGTTTGGCGATCATGCCCACTGTTCTGGTAGCAGGGGCGCTGGCGGTATTTGCCTATGTCGCGGGGCACGCCAAATTCGCACCTTATCTCAGTATCCCCTATGTCACAGGTGTAGGCGAGGTGGCGGTGTTTTGCGGTGCAATAGTCGGAGCGGGTCTGGGATTTTTGTGGTTCAACACCTATCCGGCGCAGGTGTTCATGGGCGATGTCGGCGCCCTCGCCCTCGGCGCGGCGCTGGGCGTGGTGGCGGTGGTGGTGCGTCAGGAGCTGGTGTTGCTCGTCATGGGCGGGGTGTTCGTGATGGAGGCGGTGTCGGTGATGCTGCAAGTGGGGTCATACAAGCTCACAGGCCAACGCATCTTCCGCATGGCGCCGCTGCATCATCATTTTGAATTGAAGGGCTGGCCGGAACCGCGCGTCATCGTGCGTTTCTGGATTATTACCGTGATCCTGGTGCTGGTTGGTTTGAGTTCGCTGAAGATACGATGAGCATGGATGAGGTAAAACTCAATACTTTGATCGTGGGTCTGGGCAAGACTGGCCTGTCCTGTGCGCGCTTTCTCGCCGCGCGCGGGGTGCCGGTGGCAGTGACCGACAGCCGTGATTTCCCGCCGGGATTGGCCGCCCTGGAGCAGGAGTTTCCAGGCATGGCAGTCTTTGTTGGCGGTTTTGATCCTGCCGCTTTTGCCGCCGCACAGCAATTGGTGGTGAGCCCCGGCGTGTCACTGCGCGAACCGCTGATTGCTCAGGCCATGGCGCGCGGTGTGCCGGTGCTGGGTGACATCGAATTGTTTGCGCGCCATGCCGCCGCGCCCGTGGTGGCGATTACCGGTTCGAACGGCAAGAGCACCGTGACTACGTTGGTGGGTGAAATGGCTAAGCACGCCGGTCGCAATGTGCGCGTCGGCGGTAATCTTGGTGTGCCCGCGCTTGATCTGCTTGGCGCCACCGAGCCGGATCTATATGTGCTGGAGCTGTCCAGTTTTCAGCTTGAGACCACGTCTTCGCTTAATGCCGTAGCGGCGACCGTGCTCAATATCAGTGTTGATCATATGGATCGTTATCAGAGCATGGATGAATACGCTGCCGCCAAGCAGCGCATTTTTCACGGCAACGGTGTGATGGTGCTCAACATTGATGATCCTGTAGTGATGGGCATGGCGCAGACGGGCAGGCACACGGTGCGCTTTGATCTGGGTGAACCGGAGTTTAACGACTTCGGAATTATGCAGCGGGTGCATGGGCCTTGGTTGGCGCGGAATAGCGAACCGCTGATGCCGGTGGCCGAGGTGCGCATCAAGGGCATGCACAATGTCGCCAATGCCCTGGCCGCATTGGCTTTGGGTGATGCTGTGGGCCTGCCAATGGAGGCAATGCTGCAAACCCTGCGCGAATTCCCCGGCCTACCACACCGCAGTCAATGGGTAGCCGAGAAAGAGGGCGTGGCCTGGTACAACGACTCCAAGGGCACCAACGTCGGCGCCACGCTCGCCGCCCTGCAAGGTATGCCGGGCAAGGTGGTGCTGATTGCCGGTGGACTGGGCAAAGATGCGGATTTTACACCGTTGCGCCAGGCCGCCGCAGACAAGACACGCGCCGTGGTGTTGATCGGGCGCGACGCGCCGCTCATCGAAGCCGCGTTGGGCGGCGTGACGCCAGTGGTGCATGCGGCCAGCATGGAGGATGCCGTGGCTCAGGCGCGTCGTCTGGCGCAACCGGGCGATGTCGTGCTGTTGTCGCCGGCCTGCGCCAGTTTCGACATGTTTAGCGGATATGAAGAGCGCGGCAATGTATTCACCAACGCAGTGTTGAAGGTGACTGCATGATCGCGTGGCTCAAAAAAATCTGGGCACCGCGCGCAAAGAACGTCAGCAGGGTTGCAGGGCGAGGCGGGGTGGTGATGCCGCGTCCGCGTGCCGGATCGCGTCCAAATGCACCGTCGCGGTCCGCCGTCGCCCTGCCGTTGGGCGACCCCTGGCTGCTCGGTGCGGCGCTCACGCTGCTGGTGCTGGGGGTGGTGATGGTGAGTTCCGCCTCGCTCAATATCGCCGAGCGCCAGTTTGGCCATCCCTTTTATTACATCATCCGCCAGGTGGCGTTTGTGATGGTGGGCGTGATGGCAGCGGTGCTGGTGGCGCGCACCCGCCTGGTTTATTGGGAAAAGGCCGGCAGCACGCTGCTACTGGTTGGCATGGTGATGCTGGCGCTGGTGCTGCTGCCGGGGATAGGCAAGGTGATCAACGGCAGTCAGCGTTGGGTCTCTTTGGGTTTATTTAATTTGCAGGCGTCCGAGCCGGTGAAACTGTTTGTGGTGATCTATATCGCCGGTTATCTGGTGCGCCACGGGGCGGAGGTGCGTAACTCGATCCTGGGCTTTATCAAGCCAATGCTGCTGTTGACGTTGATCGCGCTGTTGTTGTTGCTGGAGCCGGATTTCGGCGCCACCGCAGTCATGTTTGCCACTGCGCTGGGCATGTTGTTCCTGGGCGGCGCGCGTCTTTTGCCGTTCGTGGCTTTGATGGCGGCGCTGGCAGTGGCGGTGGTGGGGCTGATCTTTTCATCGCCGTATCGCATGGCGCGCCTGACGGGTTTCATGGATCCGTGGGCCGATCCGTTCGACAGCGGTTTCCAGTTGACCCAGGCGCTGATCGCCTTCGGGCGCGGCGAGTGGTTTGGCGTGGGGCTGGGTGCGAGTGTGCAGAAATTGTTCTATCTGCCTGAGGCGCACACCGATTTTCTATTTGCAGTGCTGGCTGAAGAGTTGGGCTTGGTGGGTTCGCTGGTGGTGATCGGGCTGTTCACGTTGCTGGTGGTGCGTGCCTACGTCATCGGGCGGACAGCGGAAAAGGCCGGGCACAGCTTCGCGGCCTATCTTGCCTATGGACTGGGGTTGTGGATCGCCTTGCAGGCGATTATCAACATCGGCGTCAACATGGGCGTGCTGCCGACCAAGGGGCTGACGCTGCCACTGATGAGTTACGGCGGCAGCAGTATTGTGGTGATGTGCGTGGCGGTGGCGTTGCTGTTGCGCGTCGCGCATGAAACCCGCGTGCACGACCACGCACGAACCGTCCCTGTGGTGCGTGTTGCGGGAGCCGTGGCGACATGAGCGTGCAGCGTGTTTTGATTATGGCGGGCGGCACCGGCGGACACGTTTTCCCTGCGCTGGCAGTGGCGGATGAGCTGCGCGCGCAAGGGGTTGAGGTGGTGTGGATGGGCACCCGTGCCGGCCTGGAAGCCGAGGTGGTGCCGCGCGCCGGTATCGACATCGAATGGGTGTCGATCAGCGGCTTGCGCGGCAAAGGGCCGATGAGCCTGCTGCTGGCGCCCTTCAAGCTGATGGTTGCGATGGCGCAATCGCTGGCGATAGTGATGCGTCGTCGCCCGATGGCGGTGTTGGGGATGGGCGGCTTTGTCACCGGGCCAGGCGGGTTTATCACCTGGCTGCTGCGCAAGCCGCTGGTGATCCACGAACAGAATGCCATCGCGGGCATGACCAACCGCTGGCTGGCGAGGCTGGCGAATAAGGTTCTGGAAGCCTTCCCAGGCACGTTTCCGGCGCGATGCAAGGCCGTCGCCACCGGCAATCCTATCCGCGCCACGATCACCGCGCTGCCGCCGCCGGAGCAGCGCCTTGCCGGACGCAGTGGCGTGCTGCGACTGCTGGTGGTGGGCGGTAGTCTGGGCGCGCAGGTATTCAATCAAACGGTGCCCGATGCCATCAAGGCGATGGGGCCGGGGGTACGTCCCGATGTGTGGCATCAGGCGGGGAAAAAGCACATCGAGGCCGCCCGTGAGTCTTACCGGCAAGCAGGCGTCGCGGCGCGTGTCGATCCGTTCATCGGTGATATGGCTGAGGCCTATGCCTGGGCCGATCTGGTGCTGTGCCGTGCAGGCGCCTTGACGGTGTCAGAGTTGGCTTCAGCCGGTGTGGCGTCGATTCTGGTGCCTTACCCGTTCGCCGTGGATGATCATCAGACGCACAACGCGGCGTACCTGGCGGATGCTGGCGCGGCCATATTGGCGCTACAGCCGCAGCTCACCGCGCAGTCGCTGGGTAAGCTGCTCGCCGGTTTCTGCGAGGCGCCGCAGCAGGGCAGGCAAAAACTTTTAGAGATGGCGCGCATCGCACGGCGTCTGGCGAAACCGGAATCCACCCGCGTAGTGGCGGCACTGTGTCTGGAGGCGGCGCGAGCATGAGACGCATCAAACGTATTCATTTTGTAGGCATCGGCGGCGCAGGCATGAGTGGCATCGCGGAGGTGCTGCATAACCTGGGCTATCAGGTGTCCGGTTCGGATGTACATGAGAATGCCGCAACGCGCCGCCTGGCAGAGTTGGGTGTTTCCCTCTCGCTGGGCCACAGTGCGGAGTGCATCAACGGGTGCGACGTGGTGGTGACCTCCACCGCCGTGCGCGCCGATAATCCCGAGGTGATCGAGGCGCAGCGTTTGCGTATCCCGGTGGTGCCGCGTGCCGAAATGCTTGCCGAACTGATGCGTTTCCGCCAAGGCATTGCAGTGGCGGGCACTCACGGCAAAACCACCACCACCAGCCTGGCCGCCAGTCTGCTCGCCGAGGGCGGACTGGATCCCACCTTTGTGATCGGTGGACGGCTCAACAGCGCTGGCGCCAACGCCCGTCTCGGCGCGGGCCAATATCTGGTGGCCGAGGCCGACGAGAGCGACGCATCATTTTTGTATTTACAGCCGATGATTGCCGTGGTGACCAACATCGACGCCGACCATATGGAGACCTACGGTGGCGATTTCGGGCGGCTGCGCCAGACCTTTGTCGAGTTTCTGCACCACCTGCCCTTTTACGGGCTGGCGGTGTTGTGCCTGGATGATCCGGTGGTGCGCCAGATCCTGCCGCAGGTGACACGTCCGGTGATTACCTATGGCATCGGTGAGGATAGCGGCGCGGATATTTTCGCCAGCGATATTCGCCAGGAGCAGGATCGCACCTACTTCACCGTGTCCCGCCCCGGTCAACGCGATTGGTTGACGGTCACCGCGAATCTGGCGGGCCGCCACAATGTGCTCAACGCCTTGGCGGCGATAGCCATCGCTCATGAAGTGGATGTTGCTGATGATGCGATTCTGCGCGGTCTGGCAGGGTTCCAGGGCGTCGGGCGGCGTCTCCAGAATTACGGCGAGATCGACACCCCTGCGGGCAGCGTGCTGATGATCGACGATTATGGTCATCATCCGCGCGAGGTCGCCGCCGTGGTGCAGGCGATTCGCGCCGGCTGGCCGGAACGTCGCCTGGTTGTAGCATTTCAGCCACATCGCTACACGCGCACCCGCGACCTGTTTGAAGACTTTTCCAAGGTGCTCTCCGAGGTGGACGTGCTGGCGTTGGTGGAGGTGTATCCCGCCGGTGAAGCGCCGATTGCCGGGGCCGACGGGCGCACGCTATGTCGTGCCATCCGGGCACGCGGCCATGCCGACCCCGTGTTCGTGGAACGTGTTGCCGAACTGCCGGAAACGCTGGCCGGGCTGCTGCGCAAGGGCGACATCCTGCTCACGCTGGGCGCAGGCGACATCGGTGCAGCGGCGGCGAAATTGCCGAAGCAACTTAAAGACTTGATGACGTGATGGCATACCCATGAAGGGCACAATGTACCCATGAAGGGCACAATGCACCACCAACCACCGGCCTTGCGCGGCACCCTGCTCCGTGATGAACCCATGGCGCGTCACACCACCTGGCGCGTGGGTGGTCCGGCCCGGCAGTTTTATCAGCCCGCCGACATCGACGATCTGGCGTTGTTCCTGAGCCAGTTGCCGGAGAACGAACCGCTATTTTGGGTTGGTCTGGGCAGTAATCTGCTGGTGCGTGACGGAGGCCTTAATGGCACCGTCATCATGATGGTCGGTGCGCTGGGCGGGTTGCAGCATGACGGCGTCACTGTGCGCGCCGAGGCGGGCGTGCCTTGCGCCAAAGTGGCCCGTTACTGTGCGCGCCAGGGGCTGGTGGGCATCGAGTTTTTCGCCGGGATTCCCGGCACGGTAGGCGGCGCCTTGGCGATGAACGCAGGCGCCTTCGGTGGCGAGACCTGGCCGCTGGTCGAATCGGTGGAGATCATTGATCACAAGGGTTTGCGCCTTATACGCAGACCGGACGAATACCACGTCGGCTATCGCAGCGTCACCGGACCTGCGAGGGAGTGGTTCATCGCTGCGAATTTCAGGCTGCAAAGCGGCGACACCGAGGCCAGCCAGGCGCGTATCAAGGAATTGCTGGAGCAGCGCAACCGCACCCAGCCGACCAATCAGCCCAGTTGCGGATCTGTGTTCCGCAACCCGCCCGGCGATCATGCGGCGCGGTTGATCGAAGCCAGCGGCCTGAAAGGCATGCGCATCGGTGGCGCCTGCGTGTCCACCAAGCACGCCAATTTCATTGTGAATACAGGCAATGCCACGGCAGCGGACATCGAGACATTGATCGCGCATGTAGCAGATGTGGTGGAGCGGGAACACGGCATTAGATTAATCCGGGAGGCGCACATTATCGGTGAGTGCCTCCCGTCAAAAGAGGTTTGAGTCATGACGCGCAAGACCAATAATCCAGCGGATTTCGGCAAAGTCGCGGTACTGCTGGGCGGCCGGTCGGCCGAGCGCGAGGTTTCGCTGATGAGCGGCAACGCCGTGCTTGCCGGATTGCGCAACCGCGGTGTCGACGCCCATCCCTTCGATCCCGCCGAGCGTGATCTGGCTGAGCTGCGCGGCTATGACCGCGCCTTCATCATTTTGCACGGACGCTACGGTGAGGATGGCACCCTCCAGGGCGCGCTGGAGCTGATGGATATTCCCTATACCGGCAGCGGCGTGCTGGCGAGTGCGCTGGCGATGGACAAGTGGCGTACCAAGCTGGTGTGGCAGGCCGCAGGCGTGCCTACGCCGCGCTATATCCTGCTGGAAGAAGGCTTCGACCCCGAGGCCGTCGTGCATCAGCTTGGACTGCCGATTTTCGTCAAACCGGCTACCGAGGGATCCAGCATCGGTATCGCCAAGGTGACGCGTGCCGATCAGCTTGTAGAGGCCTGGCAGGCGGCGTCGCAATACGACAGCCTGGTGCTCGCGGAACAGTTTATCGAAGGGCAAGAGGTGCAGTTCCCCATCCTGGGCGATTGTGTGTTGCCTTCGATCCGTATCGAAACACCGTGTGAGTTCTATGATTACCAGGCCAAGTATATCCGCGACGACACGCGCTACTACTGCCCGGGTCTTCCCGCCGATGAGGAGAGCCGTCTGCACGATATCGTGTTGCGCGCCTTCCGCGTGCTGGGGTGCCGAGGTTGGGCGCGAGTGGATCTCATCATCGACCGCCAGGGCAATCCGTATTTTCTGGAGATGAATACCTCGCCCGGCATGACCAGCCACAGCCTGGTGCCGATGGCGGCCCGTGTGGCCGGAATCGAATTTGACGAGTTGGTGTGGCGGGTATTGGAAGCAACATTGTAATCGAGTCAAGGAAAGAGATTTTTAACGAATATGTTTGGCAAACGCACGCCTAAAACCAATCGACGCATTGAGCCGGCTCGTACCGACGGCGACTGGCGAGCGCGCATCAATGCCCGTCTGATCGTCATGGCGGCGCTGGGCGTGACCTTGTGCGGATTGGCGGCATGGGGCTGGGTGAAGCTGGATGATCCGCGCACCTTGCCGATCGCGGCGGTGAAGGTTGAAGGCCAATTTCATCACCTGAGCACGCAACAGTTGCAGCAGGCGGCCGCCGCGTATACGGCGGGAGGGTTTTTCAATGTCGATGTCGATGCGGTCAGAGATGCCGTGCTGCGCTTGCCATGGGTGAATGCCGTCAGCGTGCGTCGTGTCTGGCCGGATACGCTGCAAATTGCCGTCGTGGAACATTTGCCCGTGGCGCGTTGGGGCAGCGGCGGGCTGGTCAACAGCCAGGGCGCACTGTTCTTTCCGCCTGCGGCGAGTTATCCCGCAGGGTTGCCCGAGCTGCAGGGGCCGCAAGGCAGCGAGACCGTGGTCGCCGCGCGTTACAGGGATATGGACAAGACCCTAAAGCCGCTTGCGCTGCATGTCAGCCGCGTATCGCTGGATGATCGCCGTTCCTGGCGTATCGAGTTGGATAACGGCGCCTTGTTGGTGTTGGGCCACGTTGCGGACGATGCGCGCCTGACGCGGTTTGCACGCATCTATCCGATAGCCCTCGCGGCACGCGCGGCGGATATCGGCGAGGTGGATCTGCGTTACACGAACGGATTTGCAGTGCGCTGGAAGAAGGTATGAAGCGGAGTGGCGAAAATGTAGGGCGGGTTGGCAACCCGCCAGGCGTTGCGCAGCAACACAACGGGTTTAATCAAGGGTAAAAGATTTAAATGTCCAAGAAGTCTGACAAAGATTTGATCGTAGGTCTCGATATCGGCACCTCCAAGGTGGTGGCGATAGTGTGCGAGATTACGCCAGAGGGGAAGGTCGATATCATCGGTATCGGCTCGCACCCGTCACGCGGCCTGAAGAAGGGCGTGGTGGTAAATATCGAGTCCACCGTGCAATCCATCCAGCGCGCCGTGGAAGAGGCCGAGCTGATGGCGGGTTGCCAGATTCACTCCGTCTATGCGGGCATCGCAGGCAGTCACATCCGCAGCCTCAATTCGCATGGCATCGTGGCAATCCGCGATCAGGAAGTGACACAGGCCGATGTCGATCGCGTTATCGACGCCGCGCGCGCGGTAGCGATTCCTGCCGACCAGAAGATCCTGCATATCCTGCCGCAGGAATTTATTATCGACCACCAGGAAGGCATCCGCGAACCCATCGGCATGTCGGGCGTGCGCCTTGAGGCCAAGGTACACATCGTTACTGGCGCGGTGAGCGCGGCGCAGAATATCGAGAAATGCGTGCGACGCTGCGGCCTGGAAGTGGACGACGTCATCCTCGAACAGCTCGCATCCAGCTACGCGGTATTGACCGAAGATGAAAAAGAGTTGGGCGTGTGTCTGGTAGATATTGGCGGCGGCACCACGGACATCGCCATATTTACCGACGGCGCGATTCGCCATACGGCGGTGATACCCATCGCCGGCGATCAGGTGACCAATGATATTGCCGTGGCGCTGCGCACGCCCACCCAGTTTGCCGAGGACATCAAGATCAAATACGGTTGCGCGTTACGGCAACTGGCCAGCGTCAATGAAACCATCGAAGTGCCCGGCGTCGGCGAGCGCCCATCGCGCCGTCTGGCGCGTCAGACCCTCGCCGAGGTGATAGAGCCGCGCTATGAAGAGTTATTGAGTCTGGTTCAGGCCGAGCTGCGCCGCAGTGGATTTGAAGGCTTGATTGCTGCCGGCATCGTGCTGACCGGCGGCACGTCCAAGATGGAAGGCGTGGTCGAACTTGCAGAGGAAATTTTCCACATGCCGGTACGCCTGGGTGTTCCGCAGAATGTCGTGGGGCTGGTGGATGTAGTGCGCAATCCGATTCATGCCACGGGTGTCGGGCTGTTGCTGTTCGGTTGCCAGCAGCGTCATGGGCGTGGCGGCGAGGCGAAGGTGAAAGAGGGCGTCAAGAACATGTGGGATAGGATGAGGGGCTGGTTTCAGGGGAGTTTTTAGCAGCCTGTCGGACTTAGGTCGACAGGCTGCTAGGTTCAAGAGTTTGGCCACGGAGCTTGTGGTGTCTCCGTGGTAATGGCGATTCAACGGCGGGTTATTTTAGGAGATAAAGTCATGTTTGAACTAATGGATGCATACAGTCAAAACGCAGTTATCAAGGTCATTGGTGTGGGTGGTGGTGGCGGCAACGCTGTTGAACATATGGTGCTGGCGAGCATTGATGGCGTCGATTTCATCTGCGCCAACACCGACGCTCAGGCACTGAAAAATTCCTCTGCACGCACCGTGCTGCAACTGGGCGGCAGCATGACCAAAGGGCTGGGCGCAGGCGCCAATCCCGATGTCGGCAGGCAGGCGGCGCTGGAGGACCGTGACCGCATCATGGAGCTGATCGAAGGGACCGACATGCTGTTTATCACCGCCGGCATGGGTGGTGGCACCGGCACCGGCGCTGCACCCATCGTGGCGCAGATCGCAAAGGAAATGGGTATCCTGACCGTGGCAGTGGTGACCAAGCCGTTCCCCTTCGAAGGCGCCAAGCGTATGAAGGTAGCGCAAGCCGGTATTCGGGAGCTGGAGCAGCATGTCGATTCGCTGATCACCATCCCCAACGAAAAACTGCTCTCCGTACTGGGCAAGGGCGTATCCCTGCTCGACGCGTTCAAGTCGGCGAACAACGTCCTGCTGGGCGCAGTGCAAGGTATCGCGGAACTGATTACCCGTCCCGGCCTGATCAACGTCGACTTTGCCGACGTGCGCACCGTGATGTCCGAGATGGGCATGGGCATGATGGGCTCAGGCTCCGCCAGCGGTGATGATCGCGCAAGACGCGCCGCCGAGGCTGCCGTCGCCAGCCCGCTGCTGGAAGACATCAATTTGTCCGGCGCGCGTGGCATTCTGGTGAACGTCACCGCCGGTCTGGACATGTCCATTGGTGAGTTTGAAGAGGTCGGCAATATCATCAAAGAGTTCGCATCGGAGAACGCCACCGTGGTAGTGGGTACGGTCATTGATCCTGACATGGTGGCTGGCGAGCTGCGCGTCACCGTGGTCGCAACCGGGCTGGGTGGACGTGAGGAGATTACCGAGAAGCCGGTCAAGCTGGTTTACCAGAGTGTTGCCGGATTGAGCGCCGGGCACAGCAGTGCGCAGAGCGGTTACGCCAGCGACCAAAACGCAGGGTTTGGCATGGGCGACATTGATTACGGCAAGCTGGACCGTCCAACAGTGATGCGCAACCAGGCCGTGTCCGGGCGTCATGCGCAGGCGATTAATCTGGATTCCAATCTGGACTACCTGGATATCCCCGCGTTTCTGCGCCGCCAGGCGGATTGAACGGCTGTGCTGGCCGGAGTTCCGGCCAGTTGACAGGCTTGTTTTTACTAGGCAGGGCTTCATGCGCTGTGATAACATGACGCCAAAGAAGGTTTACGGCGCCCCTCTATAAATGGCGGGGCAAGGTGGGCTATCGTGTATGGATATCGTGGTATTGTTAACATGATCAAGCAGCGCACTTTAAAAAACGTCATCAGGGCCACAGGCGTCGGTTTGCATACCGGTGAAAAGGTCTACCTGACACTCCGGCCCGCCGCCATCGATGCGGGCATTGTGTTTCGTCGCGTGGATCTTGATCCGCCGGTAGAAATCCACGCCTCGCCGGACAACGTCGGCGATACCCGTTTGTCCACAACGCTGGGCAGCGGTGCCGCGTCCGTTTCCACCGTGGAGCATCTGTTGTCGGCGCTGGCGGGTCTGGGTATCGACAATGCCTATATCGACATCAGCGCGCCTGAGGTGCCGATCATGGATGGCAGCGCCGGTCCCTTCGTGTTCCTCATCCAGTCCGCTGGCGTGGTAGAGCAGAATGCGCCCAAGCGCTTCATTCGCATCAAGGAGTCCGTGCTTGTCCAGGATGGCGACAAGTGGGCCAGATTCGATCCTTTTGACGGCTTCAAGGTTTCGTTCAGCATTGATTTCGATCACCCTGCCTTCAAGGGGCGTCCTCAGGAAGTGGTTGTGGATTTTTCCACGACCTCGTTTGTCAAGGAAGTCAGCCGTGCCCGCACCTTCGGTTTTATGCGCGACATAGAGATGCTGCGCAAAAATAAACTGGCATTGGGTGGCAGCCCCGATAACGCGATTGTCGTGGACGACTACCGCATTCTCAATGAAGATGGCCTGCGTTACGAGGACGAGTTTGTCAAGCACAAGGTGCTGGACGCGGTAGGCGACCTCTACCTGCTGGGGCACAGCCTGATCGGCGCGTTCAGCGGCTACAAGTCGGGGCACCAATTGAATAATCGTTTGTTGCGTGCGCTGATGGCCAGGGAAAACGCCTGGGAGCTGGTGACTTTTGAAGACGGCAACAAGTCAGCCCCCATATCGTTCCTGCAGCCAGTGACAGCGGGTTGAATAATTTAAATCAATAAAATGAAATCGTAGGGTGCGTCCTACATATGTTGGCGAATTAACTGTGCTTTCCATGCCGTGCCAGACGGTGCAGCGCGGCTTGGAGTTTGGGGTGGGTGATGGCATCGGCCATGCTGTCAAGCAGGCTGGCGGCGTCCCCGGACATATGCGCGCGCCTTGGTTTTTCTGCCGGGGCGGCGACCATGCTGGCGGGCCTGACCTTGATGTCAATGCCGCGCAGACTCTGCAAGGCGGGGGTTTTTTGTAGTTGTGCAAGCATGACGGGCACGCTATAACGCAACTTCAGCGCCCAGGCGGAAGAGTCGGCATGCAATACCAGCGTATCACCCCGGATGTTTGCGACTTGACAGTGCTGGTTTAGCGGCGGCGGAAGCTGGTTACGTAAAACATGGCTCAACTGTTCCAGCCGCTTGGCGCGTGCAAGCAGCGGCTGTAGTATGTCATGGCTTCCCGCCAGCAGGCCAGCTACGCGTTTAGGTGTCTTGATTGGCATGTTTTTTTAATAGATGGTGATGTAAACGAAAACATAACATAGACTGGGAGCCTTTATCCTGGGAGTCTACCTAAGAAACTGTTCACAATCTCGATCAAGGGATGCAGTGCAGTGCAAGGCAAAATCGAACGAAAAAGCGGAGCATACATGAAGTATGTGAGCATTTTGAGTTCGATTTTAACGCAGCAATGCGCCCTTCAGCGAGATTGTGAACAGTTTCTAAGTCAGACAGACTTCTAGCTCCTTCCCCCATCCTCCGTTTCTGAATTGATTATCCCATGGTCACCAAATTCCTGAGCAAAATTTTTGGCAGCCGCAATGAGCGGCTCGTAAAAGCCATGCAAAGCACTGTGGCGCGCATTAACGCACTCGAACCTCAGTATACCGTCCTATCCGATGACGCGTTGCGCGCCAAGACGGAAGAGTTCCGGCAGCGACTTGCCAAGGGCGAGGCACTGGATGCCTTGTTGCCGGAGGCCTTCGCCACGGTGCGCGAGGCGGGCAAGCGTGTCATGAACATGCGTCACTTCGATGTGCAATTGGTCGGCGGTATGACGCTGCATGACGGCAAGATTGCCGAGATGCGCACCGGCGAGGGTAAAACCCTGGTCGGAACGCTCCCTGTCTACCTGAATGCCCTGGTGGGCAATGGCGTGCATGTGGTGACGGTCAATGATTACCTGGCGCGCCGTGACTCCGCCTGGATGGGCAGGCTCTATGGCTTCCTGGGGCTGACCACGGGCGTAATTCTCTCCGGGCAGGATTCCACCGCCAAGCGTGAGGCGTATGCGGCAGACATCACTTACGGCACCAATAACGAGTTCGGTTTTGACTATCTGCGCGACAACATGGCGTTCAGTCCCGCCGACCGCGTGCAGCGCCCCCTGCATTATGCGGTGATTGACGAGGTCGATTCGATCCTGATCGACGAGGCACGCACGCCGCTGATTATCTCCGGCCCTGCCGAAGACAGCTCGGATATGTACAAAAAGATCAATGTACTTATCCCCAATCTGACCAAGCAGGACGTGGAGGAAGGGCCGGGTGACTATTCCGTCGACGAAAAGGCGCGGCAGGTCTATCTCACCGAGGAAGGCCACGCGCAGGCCGAGGAATTGTTGCTGAATGCCGGGCTGTTGCAGGAAGGCGAGAGCCTCTATGATGCCGCCAATATCAGCCTGATGCATCACCTGAATGCCGCCTTGCGCGCGCATGTGCTCTATCACCGCGATGTCGAATACATCGTGCGGGACGGTGAAGTGATCATCGTCGACGAATTCACGGGCCGCATCATGCCGGGCCGCCGCTGGTCCGATGGCTTGCACCAGGCGGTAGAGGCAAAGGAAGGCGTGTCGATCCAGAACGAGAATCAGACGTTGGCGTCGATTACCTTCCAGAACTATTTCCGGCTTTACAACAAACTGTCTGGCATGACCGGCACGGCGGATACCGAAGCCTACGAATTCCAGCAGATCTATGGTCTGGAGGTGGTGGTTATCCCCACCAACCGGCCCATGATCCGCAAGGATCACGGCGATCTGATTTATCTTACCGCCAAGGAAAAATTTGCCGCGATCATCGAAGATATCAAAGGGTGCCGGGAGCGTGGCCAGCCGGTGCTGGTGGGCACGGCCTCAATTGAAGCATCCGAGCTACTGTCGCGCCTGCTTACCGAGCAAAAGATCAAGCATGAAGTGCTCAACGCCAAGCAGCATGACCGCGAGGCGGAGATCATAGCCCAGGCTGGACGCCCGGCGGCGGTGACCATCGCCACCAATATGGCGGGCCGTGGCACAGATATCGTACTGGGCGGTAGCCTGGAAGTGGAGATGGCCGCGCTGAACGAGCCGGATGAGCAGGCCGTACAGCGGCTGCGCGATGAGTGGCAGGCACGCCATGAGCAGGTGCTGACGCTGGGCGGGTTGCACATCATCGGCACCGAGCGCCACGAATCACGGCGCATCGACAACCAGTTGCGCGGTCGTTCAGGACGTCAGGGCGATGCCGGTTCGACACGATTTTACCTGTCACTGGAAGACAACCTGATGCGCATTTTCGCCTCTGATCGCGTATCCGCAATCATGCAGAAACTGGGCATGGAGGAAGGCGAGGCGATTGAGCATCCCTGGGTCAGCAAGGCGATTGAAAACGCCCAGCGCAAGGTGGAAGGGCACAATTTCGATATCCGCAAGCAATTGCTGGAATACGACGATGTCGCCAACGATCAGCGCAAGGTGATTTATGAGCAGCGCAACCACCTGATGGAGTCGGAAGATGTGTCGGAAACCATTGCCGCGATACGTGCCGATGCGATGGGAGTCTTAATCAGCCAGTATATTCCGCCGCAAAGCCTTGACGAGCAGTGGGATATCCCTGGCTTGCAAGAGGCGCTGGAGGCGGAGTTCAGTCTGAAGCTTGATATTGCGGGATGGCTGCATGCCGACGAAAACCTGCACGAAGAGACGCTGCGCGAGCGCATTCGCGATGAGGTGGAAAAGGCCTCTGCCGCCAAGGAAGTCGAGGCGGGCAGCCCCGTGATGCGCCATTTCGAAAAGGCGGTGATGCTGCAAGTGCTGGATACGCACTGGAAGGATCATCTGGCGGCGATGGATCACCTGCGTCAGGGCATCCATCTGCGCGGCTATGCCCAGAAAAACCCCAAGCAGGAATACAAGCGCGAAGCCTTCGAGATGTTTGGCATGATGCTGGGCAACATCAAGCGCGAGGTGATCAGCATCCTCTCCAGGGTACAGATACGCGCAGAAGAAGACGTACAGGCCGTCGAAGAGCAACGCCGTTCGCGCGCCCCCATGCATTTTGAACATGCGCAGATGAGTGCCATGACCACAGGCGAGGCAGACGAAGCTGCAATGGGTGAAGAACAGCACACCCCTGTCGTGCGCGAAGGCCGCAAGGTTGGGCGTAATGAACCTTGCCCGTGCGGATCGGGCCAGAAGTATAAAAATTGTCATGGGAAGCTGGCGTAATCCATTTCATGTTTTGACTCCCCCTCTCCCGCTTTGTGGGTGAGGGCCAGGGAGAGGGCCGGAGGGCGAAAGAGTGGCGGTAGGATTGACAGGTTTGCCGGAAATGTATCCGGTGGCAGGCATTCGGCTCGGCACGGCATGCGCAGGCATCAAAAAGCCGGGGCGGCGTGATCTGGTGGTGGTGGAGTTGGCAGAGGGCGCGCGTTGCGCCGCCGTGTTCACGCGCAACGCCTTTTGCGCCGCGCCGGTGATCGTGGCCCGCAATCATCTTGCCGCCGCCCGCTACCTGCTGATCAATACCGGCAACGCCAACGCCGGCACCGGCGAACAGGGTATGCGCGATGCCCTGGCCTGTTGCGCCGCACTGGCGCAACAAGTTGGCTGTATGCCCGAGTCCGTCCTGCCGTTTTCCACCGGCGTGATCGGCGAGCCCTTGCCGGTGCAGCGCATCACTGCCGGGCTGCCCGAGGCCTACGCAAATCTGAATGAGACGGGCTGGGACGATGCCGCCCACGGCATCATGACCACCGACACTGTGCCCAAGGGTGCGTCGCGCCACCTGCTGATAGACGGGCAGGCAGTCACCGTCACCGGCATCGCCAAAGGCTCGGGCATGATCCGCCCCGACATGGCCACCATGCTCGCTTTTGTCGCCACCGATGCGGCCTGTGATCCCACGCTTTTGCAGCAATGCCTGAACGAAGCGGTGGCGGTATCATTTAACCGGATCACCGTGGACGGCGACACCTCCACCAACGACGCATGCGTGCTGATCGCCACAGGGAAAAGCACACTCGCACCCATTGCCGGCACGTCCAATGATGCCTATAAGCTACTGTGCGCGGCGGTCGCCGAGGTTTGCACCGAGCTTGCGCAGGCCGTCATCCGCGATGGCGAAGGCGCCACCAAGCTGATCACTGTTGACGTGCGGGAGGGCGCGAGCGTTGATGAGTGCGCGCTGGTCGCCTATGCCGTCGCCCATTCTCCTTTGGTCAAAACCGCGTTCTTTGCCAGCGACCCCAACTGGGGCCGGATCCTCGCTGCCGTGGGCCGCGCCGGGCTTGCTGATCTTGATGTCGGACGAATCTCCATCTATCTTGATGAAGTCTGTATCGTCCGCAACGGCGGCCGCGCGCCTGAATACCGTGAAGATCTGGGGCAACAGGTGATGAAACGCGACGAAATCACCGTGCGCATCCACCTAGGACGCGGCACACATCACGACAAGGTGTGGACCTGTGATTTTTCCTATGACTACGTGCGGATTAATGCGGAATACCGGACCTGACACAATACTGTTCATTTAACCGTTCGTGGTGAGCTTGTCGAACCACCAGCAAGCCCGGATGGAATAAAATGAAATCCGGGGAAATGTGGATGGAGTCACGGTGTTCCCCGGAATCCGCTTGCGCTTCGTCCTGGCTACTTGCTGCTGCGGCGAAGCCGGCACCTTCGCCGTTGCCCGCCCCGACATCGCCACCCAGGTGCGCTTCTGCAAGCAGGAAGAACTGCACAAGGGCATCAAGGCACTCACCGGCGCGGAGACCGTGGAACACGACGAAGTCAAAATGCTCACCTCCTGTCCCGCCTGCCAGCAAGGCCTGTCGCGCTACGCAGGTGACACCGGCATGCAGACCGACTACATAGTGGTGGAGCTTGCCAATAGACTACTCGGCGAAAATTGGCAGCAGATATTTGTCGAGAAAACGAAGCAGGGGGGGATTGAGAGGGTGCTTTTGTAGGCAAGGGGAAAGCGACTAAGTAGTCCGGATGGAGTAACACGCAATCCGGGATTGCGAAGGAGTGACGATCCCCGGTACCCATTTCTCTCCTTCCGGGTTACCTCGCTGGCAGTTACCGACAGCAATCTGCTTGATGAGATCTCCAAGCGTGAGACGAAATAGAGTAAGGTCAGGAAAGATCCAATGCCAATTCCGAACCCAATGCGTTTGTTCCATATCACTGCGATTGCCAATCTATCCGCTATTTGCGCGGCGGGGGCGCTACTCTCAAAGAACTCGGGCGCACAAAACGGTATCGCCTACCAGAATATTGCCCATCAAGGTGCACAGGATGCTCGTTCAATCAAGCAGGTACCGAATCCCCCAGGCGGGAGAGTGCATGATTATGTACCCTTTTATTTTGCGCCGCGCTCCCCCATGCTTTACGCTATCAATGGCGGTCGTGTGACCGATTGCAACTGGCGGCAAGAGGATATTCTCCACCTGGAAACTACTGTTGAAAGGGCGGTTTCAGAGGGTGAGGAATTTCTTTTCTACGACCTTAATGCTACTCTGGCTTGGAGCACCCCATTTACCAAATTGCCGGATCTCAATAAGGTAGCTTGGGACTTGATTTGCGAGGAACCTACGTTGGATGGTTACTGCAAATACTGGCAGAGAAAGATCAATCCTGAACGCTATAGTGACAGGATGGAAAAACGTCAGGCGGAATTTTTAGTCAAAAACCAAGTCCCATTGACAAAATTCACCCGCATTGGTGTGATTGATGAAGCAAAGGCGACTCAAGTACGTGCCATTTTGGTGCAGGCAGGCGTAAACTTGCCAGTCGCGGTCAAACGCGATTGGTATTTTCTGGGTCAATAGACGTGACTATTAAGATTACACAAGGCGATTTATTGCGGCAGGATGATGTCGATGCCATAGTCAACACAGTGAACTGTGTAGGCGTGATGGGCAAGGGCATTGCACTTCAGTTCAAGAACAAGTGGCCCGCAAATTTCAGCGTCTACGAGACGGCATGCAAGGCAAAGCGGGTTCGCCCTGGAAGCATGTTCATGTTCGATTCCGGCGGGCTGGTAAAGCCAAACTACATCATTAACTTCCCAACCAAGGATCATTGGCGCGGCAAGTCGCGGATTGAATTCATTCATGATGGCTTGGTCGATCTGATCACGCAAGTCAAGCGGCTCGGCATCAAATCGATTGCCATTCCTCCATTAGGTTGTGGTAATGGTGGTTTAAATTGGGTTGAAGTACGCTCTCTGATCGAAAAAGCTTTTGCTGACCTGCCTGAGGTGGAGGTTCGATTATTCGAACCTGCTGGTGCGCCAAACCCTAAGAGCATGGAGGTTAGAACTACGCGCCCACGCATGACGGCCGGGCGTGCGGCCATCCTGAAGGTACTGAATACCTACCGTGCGCTTGAGTATGGCTTGTCACGCATCGAGGTTCAAAAGCTTGCTTATTTCCTGCAGGAGGCAGGAGAAAATCTCAAGCTATCGTTCGTTAAGAATCAATATGGCCCTTACTCGGAGGAATTGCGCCATGCCCTTAATCGGATGGAAGGTCACTTTATCCGTGGGTTGGGTGATGGTGTAGTTGAAGCGGAGATAGAACCGGTCGCCGAGGCGCTCGCAGAAGCCGAACAGTTCGCTACTGCGAGCGGACATTCCGCATTGGTGCAGCATGTATCCCGCGTAGCTAGCTTGATCGACGGATTCCAATCCCCTTACGGTATGGAACTTTTGGCGACGGTCCATTGGGTCGCAACACGCGAGCCTAATGTGCGTACGCCTGAACAGGCTATTAGTGCCGTACGTGCTTGGAATGAGCGCAAGGCGAGGATCATGCAGCCAACTCATGTGCTTGTTGCGTGGAAGCGGCTTGCCGAACAGCAGTGGTTGCCGCAGGAAGCAAGCGTAACCCGGGCGCAGTAACACTCAATCCGGGATGCGACGGAGTCGCGAGCCCCGGATTACGCTATCGCTTCATCCGGGATACGCGCTACCATTTTTCGTGCAATTTACGGGGAAAACATTATGTCGAGATCGTCTTTCAGCAAAGTGAGTGTTCCCATAGTGCTTATTCCAACGAGCTGCTGCAATAGCATGTAGTCTAAACCCGAAAACCCCGATACGCTGTCAACGCCTTCTCGCTGAGCATTGTAGTAATTTTCTAAAACTTGGGCGACGGCTGTCCCCGTCGATCCAGAATCGATACGTGCCTTAGTGCCAACGAGGGGCTCGCCCACTATTTCTTGATGAAGCAACTGGACATATCGACGGATGGACGCCGACAACCACAACCTAGTTTGATCGTGCAAACTGACCCCATTGTCTCCCTGGAGCGTGGCAAGCCCGTCCTCGATCCCCTCAAATACTTCGTCAAGCACATCATGGGAAACCTGCAATATGGTCGCGACGTAAACGTAGTAGGATGCAACTACAGTGGCCATAAACTGCAAATGAGCCACTTGTGGTTGCGCCTTCAACCTTGAAAGGAGGCTTTCCTCATGCGTCACGCAACTTTGCTCAATTAAGGAATTTACGCAGGTAGTGGCAGAAGCAAGAGACCACGTAACGCAGTGAAAGCCATATTCCTTCGGCGTGAGCTGTTTCTTGTCAACGGCGTTGAAGACAAACTTTCGCCTTGGTTTATCAGATGCCCTATCAGAACCAAACCAGCCAAATAACCCCATCTAATCACCCCATTTGATTGCATGGTCTGAAGCAACACTCTACTTCGTGCAAAACTGCACTGTCAACCGTGATCTTATGGCATTATCAAGGTGTAGGGGTGCCAAACTTGGGCAAGGGGTAGCCAAGCTCGGGGCTAGCTAAAGGGATAATCATGGAGTGGTGTCCCACGGATTACTACTCGCTAGGCGGGGCCTTATGCGTGTCAGGCCTTTATTGCCAAAACCGATGTTGGCGAAATAACGCCATGCGCCATTAGCGACAGCGAATTCGATATCGAGAACTCGTGTAGGTTCCCAATCTCAGCAAGATAGGGCAGCGATTCATCCATGAGTGACGCGGCGTTATTGCGTTCTGGATCAAACAACCAGCGGTTATAGCCAGACAGATTTAGCACGCTCGGTTTAAAGTGTATCATAGCAGAAGAATGTTTCTCGGCTAGTTCGCTTTTCGGGAGCTTAGAAAATACAACGTAGTTTCTACGACTGACATCTCTTTGAAAGACATACGGGAAGTATGGCGACGAGTCTTCCACCACCCATTCAAACCTTTTCCCGCGAAAGCGTTTGAGGCCCAAATAATTCAAGAGCATCATTTTTTCGATAAAAGTTGCCTGCTTATTGTGATGCCAACAGTACAAAGCACAGAACATGGCGAGGCTTCTGTGCTGCCTCCGAGCACCCTCTCTAATCTCAACTTGTTCCATGCTTCTCCTAATGTCTAACTTGATATCAACATCAAAAATGGCTTGGCTTTTCTACACCATTGGTGTCTTTGAGCTGTGCACTTTTTCTATGATTGCAAAGTCGCAATAAGACACATTGTGCGGCGAAGGTTCGCATTCTTTGATGCCGCCGTCAAGTCACGGTGCATGGTCTGTTAGCAAGTAACCCGGATGGAGCAGCACGCAATCCGGGATGCGGCGGAGTGTCGATCTCCGGATTACGCTACGCTTCATCCGGACTGCCCGCTGGAAAGGAAAACCGGGCCGAACGCGACCCACCCCTCCGTCTTAAAGAATAGCCAACACAACCTCCGGCGGGCGCCCTACCGCTGCCTTACCATCAACCACCACGACGGGTCGTTCCATGAGGATGGGGTGCGTAAGCATGGCGGCAATCAGATCGTCATGTGTCAGTTTTGGATCATTCAGCCCCGCCTCCTTGTACACTGCCTCCTGCGTGCGCATCAATTCGCGTGGTGCCATGCCAAGGAAGGAGAGTATTTTTTTCAACTCGGTCTTGCTGGGTGGGTTTTTCAGGTATTCGATGACAAGCGGCTCGATACCTTTGTCGCGCAAAAGCTGGAGCGTTTGGCGTGATTTGCTACAATGCGGATTATGGTAGATGGTGACGTCGGCGTGCATGGCGGTTATCCCCGAAGTTTGGATGATTCATTTTATCAGGCGCGCCGCCCTTAGATGAGACAAATTAATGAGCAGTGACTACAACGTGCAGGTCCAGACGGAATCCTTTTACATCGAGGATCAGTCGATCCCGGAGCGGGATCAGTATGTGTTTGCCTACCGCATCACCATCCGTAATACCGGAGAGGTGGCGGCCAAGCTCATGACCCGTCACTGGGTTATTACCGATGCCAATGGCAAGGTGCAGGAAGTACGCGGCGAAGGAGTGGTCGGCGAGCAGCCGCTTCTTAAACCGGGAGATGAATTCCAGTACACCAGCGGTGCGATTATCGAAACCTCGGTCGGCACGATGAAGGGTAGCTATCAGATGGTCGCCGATGACGGCGGACATTTCGACGCCGAAATTTCGCCATTCACACTTGCCGCGCCACGTGTGCTGCACTAATAATTCGCCTGAATAGACGAGGCGGTTGATTTCATGGTAAAAACCTTAACTCCCGCAGCGAATTGAGATGACCATGCACAACTTCCCCTGCCCGCGCTGCGAAACACACAGCATTACCTTCAAGGATAAATTTCGCTCCGGCTTATGGATACCCATCTTTTGCAGTAATTGTGGCGCGAAACTGACGGCGCTGCCGATTTTACTGGGGCTGCTGCACGGTGTTTATGTCTGGAACGTTCTGTGGCTTTATGCCACCTACACGTTTGACCTCTCCGTATGGTGGTACCCCATCGTAATGGTGGAATGGGTGGTATTTGAGCTGTTAAGCATTTGGTACATGCCACTTGCCGTGCTACGATCCGCGCCCCGTCAATAAGCCCGTCCTGACCCAATACTGTTCGGATATGTGAAAATACATAATATAAATCAATAAGTTAGAATTCTTTTTCTGCGCGAAAGGTTGCTTAGCCGAACAGTATTGCGTCCTGACCCATGGCACGGATACTTGGTGTCGGCATCGCCACCCTGGACATCATCAATACCGTGGATGGCCTTCCCGCAGAAGATAGCGAGGTGCGGGCCTTAACCCAACGTATATGCCGTGGCGGCAACGCCACCAATACCCTGGTAGTGCTGAGTCAGCTTGGGCACGCATGCGCCTGGGGCGGCGTGCTGGCGGACGAGCCTGACGGCACGCGCATCCTCGATGATCTTACCCATTACCGCATTGATACAAGTGCCTGCCGTCTGGAGGCGCAGGGCAAGGTGCCGACCTCGTACATTGCGCTGAACCGGCGCAATGGTTCGCGCACCATCATCCATTACCGCGACCTCCCCGAATACAGCTTTACTGACTTCAGCCGCATTGGCCTGTCCGGTTTTGATTGGCTGCATTTCGAAGGCCGCGCGGTTGACGAGACACGTCGCATGCTGGAACGGGTACGCGCCGAAGCGCCCCACACCCCGCGTTCGGTCGAGATCGAAAAACCACGGCCAGCCATCGAGAGCCTGTTTCCCCTCGCTGATGTACTGCTGTTCTCGCGCAACTATGCCCGGTCATACGGCATCGAAGATGCGGGCGCTTTTTTGCGCCACGCACGCAGTCTGGCACCCCATGCCGATCTGGTGTGCGCATGGGGTAATGAAGGAGCGTATAGCCTGACACGGGACGGAACGGCATACCACAGCCCTGCCTTTCCTCCATCTGTGGTGGTTGACACGCTTGGCGCGGGCGACACCTTCAATGCGGGCATCATTCATGCCCGTTTGAACGGTTTCGCGTGGGCACATGCCATGCGGTTCGCATGCGAGCTTGCGGGAAATAAATGCGGACGGGTAGGGCTTGATATTGGGTTGTGAGGCTGCTGTGAACCTGTTTACCTCAGTTTGTTCATTAACCCCAAAAGAGTTCACTTAAAGTAGGTTGGGTCAAGCGAAGCGGACCCAACATTGCACTGAATTAATGATTTTGTTGGGTCCGGAGCTTGCACTCCTTGACCCAACCTACACGCTACGATTTTGCTATCGATTTAGAAATGGAATTACTTCTGCGCAGCCGAACGGCCCACGACTACCGTCACCATCCTGTCAGACTGTACGCGCCGCTTGAAGGCGTCCTGGATTTGCGGCAGGGTGACGGCGTCCACCTTGGCAATAAAGGTGTCCAGGTAGTTCAGCGGCATGTTGTAAAAGCCGATCATGCCGATGTAATCGACGATTTTTTTGTTGGTGTCGATGCGCAGCGGAAAGCCGCCGGTGATGTTTTTCTTTGAGGCTTCAAGCTCCTTGGTGGTGGGGCCCTTTTCCACAAAGGTACGCAGCGTGTCGCGCATCACCTTGAGCGCTTCATCGGCCTGGTTGGAGCGGGTTTGCAGGCCCATGGTGAACGGCCCCCGGTCGCGCAGCGGCATGAAATAGCTGTAAGCGCTATATGACAAGCCGCGCTTTTCGCGGACCTCCTCGCTCAGACGTGACACCAGCCCGCTGCCGCCCAGTGTGTGGTTGCCCACGTACAACGCGAAATAGTCGGGATCATTGCGGCTCATGCCCGGCTGGCCTGAGAGGATATGGGTTTGCGCTGAAGGGTACTCGATGTTGATGGCTTGTGCTGCCGTCAAATCGTTCACCTTGGGCAAGGCCAGTGCAGGCTCCCCTTCCGGCAGTTTGCTCACCAGAGTGTCCGCCAGCGCTTGCGCCTGGGCACGATCCAGCGCGCCAACGATGGCCACCACGGCATTGCGCGCCACATAATAGCGGCTGTGGTGGTTGACGGCGTCATCGCGGGTGAGCGCGTTGAGCGATTCCTCGCTGCCCAGTGGTGACGCGCCATAGGGGTGATCACCATACATGGCCTTGTCGAACGCCTTGTCGGCAATGGCATTCGGTGATTGCTGCTGCTGGCGTAGGCCGATCAGCATGCGCTTGCGGACACGCTCGAAGGCGTCCTGCGGAAAGGTGGGTTGACGCAGGATCAGCGCCAGGGTGTCGAGAGCCGGTTGCAGCACCTCCGGTTTACTCAGGCTGCGCAGGCTAACCGTGGCATTGTCCAGCTCGGCAGCAGCGGCGAATTGTACACCCAGACCACCGAAGCGCTCCGCAATCTGGTCGGCGTTCAGATCCCCCGCGCCATCGTTAAGCAGGCCGCTGGTAAGTTGCGCCAGGCCACCCTTGTCGCCATTGCGCGCGCCGCCTGCGTCGAACATGATGCGCACATCGACTATCGGCAGCTCCGGCGCGGGCACGAAATAGACGCGCGCGCCGTTGGCGGTCTGCCATTGCTGGATCACGGGGGCGGCACTGGCAAAGGTTGCAGGCAACAGGCTGGATACCGCGACAACCGCAAATACAGCAATTTTTCTTGCATTATTGAACATGGGGCGTTGCTTCCTGGTATGGATGTTCATGGAATTGATCGTATCGGGATTAACGGCCATGGCGACCTCCCCCGGCAGGCATCGCACCATGCGCCGGTTTATCGCTCATCGGCTGCGGATCAAGCACCGCCACGGTAAGGCCGTCGTCGACAAGATATTTGCGCGCCACTTGCTGGATCTGTTCAGGGGTGATGGCGCTGAGCTTGTCGACATACGCATCGAGCAATTTGGGGTCCAGCCCCACTGTGACCAGCGTTCCGATCTGCATGGCCTGGTAAAACGGCGAATCCAGCTCGTAGACCTTGCTGGCGATAACCTGTGCCTTGATGCGGGCAAGCTCCTGCCCGCTCACCGGCTCGTCCTGGATACGCTTGATCTGACCACGGATCGCCTGTTCCAGATCCGCCACGCTACGGTCCTGGGATGGCGTACCAGCGAAGTTGAAGACATCTGCGCCACGGTTATACATGTTGTAGCCCGCCCCCGCCTCAGCGGCGATTTGTGATCCGCGCACCAACTCCTTGGCAAAGCGCGCGCTGTCACCGCCATCCAGCACACCGGCCAGCATTTCCAGCGCATAGGGCTCCCAGCTTTCCTTGGCGGTTTTGATGACCGGCACCTTGTAGCCCATCAGCAAATAAGGCAGCTCCGCCGGGGCCTTGACCGTGACACGGCGCACCCCCTTTTGTTCTATTTCCTGACGCGGTTTGGCGGGTGTTATCTTGCTGGGCTTGAGCGGCCCGAAGTACTGTTTGGCCAGTTTAAATACCTCCTCGGCCTGCACATCACCCACCACCACGACCGTGGCGTTATTCGGGGCATACCATTTCTGGTACCACTCACGCAGATCCTCGGTGCGCAGATTTTCCAGGTCATCCATCCAGCCAATGATGGGGTGACGATAGGGGCTGTTGACGAAGGCCGCGGCGGTGAACTGCTCCTGGGTCAGGGACTGCGGTTCATCGTCGGTACGCAGGCGGCGCTCCTCCATCACCACCTTGATCTCTTTGGCGAACTCCGCTGGTTGCAGCAGCAGATTGCGCATGCGGTCCGCCTCCAGTTCGAAACTCACCTTGAGGCGGCTTTTCTCCATTTGCTGGAAATAGGCGGTGTAGTCCTGGCCGGTAAAGGCGTTTTCACGCCCGCCGTTGGCGGCGATGATGCGCGAAAACTCCCCCGCCGGACGCTTGGGCGTGCCCTTGAACATCATGTGCTCCAGCACATGAGAGACGCCGGTGATGCCGTCGTTCTCGTAGCTGCTGCCTACCTTGTACCAGACTTGCGACACCATCACTGGCGCGCGATGATCCTCTTTGACGATCACTCGCAAACCATTGTCCAGCGTGGTTTCGCGCAAAGTGTTCTCCGCCTGCGCGGACGGCACGAGAGACAGGCTGAGAAAGGAGGTGAGTAACAGGAAGCGTATCTGCATATGATGTAGTCCTTGTTGTTGTCTTGAAGCCAGGCAGACTGAAACCGGGGCATGAATGATGTTAGAATGTCCTGCATCATCACGCCTGATCTCAGGCACTGAGCTTATTGACCGAGAATAACATGTTTGGTTTCCTGAAAAAAAAGGGCGATGATAAAATTCCGCCCGATACGGCTACCGCTCCGGACGTTGCAACACCCGTTGAGCAGCCTGCCGGACTCTTTGATCGCCTGAAAAACCGCCTGACGCGCACCCGCCAGGGTCTGACTGAAGGTCTGGCCAGCCTGGTGCTGGGCAAAAAGCAGATCGACGCGGAGGTGCTGGAAGACCTCGAAACCCGCTTGCTGAGCGCCGATGTCGGCGTGGACGCTACGCGCAAAATCATCGGCAATCTAACGGCGCGGGTAGCGCGCAAACAGCTCGCCGACGCCGATGCCCTGTTTGCCGCGCTGCGCGAGGATATGCTGGCGATTTTGCAGCCGTGCAGCACGCCCCTGATGATTCCCAAGGACAGCAAGACACCGTTTGTGTTGCTCATGGTGGGGATTAACGGCGCGGGCAAGACCACCACCATCGGCAAACTCGCCAAGCGCTTTCAGAGCCAGGGGCACTCCGTCATGCTCGCCGCAGGCGACACTTTCCGCGCCGCAGCGGTGGAACAGTTGCAGGTATGGGGCGAGCGCAATACCATCCCGGTGATCGCCCAGAAACAGGGGGCTGACCCTGCCTCGGTGGCCTACGACGCCCTCCAGGCCGCCAAGGCGCGCGGTGTGGACGTGCTGATCGCCGACACGGCGGGTCGACTGCACACCCAGACCAACCTCATGGAAGAACTGAAAAAGGTCAAACGCGTCATCGCCAAACTCGACCCCGGCGCACCTCACGAGGTGATGCTGGTGGTTGATGCAGGCATTGGTCAGAATGCGCTCAACCAGGCCCAGCAATTCGGCCAGGCGGTGGGCCTGACCGGCATCACCCTTACCAAGCTGGACGGCACCGCCAAGGGCGGCATCATCTTCGCCATTGCACAAAAGACGGGCCTGCCGATCCGCTTTATCGGCGTAGGCGAAGGCATCGACGATCTGCGCGAATTTGATGCTGCGGAATTTGTTGATGCACTGCTGGGGGACGAAGGGATGGCAAGAAAATAAGGATGGAACTGGTAGCCCTCGGTTCTCTTTCTTCATTTACTTGTTACTTTTGAAAACATGATCCAATTCACCAACGTCACCAAACGCTACCCCGGCGGCCATCAGGCCCTGAACAATGTCAGTTTCGAACTGAAGTCTGGGGAAATGGCCTTTCTCACCGGACACTCCGGTGCGGGCAAAAGCACCCTGCTCAAGCTGATCACCTGTATCGAGCGGCCCACCAGCGGGCAAGTGATGGTCAACGGCAAGAATCTCGGCAAGCTGGGCCGCCGCCATGTCCCTGCGGTGCGGCGCCAGATTGGCATGATTTTTCAGGACCACAAACTCATTAATGAGCGCAGCGTGTTCGACAACGTGGCCCTGCCGCTGGTGATCGCTGGTCTGCACAACCACCCGGAAATCGCCCGCCGGGTGCGCGCCGCACTCGACAAAGTGGGGCTGCTGGGCAAGGAAAAACAATATCCGGTGACACTCTCAAGCGGCGAACAGCAGCGCGTCGGCATCGCCCGCGCCGTCGTTAACAAACCGGCGCTGCTGTTGGCCGACGAACCCACCGGCAACCTCGACCCCGATCTGGCTGCGGAGGTGATGGGATTGTTCGGGCAATTCAACCAGGTTGGTGTCACCGTGCTGATCGTCAGCCACAACGTCGACCTCATCACTCGCTTCAGCTCTCGCATATTGCATCTGGAAAAAGGCGGGCTGGTGTAGGGTACATCCCACGCACCACCCCCCCAACCACTGAAAAAGCCACACATTGATGCGCATAAAAAACTACTTTCTCAATCACCTCTACGCCTTCTTTTACAGCCTGGGCCAGATCAGCCGCGCGCCTCTGTCCAGCGTCATGACCATGGTGGTGATCGGCATCACCCTGGCCTTTCCCGCCGGGCTGTATGCCGTGCTGAAAAATGCCCAGCAACTTAGCGCGGGCTGGGATGACGTAGCGCAAATCTCGGTGTTTCTCAAAAAAGAGGTAGACGGGCAGGCCTTGGCCGATCTGGCAAAGCGTTTGCGTGACAGGCCGGATATCGCCAAGATTACGACGGTCCCGGCGGACCAGGCGCTGGAGGAATTCAGAAAACTGTCCGGGTTTGACGATGCCCTGCGCGCCCTGGAGGGAAATCCCCTACCTTCCGTGCTGATAGTTCAACCGGCGGCGGGGTATGCTGACCCGATGGCGGTCGAACATTTACAGGCGTCGTTGCGAAAACTACCTGAAGCGGATTTTGTCCAACTGGATCTCCAGTGGGTACAACGCCTGCACGCGGTGCTTGAGATCGCCAAACGCGGCGTGGAGATCCTCGCCGTGCTGCTGGGGCTGGCGGTGCTGCTGATTGTGGGGAATACCATTCGCCTGGGTGTCCAGAACAACCGTGACGAAATCGCCATTACCAAGCTGATCGGCGCCACCGACGGCTTCGTGCGCCGCCCCTTTTTATATGCCGGGGTCTGGTACGGACTATTGGGTGGCATCATCGCCTGGGGGCTGGTCAGTCTTGCGCTGCTGCTGCTCGATGAACCGGTGAGGAAGGTGTCGGCCCTGTATGACAGCACCTTCGCCTTGGGCATGATGGATGTCTGGACCACCCTGTTGCTGCTAACCTCGGGCACGCTGCTGGGTCTGCTTGGATCGTGGTTGGCAGTGGGCAAGCATTTACGGGCGGTTGAACCTGATTGACGTGATCGGACGTAATAAAGTCGTAAATTGCCAGCCCAGTATTAGTGTGGGCTCCTGTCCCTCTCGCGCAGCTCTTGTTTAGCCCCGGGTGCTTGGCGCACGCTGCCACGGACTCGTGTCATCGAAAACCATCTTGTGGTAGTCCGCCTTGGTCAAGGCTTCGATCTGAGTAGCGAGGTTTTAAAAGTGAATTCTATGGTATTCCTTTCCATTTCAGGCTCTCATCGCAGAAATCGCCTTAAATGACGGATTTCTATACGTTTGTCACCCGTTTTTTAATGAAAACCCCCGTATTCTGGCCCGCATTTTTGATGTTGTCCATGGAGGTATGTTATTATTCCGCAGAGGGATTCCGGTTTGTTGGCCCAGGCGCGGGTTCATTGTGACAAATATTGAGGAAAATACATGTTGACGAAAAAAATGTGGCTGGGCCTGGGTTTAATGTTTGCCGCCAGTGGCGCGTATGCGCAATCCTATGTAATGAATTTCAGCACGCCGCTGAACAGTGGCGCACCTGCCGCTACTGTGGCTATCCTCACCCTGACTCAGGATGGCAGTGATGTGGATTTCTCGTTGACCAAGATGGGTGTAAGCGGCTTGGGTAGTAGCTCCTTCATTTCGGAACTGTCACTATCCTACTTCGGCCCAACGTTGCCGGGATCATCGTTCAGCAGTATCGGCAGCAGCCAGACCATCGGCTCGTTTACGTTTAATCCGCCCGGAAGGAACGCGGGCTATAATTTTGATGTTCAGGTGCAGTTCCCGACATCCAATGGTAAAAAGTCGGACAGATTCCTGGATGATGACGTAGCCTCATGGACTCTCACCAATACCAACGTGAGCAGCTTTCTGACATCCATTTCCGGTAGCGGCGCCAATGCCTATGGCATGGTGCATGTGCAGGGCATAACGAATACCGATCCCTTTTCGATCGCCTCCTTTAGTGACACGTCCCTCAAATATGTGGTCACACAAGGTGGCCTGATTTCACCCGTGCCGGAAGCGAGTGCCTGGGCGTCCATGTTGGTCGGACTGGGCGTGATAGGTTTGCTATTAACGCGCCGTAATAAGGTCGGCGCACAAAACGTCGGACTTCCTTCCGCCGCATAAGTTAAAGGGGGCGCTAATCATGCGCCCCTTTTTCATTCTGGCGTGCCGAGTCGTTCGACGCCCCTACGCATCACTGATCAGGGCGTTAATCCTGACAGCAAGATCAAAATCCTTCTCCGTCAGTCCGCCCGCTTCGTGGGTGGTAAGCGTTAAAATGACATTCCGCCAGCGGATGTCGATGTTAGGGTGATGATTGGCAGCCTCCGCGAGAAACCCTACCTCAGTGACGAAAGCGATTGCCGCCGGGAATGAGCGGAGCCGGATGCTGCGATGGATCGCATCTCCTGCAAGCGCCCAGCCGCTCACAGTGCCCATTTGCTGCTCTATGTGGGTGATGCTGAGCTTCTCTGTCATCGTGTGACACCTCCAGTCGGGCGTTATGTTTGCGTGAGCGTTATGTGTCTGGACGTCACCCCCAGTAATAAGTTATTCTACGCGATTACGCGCCCGTAGCTCAGTTGGATAGAGTGTTGGGTTCCGATCCCAAAGGTCAGAGGTTCGAATCCTCTCGGGCGCGCCACAACAGAAATCCCGGCATAGATAAAAGATCACAGACATGAGCAATCCACTGGTCGGCGTGGTGATGGGCAGTAACAGTGACTGGGATGTCATGCAGCACGCCGTCAAGCAGTTGGACGCCTTTGGCATTCCGTATGAGGCCAAAGTGGTGTCGGCGCACCGCACACCTGATCTCCTTTTTGAATATGCCGAGACCGCCGAGGCGCGTGGCCTCGCCTGCATCATAGCAGGCGCGGGTGGCGCGGCGCATCTGCCGGGAATGCTGGCCGCCAAGACTATCGTGCCGGTACTCGGTGTGCCAGTACCTTCCAAACACCTCAATGGCATGGATTCCTTGCTTTCCATCGTGCAGATGCCCAAGGGCATTCCTGTTGCCACCTTCGCCATCGGCGAGGCAGGGGCCGCTAATGCCGGCTTGTTTGCCGCTGCCCTGCTGGCGCGCACCAACCCCGATCTTGCGCAGCGCCTCAACGCCTTTCGCGCCCGCCAAAAAGAAACAGTTTTGGCGATGGAACTGCCCGCACCGCAATGATACTGCCGGGTGCGATGCTAGGCATCCTTGGCGGCGGCCAGTTGGGCCGCATTTTTGCCGTCGCGGCGCGCACCATGGGCTATCAGGTTACCGTGCTGGACCCCGACCCTGACAGTCCGGCGGCGCACTTTGCCGATGCCCATATCGTTGCCGGTTTTTCTGATGAGAGGGCGCTGGAGCAGCTAGGCAAAACTTGCGCCGCCATCAGCACGGAATTCGAAAATGTTCCCGCCGATACCCTGCGTTTTCTCGCTCAATTCTGCACCGTGCACCCAGCAGCGGAGCCTGTGGCGGTAGCCCAGGATCGTATCACGGAAAAGAGCTGCCTGGCGGCAAACGGTTTCCCCTGCGCCCGCTTCGCGGTGATCCGCTCACGGCAAGAAATAGTTCAGGCAATGCAGCAGATCGGCGCGCCCGCCCTGCTCAAGGTCAGTCAGTTTGGATACGACGGCAAGGGCCAAGTACGGGTAAACAACGCTGAAGAGGCGTTGGCGGCCTTCGAGGAAATGGGCGCCGCGCCCTGCGTGCTGGAGGAACTGCTACCGCTAGAACGGGAGATCTCAGTAGTGCTGGCGCGCGGCGCGGACGGTCAGATTGCCGCCTATCCCGTGGCCGAAAACCAGCACCGCGACGGCATCCTCGACGTAAGCATCATCCCCGCACGTATTTCCGATGGTCTGGCGCTCAAAGCCACGCAGTCGGCCGCTGCGCTGGCGGAGCAGCTCGATTATTGCGGTGTGATGGCTGTGGAGTTTTTTGTTTTGCAAGGCGAACGCCTGCTCATCAATGAAATGGCGCCGCGCCCCCACAACAGCGGTCACTACACGCTGGATGCCTGTGTCACAGATCAATTCGAACAGCAGGTGCGCGCCCTGTGTGGCCTGCCGCTCGGTGATACCCGCTTGCTCACCCCCGCCGTGATGGTCAACCTGCTGGGCGACCTGTGGAGCAAGGGTACGCCGCAGTGGGATCACCTTCTTATTCATCCCCAAACCAAGCTCCATCTCTACGGCAAACGCGAAGCCCGCCCTGGGCGCAAAATGGGTCATTACACCTGCGTGGATGCCTCAGTGGAGAAGGCATTGGCCGTGGCACTGGAGATTAGAGGGAAGATTCTGGGCCGGACAACGGATTTATCAAAATAATCCCCCATACCCGAATGGCACTTACTTAAGCTTCTTTGGATGCCCATTTTTACGAACGTCCTCCCTGGCGATGTGTCGTGGCTTGGTGAGCAAAGGATACGGTTTAGGTCGTCGTTTGACGGCTCTTGGCTCGATACGTCCCGGGCGGTTCCCAACCTGTTGTTGGGCGATCAGGACAAACAGGGCAGACAGCTTGTCATCGTGGTCGTTACCTATTCCACATTGCCCCCACGCTACCCAAAGCTGCAGGGTGTGCTTGAAACTGAGCTCACGGGGCAGCCTGTCAGCCAGTGAGGCCGCCCGCGCCATTATCAGCCGGATCAGGTTGTAGGCCAGCAGGGTTACCCAGATCTCTTTTTCGGCCATCGCCGGTGTCTTGCATCTGAGCACCTCCAGCCCCAAGGTGGTCTTGATATTGCGCAGGTCCAGCTCAACATGCCAGCGGTCGCGATACAGTGCTTTTAATGCAGGCTTGGGCGTTTGCTTCGGGCACCACAGTGTTGTCATTAGGATCTTGCCTCCGGTATGCAGCTCCCGCACCTTCAGGGTGTCCGGGGCCTGGTCATAGTCCGCTTGCGCCATCCAGTCGGGCTTGATCTTTGGCTTAACCAGTTCAATCAGATGATCGCGCGACCCCAGCCGTTGGCCGCGACGAAAGTCGGTGCTGCGCCGACGTGCCCCCTGTTGTTCGAAGACCGCATCCACGCCGCGCTCCTGCAAGTCACACAGCAGAAAATAGGTGGCGTAGTAGGCGTCCCCCAGCAGAATATCGCCAGCGTTCAGCGTGTCGAGCATTGATCTGAGCAGGGACTGTTCATCGCCACTCTTGCCCCGGTACCGGCCGATGGCCGCATTGAGCACCGCCCCGTTTCCCAGGCACAGGATGCCCACCATCCGGCACAGCGGAAAACCCAAGCCCGGTTTTTGGCTGCGTGGTTGCGGGTAAGCCGCCTGGTTGGCCGGGGTGTCCGGCATCGGTACGGTCGTGCCATCCACCAACCGCACCGGCCGACCCCGCCAATGCCACGCCTGCGGCGATTGACCGGCCATCGACCGGCCCGTGTGGCGAACCAACGTGCAGGCCATTTCCACCGGCAACCGCTGTCTGGCCCGGCAATAGGCGCCTGTATGCGTACTGCAACCCGGTAGTCCTGCTGCCAACCGCTGGACCGCCGCATCATTCACGGCCTTCTGACACGAGCGATCCGCGCTCAGGGCCTGCGCCAGAAACATGGACAGCGTTTCCGTCGGCGGAAACCGTCTTTCCCGGTGATCGGGCAACAGCGATTCCACCTGTTCCCGCCATTCAGGGCCGGTGAGAAGGTTAAGAAATTCATAGCCATCACTGTTCGCGGCATGACGACGAACACGTCTTTGTTGATGCGCACGCGCGCGGCGGTTAGGATGCATGAAGGCTGGCTCCTGTTGTGATGGGTGGTGGTTTCGCAACTCACACCTTATCACCTTGAGCCAGCCTTTTTGTGATTCAGTTCAGACGGTTATACTTAAGTAAGTGCCATTCAGTCCTGAGGTGAAAAATGACACAAGACAGAAAGCAGTATACCCCAGGGCAATCGCATTAAAAGTCTCTTGACAGGGAAGCGGGGATAATGGTTTTTGTTGTCCTTTTGGACTGTCGCCATGGAACCACGCCCAACTGCCTCCATCATCAAGCATTTCTCATCCATTCCTGATCCCCGAATAGATCGTCGGAAGTTGCATAAGCTACAGGACATTTTTTTCATTACGCTGTGCGCCGTCATTTGCGGAGCGGATGATTGGGTGTCTATCGAGTTGTTTGGAGAGTCCAAGGAGGCTTGTTTACCGAGGTTCTGCGCGGCAGTTTAGATAAGGCTTCTGGAAAAGCGGCTACATTGTCCCCTTCACGGGGATTCACATGGTCAGTGCGTGGGCAACACAGAACCAGTTAGTGCTTGGGCAACAAAAGGTAGACGACAAATCCAATGAAATTACCGCCATCCCCAGGCTGTTGATGCAACTCAATATAGCGGGTGCTGTGGTGACCATGGATGCGATGGGTTGTCAGACCAAAGTGGCAGAACAAATCGTTAATCAAGGCGCTAATTACATGCTCAGTTTAAAAGGCAACCAGCGCAACTTGCAGCAGGAACTGTGCGAGCGTCCGCAGATATCGATTGGCTGAAAGAACGGCATCCCCAATGGGTCGACTTGAAGAGTATTTTTGCGGTCACCGCCCAGCGCGAAGCGCGAGATAAAACAACGGAAGAAACGCGTTATTTCACCAGCAGTATGGATGCCTCCGACCCAAAACGTTTGGGGCAAATCGTCCGTGCGCACTGGGGTATCGAAAACAATCTGCACTGGGTCTTGGACTATGCCTTTGATGAGGACGCTCAACGTGCCAGGGCAGGTCACAGTGCCGCTAACATGGCTGTCATCCGGCACATCGCTCTCAATCTGGTTAAATCCGAAAAAACGGCGAAGGTCGGCGTGAAAAATAAACGACTCAAAGCAGGCTGGGATGAGGATTATTTATTAAAAGTAGTGACGGGAAAGCCGGTGAAAATAAAGAGAAAAACATAATGGCATGTTTTATAGATTGTTTTTAACGCGATCGCCCTGAGCCTGATGGTAC
>CAMTYI010000031.1:0-3103 GCA_947085925.1 uncultured Gammaproteobacteria bacterium
ACAGACTATGGGGTGGTAACAACTTCTTCAGAACAGCCGCTTTACGCTCCGGTGAATATCGAATCATTTCTCACTGCTTTCCGCCCCCGGCTTATGGTTTGCTCCATTCCGGTGACACGACAACTATCCTGACACCGGGGGTATATTAATCAATGTAGCGATGATGCCATATCATTTTCACGGGCGTATCGATACAGAAATATATGACCTGCTTGATGTACACCGCATCGGCTGGCAAGACAAAATCGTGGCGCGGCTCCTCGCGGCCGGCGCCAAACGCAAGTGAAATCACTCGATGGCTTCACCGCACCAAGCGTGCGCTTGGTTCTCCGCTCCTGCACCGGAAGTGTGCGCCTCGCCTCTATCCCCTGCAAAAACAACATACAAACCCATACAAAACAGCGCATTAAAATAACTTATGCGATGGCACGTCGCTTGCAATTCAGAGAAAACAAAGCAGTGGTACTTCTATAATTTCAAAAACTTAAGCGAAACCAAACGCAAGAACAATTTTAGTGCGAGGACAATGTTTAATAAGTAAGCGATGAAATTTCTTGGGCAACGAAGTTTGGATTTATAGAAGTACTCGTAAGCACCCACTGGCCTAAGTAGAGTACTGCCATGCATGAATCCACAGCCATATTCGACGAAATGCACGGCCCGGAAGGGTTGGTGCGCGATCAATATCGGGATGTAGCCGCACAGCTATTTTCCTTGCCCCTGGAGGCGCTTTCCCAGAAGCAGCGTGAAGCTGAGATGTTGTTTCGCCGCCTGGGAATTACCTTTGCCGTTTATGGGGAAGGCGCGGGCGCAGAACGCCTGATCCCGTTCGATGTTATTCCGCGCATATTTGGTGCCGACGAATGGGCGTTTCTGGAGCGCGGCCTGAGGCAACGGGTGCGGGTGCTCAACGCTTTTTTACACGACATCTACCACGACCAGGAGATTATCAAAGCGGGTTTGATTCCTGCCCATCAGGTGCTGGGAAACAACATGTACCGGCCAGAAATGCACGGTATCGATTTGCCCAATCAAGTGTATGCCCACATTGCCGGGATTGATCTGGTGCGTGTGGCAGAAAACGACTTCTACGTGCTGGAAGACAACCTGCGCACACCCTCTGGCGTGTCGTACATGCTGGAAAACCGCAATACCATGATGCGGCTGTTCCCCGACCTGTTTGCCAGCCATGCTGTGGCGCCGATAGGCCATTACGCGCAGATACTGCTTGATACCTTGCGCGAAGCAGCGCCGCTCAATGTGGATAAACCGGTGATTGTGGTGATGACGCCAGGTGCCTGTAATAGTGCCTATTTCGAACACGCCTTCCTCGCCAGCCAGATGGGTGTGGAGCTGGTCGAAGGCCAGGATTTGTTTGTCCACGCCGACAAGGTCTACATGCACACCACGGAAGGCCCGCAGCAGGTTCACGTCATTTATCGGCGTGTGGATGACGATTTTCTCGATCCGCTGGTGTTCCGTGCGGATTCGACGCTGGGCGTCCCCGGCCTGATGAATGCTTACCGCCGTGGGGGTGTGGCTTTGGCTAACGGCATCGGCACGGGCGTGGCAGACGATAAATCTACCTATCTGTATGTGCCCGCCATGATTGAATTTTATCTGGGCGAAAAACCGATTTTATCCAACGTGCCCACCTGGCGCTTGAGTGAGACGGAAGATCTCAAATACGCGCTAGCCCACCTGCCTGAGCTGGTGGTGAAGGAGGTACAAGGCTCGGGTGGCTATGGCATGTTGGTGGGGCCGGCCAGCACACCTGCTGAGATAACAGCGTATCGAGAACGGATTCTGGCCGCGCCCGCCAGCTTTATCGCGCAGCCGACCCTGGCGCTGTCCACCTGTCCCACCTTGGTGGAGGCCGGTATCGCGCCACGTCATGTGGACTTGCGCCCCTTCGTCTTGTCCGGCAAGGAAATCCGCCTGGTACCGGGGGGGCTCACCCGCGTGGCGTTGACGGAGGGTTCGCTGGTGGTCAACTCATCCCAGGGTGGCGGAACCAAAGACACTTGGGTATTGGAGGATTAAGTAATGTTGTCACGCACTGCAGATCACCTGTTCTGGATGGCACGTTACATCGAGCGCGCCGAAAATACCGCGCGCGTGCTGGATGTTACGCACAGCACGTCGCTGCTGCCGGATGATTCGGCAGGCGCAGAAGCCCACTTGTGGTATGCGCCGCTCAACATTTCTGGCTGTGCTGCCGACTACACTGCCAAATACGGACCAGCAGAATCTGCTGCCGTAACGCGCTTTATTGCACTGGATCAGGACAACCCGGCCAGCATCTATACCAGCCTGATGCTGGCACGAGAAAATGCGCGTGCGGTGCGTGGTGCCATCACCAGCGAAATGTGGGAGAGTATTAATGCCACCTGGCTGGAACTCAACCGCATGTCACCTACCCTCAATGGCAATCGCCTGATACCTTTTTTTGAATGGGTGAAAGAACGCTCACACCTGTTTCGCGGGGTGACCCACGGCACCATTCTCAAGGGCGACGCACTCAATTTTATCCGCCTCGGCACATTTTTGGAACGCGCTGACAACACCGCACGCATTCTCGATGTTAAGTACCATATCCTGCTGCCGAGTGTAAAAGATGTCGGCGGCGCGGCGGATTATTACCAGTGGGGTGCGTTGCTGCGCTCGGTAAGCGCATTCGAGGCCTATCGCAAGATCTACCGCGACGTGATCTCGCCGCAGCGCGTGGCCGAGTTGTTGGTGCTGCGTGCCGACATGCCGCGTTCGCTGCACGCCTGCCTGAACGAGGTGGATTCCACGCTGGAGATCATCAATGGTTCGACTGGACACGAGGCGCGCCGTTGCGCGGGTGAAATGCATGCAGCACTGCATTTCAGTCTCATTGAAAATATTTTCGCCAATGGGCTACATGAATATTTAACGGATTTTCTCGGTCGAACTGCCAGCCTGAGCAAGGAAATTCGCAGCGCTTATCTGGCACGCCGTGATGAATTTGTTGCGCCGTTACCCATGCGCCAGATGGCACAGGTACAATAATGGATGTTAAATAATACTGTGGATCTCTTATGACTTAAGATCGGAAGAGCGTCGTGTAGGGAAAGAG
>CAMTYI010000032.1:0-6349 GCA_947085925.1 uncultured Gammaproteobacteria bacterium
GCTGGCGAGCGCGGCAATCAGCATGCAGCACGTCAATTCGGCGCCGGACACGCGCATCCATCGCGCGGCGGGGGCCTTGTCGGCCACCACCCCGCCAGCCAGGGCAACGGTACTCATGGCTTGGTCAGGAAGTCCGTCGCCCCTATTTCCAGCGCAGCATAACGCACATGGTTTTCCGTGCGCGAAGTAACCATAACCACTGGCGTATCCGCCTTGCCATGTAGGCCGCGAAAACGGCGAATAAACTCCATGCCATCCAGCTCAGGCATCATGTAATCGACAATCACCAAATCAGGATCATTCTGCTCGCACCAATCGAGGGCTTCGAGGGAGTGCAAAAAATCCAGTACTTTGCATTCTTCCAGCGTTCCGATCAGCCTATGCACCAGCGACAGATGGTCTGGATCATCATCAACAACCACTACATTCATGCGAGTTTCTCCGGAAGAGCCTCCAAGTAAATATCAGTTACCTTGGCTTTTTTAACAACGTGCATCTGCCCACAGTCTAGTGCAGAAATAAGGGATTGTTTGATAAGTTTTGTTAAATTTGTGAGCGATAACGTTCATTACCGCAATAACTGCTTGCAGCCGACAAATCAGCACCCTATAGTCAGGGCTATCATCAACAACCACCGTTGTGTAAATTGTGTAATTGTTTAATAAAGTTTGTTACATTCTCCCCCGATAACGTTCAGTGTCACCGTGGTTTCGCCGATAGTAGCTTGGTAGCTTGGTAGTCGTCATTTTTCCACTAAAAACATTTTTTTATTGTACTAGGGTAAAATAACCCCATGACACCACCCATAAACTCCCACGTCCCATCGAGCGCTTTCACAACTCGGCCAGGCAAGCGTTTGTCACGCTGCATTTGGATGACGTTGTTATTGGCGGGATACGCCCAGGCGGAAACTACGGACTGGCCCTATACGGTGCGCCAGGGTGACACGTTGATTGGTGTGTCAAACAGCTATTTGGCGCACCCCAGTGACTGGCTAAAACTGCAAAAAATCAACAGTGTCAAAAACCCGAAACGGCTCCCGCCAGGACTACAGTTGCGCATACCCGTTGAATTGCTGAAACTCCAGCAAACCGTCGCCGAGGTGATGCGCGTGCAGGGGGTCGCCGAGGTGACCCTCGCAACGGGCGGGGCACCCTCCGCTATCGAAACCGGGACATCCTTGCGGGAGGGCGATCAAATCCGCACTGGCAACGACAGCAACCTCACGCTACGCTTTACCGACGGTTCGCGCCTGATGGTGATGGCAAACAGCCAGTTGACACTGGCAAAGATGGTCACTTACGGAAAGTCCGGCGTAATGGACACACGTACACGACTGCAAAGCGGCCAGGTGGAAACTCAGGTCACCCCTTTGAAAGGCCCGGCGGCGCGCTATGAAATCATTACCCCAGTGATCGCCGTCGGCGTGCGCGGCACCAATTTCCGTGTAAGCGCGGACGCCACGAACGTGTCGCGTAGCGAGGTATTGCATGGCAAGGTAGTCATACAGGGCGAAGGTAAACCGTTGCCGGTCCCTGCCGGGTTCGGCACGCTGGCCGAGGCCGGTAAACCACCCTCCCCGCCCATTGCCTTGCTGAAAGCGCCTGACCTGTCGAGTGTTGCAACATTACTGCAACGGGTTCCGGTGCGCTTCAAATGGGCGGCTATGGACGGCGCAGCATCCTATCGCGCCCAGGTATTCGCGGATCCAAACTTCCAAAGCCTATTACTGGATGGCACCTTCACAACCAACGACGCGAAGTGGGCCGATCTCCCAGACGGAAAATATTTCCTGAGAGTCCGCGCCATAGACGCGCAAGGACTGGAAGGATTGAATGCCGAACACGCCTTCACCCTGAAAGCACGCCCTGAACCACCTTTTGTCAGCGCGCCAGCGGACAAGGGTAAGCTCTATGGCGACACAGCGCAGTTTCAGTGGACCAAATCCGAAAAGGCCGAGGCCTACCACTTTCAGCTTGCGTCCAACCCTGAATTCTCCAACCCAATCGCAGACCTCGCCAGCCTGAAAGACCTGCAACATAACATTACGCTGACACCCGGTGACTATTATTGGCGCATCGCCAGCCGCACTGCTAATGATGACGAAGGCCCGTTCAGCGACACGCAAACTTTCACCATGAAACCAACACCTGTCAGCCCAACGGTGCCACCACCGAAAATCGACGGCAAGCACATGAAATTTCAGTGGCCGGCAGGAGAACCTGGGACAAAACATCAATTCCAGTTAGCGCGCGACAAGGACTTCAAGGATATCCTAACTGATCAAACATTGGCTGAGCCACACGTCACCTTGAAAAATCCTGGTGGCGGCGAATATTTCATGCGCGTCAAGGCGATAGAAGCAGATGGCTTTGCCGGGCCATTCGGTGCGACTCAACAAGTCAAAGTGCCCAGCAATATACCCTGGTGGCTGATCATCCCTGTATTGCTGTTCCCGCTCATCCCCTGACACCGCCACAAGCGTGCCGATAATGGATGCCATTCGATGACTTGGCAGCGCCTGACTGCCACAGTCTGCACGGCGCTGTTACTGACAGCCTTGATCAGCCAGACTGCGTCCTACAAACAGATGAATCTGTGGTTTGCAGAGACCACTCAGCAACCGCTGGCCGCAGAAGAATTCCATTTCACGGATAGTGTGATCGTCGATGCGAACGAAGAGTCCATGGCCCGGCTCACCCCGGAGTTCGGGCCATGGCCTTACAAGCGCGACATCTATGACTTGGTAACTGACTACCTCAAGGATGTCGGTGCCAAAACGGTTGTCTATGACATCCTGTTTTCCGAACAGCGCGAGGGTGACGAGCAATTCGCCCGAGCCATTCAGCGCGCCGGTAATGTTGTGCTGCCCGGCGTGGCGCTGCCTCTTGCACCACAGCGAAATGCCGCCTACCACACGCAACTGGCCTCGCTGGCGTGGCCGGTCAGCGGCCCTGTCCCTGCCAGACACTGGGATGACATTACCCTGCCAAGAGCGGAATTTACCCAGTTTTCCCCGGCAGATGTGAAACTCGGCGTCATCAACCTGCCCGCCGATGCGGACGGCATACTGCGCCGCGTTCCGCTGCTGCACGAAGCATACGGCAAGTATCTGCCTAATACCGCGTTGGCCGCGTTATACGCCCAGCAGCCGTACCCATCCGTAAAGTATCTGCCCAATGAACAGCGCTTGCAGATAGGGCAGCATTCCTGGCCCGTCACGGAAAACGGTGAGATTATTTTGCAGCACCCCAAGAATCCCGAGCCTTTCCCGGTTATGCCTTTTTATCGTCTGGTGTTCGCCGCGCTCGGCGCGCCCGGCTATGAGATAACCCCCGCCGAGATTCAGGGGAAAACCATTTTCATCGGCAGCAGCACGGCGATTCTGGGTGACCGTGTCGCCACCGCACAGGGCATGAAGGCCGGCCTGCAAATTGTGGCGCTGATACACCAAAATCTGGCGCGAGATTTAGTGCTACGCCCACAAAAATTGGGTTGGGACGCTGTACTGGTGTTTTCGGGCATCGCCCTTCTCTTGCTTGCCGCGCACCGCCGCTTGCAATCTGCTTTAGCCATGAGCCTGTTGGCAGTAGCAGGGGTATCAATCGTCTATCTGTTTGGCCTGGGATTGCTGATGCTGCTCAAACAGCAGAGCGCACTACTATTTGCAGTGATCAACAGCTTTATTCTCTACCTGCTGATGATTCTGTCACGCATCAAAATCCTTTATGATGAAAAACAAAAGCTTTTCTACGAAAAAATGGCAGCCGAAGAAGCCAACGCGCTCAAAAGCAAATTTCTCTCTCACATAACCCATGAACTGCGCACCCCACTCACTGCCATCATGGGATTTAACCGCTTGCTCGGTGAGAACGTATCACTACCAACCGACGCAAAAAAAGCGGTTCAGACTATCGATAAAAACAGCGAACATCTGCTGCGCTTAATCAACAATCTGCTTGATCAGGCAAAAATCGAGGCTGGAAAAATGGATCTCGACATTCGCCCGATAGCCATACGCGGCATGATAGAGAGCGTAACGGACACGCTGGAGAGGCTGGCCACCGCGAAAGGCGTAGAACTCAAACCGCTCTACGATGAAAGTTTGCCGCAAGGCCTCATGGTAGACGGCTTCCGCCTGCGCCAGATTCTCCTCAATCTAATTGGCAACGCGCTGAAATTCACGGCCCAAGGCCATATTCATGTCAAAGCCCAATGGAAAGATGCCTGGCTCGAAATCGCAGTGGAAGATACCGGGCCGGGCATTCCTGAAAAGGCGCTGGGGAAAATTTTCGAGGCATTCCAACAATCCGACGCCTCCGTAACCAGCACACACGGCGGCACTGGCCTGGGCCTCACCATCAGCCGTAATCTGGCACATCTGATGGGGGGCGCCATATCCATTGAATCCACTATGGGCGAGGGCTCGACATTCCAGGTGCGCATCCCCGCGCCACAGGCAGAAATGCCTGTTGAGGCAGTGCAACAACCCAAACCCGCCACAGAACAACTGAAGGGTTGCGTACTGCTGGCCGATGATTCCGAAGACGCCCGCGCCTTGTTCAAAAACTACTTCGAAAGAATAGGCGTTTCTGCCATGTTTGCGGAGAACGGCAAGATCGCCGTGGATATCGCCTTTGCTGAGCAACCAGATGTCGTGCTGATGGACATAGAAATGCCTGTCATGAATGGCATGGAAGCTATACAATTATTACGCCAACGGGGCTACACCAAGCCTGTTCTGGCGCTCACCGCACATGGCGGCGCAGCCATTCGTGACGAGCTGCTCCGCGTCGGCTTCGATGACTGCCTTACCAAGCCCATCAAGCGCGAAACACTGAAAAATGCACTCGCTGCGGTATTAGTCCCGTTGCACAAATGATTTAAAACACGCAAGATAGCCTCATGAACGACACAAAAATCACCCTGCATATAGACGAATCCATCCAGGATCTCGCGGAAAGATACCTTGGTAACCGGCAACGGGACATCGACGCCATTGCCGAGGCGCTGAAACAAGAGAATTATGAGCCAATCCGCATCATCGGCCACAACACCAAGGGCACAGGATCAGCCTATGGGTTTGATTTTATCAGTGAAATAGGCGACGGATTGGAGCAGGCCGCGATGCAAGGCGACGGCGCGACAATCAGCAAATTAACCGCTGATTTGGCCGATTATCTGCGCCGGATTGACGTGGTTTTTGATTAAGGGCCGTTCCCAATACTGTTCACTTAACCGTTCGTGGTGAGCTTTTCGAACCACCAATGTGCAGATACCATCTCCCTCCACCCTGCACAAGCCCTTTAAACGGCTTGTGCGAGATAGGGTTTTTGGTGTTTTAGCACACCAAAACAAATCTGGACCAACTTACGCATCGCGGCACCGAGCGCCGACATTTTTGTTTTGCCATTTTTCAGGAGCCGTTCATATTGTTTTTTAATGTCCGGGTTATGCTGTATCGCCACGATGGCGGCCATGTAAAGCTTGGCGCGGACGGTGGCATTGCCGGTTTTCGATAACCGCGCGTGACCTCGCACACTGGAGCCGGACTCGTGATGAACCGGCACCAGCCCCAGGAAGGCCGCGCTCTGCGGACCCGATTCAAACTCACGACTGCGCAGAACGGATAGCATGTAGCGCGACACGACCGGGCCTACCCCCGGGATACTTTCCACGAATTCCCGATCCTGTTTTAAGCCGGGATGCTGGTCAATGTGTTGAGTGATCAATCGCTCCAGTCGCTTTTTCTCTTTGATCATGTGTTCGAGCACGGTATTGATGGAGGTGATGACTTCATCCATCTGGCTGATTTCGGCCTTTTCTCGGCGATTCTTTTCCCGCTGGATGTCCTCATTGACGGCTTCATAGCGGCTCAGAAACGCTTTTAGAAGGCGAACTTCGGCAGGCTCAGGGTGCCACAGGCGCGGTTGCTGGGTGGCGCCATAGCGCGCCAATACCCTGCTGTAGTTTTTATCGGTTTTGGTGCGTACACCAATACTTTTTGCATAGTCGCGCACGTGGGCGGGATTGAGCACGCAGACCTTGCCGCCGGCCTTATAGAGGGCATGGGCAATCGCATCACTATAAACCCCCGTGGCCTCCATGATAAAGTGCAGCGATTCGAGCGGGCTTTTGGTTTGATGCAGCGTCCACTCGATCAGGGCAGCGTGTCCTTGAGCCGTGTTGGCGAAGATTTTGGTCTTGTTGGCGCCGGTCGCGGTATCTTTCAACCGTGCTTATCGGGTTATCACACCCACCCACTAGGGGTAGTATGTTGAGTATCTGCGCCAACGTGGAGCACAATCATGGTTATCGACGTACTTGAGCGAGAAGACCTTCCGTTCCC
>CAMTYI010000033.1:0-6578 GCA_947085925.1 uncultured Gammaproteobacteria bacterium
CGCTATTTTGAGGAGAATAGCTGGCACTATTTAACGAAAAATAGCGGAAAAATGGACCGCTCTCCCGCTTTTTCAGCAGATTCGACCTAAGCCCGACAGGCTGCTAGACCGCCACGAAGACGCAGCGGTGGCCCGTGTGAGATGTGACTTTCAAAACATGAACGAACAATGGCTGGATGAGATCAAGTGGACTGCCGACGGGCTGGCGCCGGTGATCGTTCAAGAGGCGGGCAGCGGAACGGTGCTGATGTTCGCCTGGATGAGTCGTGAATCGCTTGACTTGACTGCAAAATCCGGCAAAGCTGTATACTGGTCTCGTTCTCGCGGCAAACTATGGCGCAAAGGCGAGGAATCGGGGCATGAACAGCTCGTCAACGACATCCGCCTCGACTGCGACAATGATGTTCTGTTGATGACGGTTGAACAAAAGGGCGGAATCGCGTGTCATACAGGACGCCATAGCTGTTTTTTCAAGCGCTTGCAAGATGGTGAATGGGTAACGGTAGAGCCAGTGATCAAGCAAGCGTCAGAAATCTACGGCGCCCCCGTGAAGCACAATGGGCCTTCGCAGTGAATAATGATACGGGGAACGACATCCTGGCGCGGCTGGCGCAGATACTGGAAGATCGCAAGGGCGCCGACCCGAGCAGTTCCTATGTTGCGGGACTCTACGCCAAGGGACTGGACAGCATCCTCAAGAAGATCGGCGAAGAAGCCACCGAGACGGTCATTGCGGCCAAGAGTGGGGATAATCGGCAGGTTGTTTATGAAACCGCCGATTTGTGGTTTCATACGCTTGTACTGTTAGCGCATCAAGGCTTGAAGCCGGAGGATGTGCTCCAGGAATTGCAGCGCCGCTTCGGGATCTCCGGGGTAGAGGAAAAAGCAAAAAGGGAAGCCAAGTAGCACTTTTCAGGCCATCACCAGGAACACCCATCGGTGAAGCTCCTGATGATGACGTGACGTAACCAGAAGATTTGGAGAAACAATCATGGGTATCGGCGGTATTAGCATATGGCAGTTGTTGATAGTTCTACTCATCATTGTCGTGTTGTTCGGCACAAAAAAGTTGCGCAGCATCGGCGGTGATCTTGGCGGTGCGGTGAAAGGCTTCCGTAGCGCTGTGCGTGACGGCGAGGCTGAGGCGGAAACCACCGCCAAAGGCGGTGCTGACAAAATCCAGCAGGGTGACGCCCATCGCGTAATCGACAGCGAAGCAGTCGCCCAAACCAAAGAAAAAGCATAGACTCTGTTGGTGTTTTGGCAGACCCATGTTTGATATTGGCTTCTGGGAACTCGTCGTGGTCGGCGTGGTGGCGTTGCTGGTCATAGGACCGAAAGACCTGCCCGCCATGATACATACTGTGGGAAAATGGACAGGTAAAATGCGCCATTTCGCTAATGCGGTCAAGACTGAAATTGAGCGCGAAGCGTCTAAAGCCGACGAGTTAAAACGTCTTCTTGCTGAACAAACGGAATTGGCAGAACGCTACAAGAACGTTGACACCACCAAACCCGCCGTGCCCATTGCCCATCATGCCGATAATCCCAGTACTGCGGTCACGGCCAACATTATCAACACCGACCCTGCCGATCAGACACTGACGGCCAGCAGCCAGACGGGCAATGTCTCAAAAACCTCTACATAATTACCCCCCACCGCCTGAGCAGCCGTTTACCGCGCACCTGATTGAGCTGCGCGACCGGTTGCTGCGCGTGCTTGCCGCCGTGGCAGTGATTTTTCTGGTGCTGGTACCGTTCGCCAACGATCTCTACAACCTGCTCGCAAGTCCTTTGCTGAAAAAACTTCCGGCAGGCGGCACCATGATCGCCACGGAAGTTGTCTCGCCGTTTTTGATCCCTTTCAAGTTCGCCTTCATGACGGCGGTATTCATTGCCATGCCGGTGGCGCTGCACCAGCTATGGGGCTTTATCGCACCCGCCATGTACCAGCGCGAGCGCCGCATGATGGTGCCGCTGCTGGTTTCCAGCATACTGCTGTTCTACGCCGGCATGGCGTTCGCCTATTTTGTGGTCTTTCCCATGGTGTTCGGCTTCATGGTTGGCGCGGCACCGGTGGGTGTGGCGGTGATGACCGATATCAGCAAATACCTGGATTTCGTGCTCATCATGTTCTTTGCCTTCGGCATGGCCTTCGAGGTGCCTATAGCCACCATTCTGGTGGTATGGGCCAGGCTAGTCACGCCGGAACAATTGATCTCGGCACGCCGCTATGTCGTTGTCGGTGCGTTTGTAGTCGGCATGCTGCTGACGCCGCCGGACGTCATCTCGCAAACCATGATGGCGATTCCCATGTGGCTACTGTTCGAGGTGGGCGTCTTCTTTTCACGCATGTTCGTGCCTCCGCCAGAGGTTGAAGCCGAAGACGGCTCCTCTGATGCGCAGGCCACTGAAGTCAATCCTGGGAGTGACGTTTCGGGCAGGTAGCGCCACAACGATGCGCACATCGGCACCCTACAAAGCCTAACCCTCCAACCCCCAATCCGACTCCAGCAGCCAGCGTTCAAACTCTTCTGCGGGAACGGGGCGGCTGATGTAATACCCTTGAGCAATATCGCAACCCAGCCTTGCCAGCAGGTCATAAGTCGCTTTATCCTCAACCCCCTCGGCAACCACCGTGAGGCCGATATTGTGCGCCAAGTCGATGGTGGAACGTACAATCACCGCGTCGTTGTCATCCACCGCCATACCCAATACAAATGACTTGTCGATCTTCAGTTCATTCACTGGCAATTGCTTGAGATAGGACAGCGAAGAATAACCGGTTCCAAAATCATCAATAGACAGTTTCACGCCCATCTCCCTCAGACTGAGCAGTGCCGCAAGCGCGCGGGCCGGATCTGCCATCACAGCGGTTTCGGTGATTTCCAGACATAGACCGCTGAATTGCTTGCACGCACCGGAAAAAAGGGCATCGACATTAAAAGGGAACTGAATATCCAGCAAGTTCCGCGCCGACAGATTTACGGCGAGGCTGAGCTTTATACCCTTCTCGTGCCAAACGAGGCATTGCCTGAGCGCCTCCTTCACAACCCAATAAGTCAGAGGGTTGATCAGGCCGATCTGCTCGGCTAACGGAATGAAACTATCCGGGAACATCAGGCCATGACGTGGGTGACGCCATCTGACCAACGCCTCCGCTCCTATCACCTTTCCGGTAGCGAGATTTACTTTGGGCTGGTAAAAAAGAATCAGATCGCCGCTGTCGATGGCAGCACGAAGATCGCCCATCAACGCCAGATTACGCAAGCTGTGCTGATCCTTTGCCGGGTCATAGATGGCATAGCCCAGACTGGCTCTTTTAGCGATGTACATGGCCACATCCGCATGCCGCATCAAGGCGTCCTCATCCACACCATGATCGGGATACAATGCAATGCCGAAACTCGCTGCCACATGCAAGGCCTGTCCCTCGATCATAAAGGGATCTTCAAGTGCGGCTATCAGTTTTCGCACAATTTGCGTGGAGAGGACAAGGTCTGCCATGGGCAGCAAAATCGCAAACTCATCACCACCGAGACGGGCGATGGTATCGGACTCGCGCAGCGCATTGCGCAAGCGCTGGGCGACCTGCTGCAAGATCAGGTCGCCATTCTGGTGGCCGAGGGTGTCATTGATCTCCTTGAAACGATCAAGATCGGTAAGAACCAGCGCCAGTTGTGTCCCGTCGCGCTGCGTGCGAAGGATAGCCTGATGCAAGCGGTCGGAGAGCAGGGTACGATTCGGCAGACTGGTCAACGCGTCGTGCAAGGCTTGATATTCGAGCGCCGCCATCTGCTCCTTGCGCTCGGTAATGTCGCGTAGGATGCCGATAAATAGACGGCTCCCAATAACTCTCATTTCGGTCACGGCAAGATCGACAGGCAGTATCGACCCGTCCTTGCGCATCCCTACCAACTCACGCCGGGCACCGATTATCCGGGTGTTGCCGGTGCGGAGATAGTTCCCTAGATATTCATCATGCATGCTGCGGTAAGGTTCAGGCATCAGCCTGCTGACATTTTGGCCGAGCAATTCATGCGGGGTATAACCAAAGATCCTTTCCACCGCCGGGTTAACAGATTCGATAATGCCGTGCTCGTCAATGGTGATGATGGCGTCCAGCACGTTGTCCGTTACCGCCCGGATACGCGTCTCATAAATCTGCAAGTCGTCCTGCATGCGATTGAAAACCGTCGCCACTTCACCCAGCTCGTCTTTATGCAGCACCGGCAGCTTGGTGTTTCGTTCCCCGTGGCCGACCCGCACGATGGCATCGCGTAAGGCGCTGATCGGGCGCAGCACACTAAACCTCAATGCTGTCCACATAGCAATTCCGAGCACCGCCACCATCAGGGTTGAAATCACCCAAAGGTTGTTGCGCATACTCTGGAGGCGCATTTCGGCGGCCTCGGAGGAAAGGGTGAGCTTCAATATCCCGCGCAACGGCGCGTCTTCATAGCCATGACAGGCCAGACATTCCGTTTTGACGGGTATCGGCATCATGACGGTCATCGAGTCCGCCTTGCGATCTACGACGAACTCGCCCTTTAGCGCCCGTTGAAAAATTCCCGTAGACGGGGGGGTAGGATCATGAGGCGGGTTTGCTTCACGCTGAAAACGTGGGATGTTGAGATATTGGTTGACCTGTTCAACCGTAGACAGATCGCTAAACGCCTCCTGTCCATTGCGGCGCAACACCTTGATATCGACGATGCCCGCTGTTCCGTGCATACGATCCAACCATTCGCGGGCAAGCGTACCCTGACCATTCAACATCAAGGTCTGCAGACTGGCGAGCAGGGTCTTGGCGTGGCTTTCCGCCTGCGCCCTTTCTTCCTCATAAATAGCCTCAGTCAGTTGCCGCTCCAACCAGAGATTGGCGGCAAACATCAGGCACAGCAAGACGCTGGATATAACCAACGCAAGGCGGGTACCAAGGCTCTTCATGAGCCAACACTCTGGTTATTTTGCTTGATCGTCCACAACATCATGTTATCTCTGAGCAGGTAGGATAAAAACACAACAATATGACCAAGCTTCTTGGCTATATTTGCGACCACCGGCGTTTGAGACATACCTCCCCGCTAGCGTTGCTGCCCGACAAGATGGGCCACGCCACCAAAACTTCCCACCCACAAACTGCCATCCGCTGCGGTAGCCATGGAAAACACGTTATCGGCATACAGGCCATCGGCTGTAGTCATTACGGTGAAACTCTTGCCGTCGTCGTTAAGCCTGGCCAGGCCTTTATTCGTCCCCGCCCACAATTTGCCCTGCGGGTCGAGATACAGCATGAAGATATGATTGGCCGGCAGGCCGTCCGCAGTGGTGAAATTGCGCCATGTCTTGCCATCGAAACGCGCCAAACCGGCGCCCCATGTGCCGCACCATACAGTGCCTTGCCGATCCACCTTGAGCGAAATGATGTAATTCGGATTGTAGGCGATATCTACATTCTGTAAGCCTTGCTCGGCTTTTTGCTGGGCATGGTGCTTCGATGCTTTGGCAGGGTCATTATTGAACTGGATGGCGTCACGCACTGCCTCCAGCGGCGCGCCCAGACCCTCTTCGTGTTGCCAGTTCTGCCATTTACCGTTCATATAACGAGCAAGACCATCCTCGGTGGCAAACCACATCTCGCCATTCTTGCCTTCTTCAGCACCGTACACCCAGGGATTAGGCAGCCCCCCCTTGGTGTTTTCAACCGTAAAGGACTCCCACTTCGATGGATCCGTGAGCGCCCCGCCGCGCACGCGGTTTGCGCCGGACCAGGTCGCTATCCACACATCGCCATTGGACACCTGCACGACATCGTAGACGAACTGATCGGCCAAGCCATTGGGGATGTTCAGGTTTTTCCATTGGTCAGCCTTCTGGTCATAGATGGACAGGCCACCGCCATAGGTGCCCGCCACGATCCAGTCGTTCAGCTTGCTCACATGGAAAATGCCGTTGGAAAGCAGCCCCTTGGTCTTGTTGTCGAAAATCCTGAAATTGTCGGTTTTAACGTCATAGCGGATCACGCCTCCGGAGGTGCCGATCCAGATGATGTTACCGTCGGCATAGATGCCTTTGACGTTGCGGTTGCCGACACGGAAATGCGTAAACTTGCCGTTGCCTGCCCCGGCGGCACCCGCCGATGAAGATGGATGATTGGATGGGGTTTGCGCGGCGGCGGCGGTGGTGATTACGCCACCTGATAATGATTCCGGCGTAGCGGAATTAGCGGCGGATTCCGTCGTTTTGCCGCCCTGTTTCTGGCCCACGGCATAGGCGCCCGCCAACAAACCGCCGCCGACCAGGACGATGACCGCCCAACCTTTGTAACCAAGCTTCACACGCCACCTGCCTTTGCTTTTTTCGAAGGATACCCAATGCGCACCACGCCGCCCTTGGTTCCAACCCATACCTCGCCGTCTGTGGTTGCAGCAACAGCGTAGACGCTATCATTAATGAGACCGTCACCTCGCGTAAAGGTGCGCCAGTTTTTGCCGTCATACCGTGACAAGCCATGATCCGTGCCAAACCAGAACACCCCGTCCTTATCCTGGGCGATGCTGAACACGATATTCCCG
>CAMTYI010000034.1:0-14661 GCA_947085925.1 uncultured Gammaproteobacteria bacterium
ATTAACGCTGGCGGCGGTCGCTGGTCTTTTCGGCGGTGCTGACCATCTGCTGCCCGGTCTGGAGGGCGGTGTTTTGTGTGATGGGGTTATAGTGGCCTACGGTTTGGGTGTCGATGTTGGGCTTCGCAGGCTCAGCGCCAATCTACCTGCCCAACTTACCGTGTTTACCGTGTTATTTCGTGGTAGCCAAGCCCACGCATGCAGCGGTGCCAATCATCCCATAGGCGGGTTTTCGTTTGCCTTTCTGTTTCACCGGGTCGCTGGAGGATTTTAAAGTTCCACCCCACATCATCAGTATTGCCTGCCCCGCATCCCACCGAATCCCTCCTGCGCCCCTCGGGAGTCATCCCCGGTTTTTCCCAGTATTGGAGGTAGGGTTTGATGTTTTTTGCTGCGAAAGGATCTCCATTCATCCAAAAGCCACCGATTCCGCAGCCCGTTAACAAGAAGCTCAGACACAGCACCGCCCATAAAAGATGATGTCGTTTCATTTGGCGGCCCCCAGCAAAATCGAAATGGCCTTCCAGACCTCCGGCGACAGCAGTGTCGCCATGGCAAACGGGGCGGCGGGTGCGATGGCTGCAACGCTCGATACTTCATAAGCTATTTTTTCAGAGTCAGACATCCCTCGCCTTGCGTTGCCCTTCTCATCATACAAACCAGTGGCCTTGGCGAAATGGTCATGTGTTCCGCCAAAAGCCTCAAGCAGCTTGTCTTGCCAACTGCCCGCCACATAAGGCACACCAAACAGCGTACCCTGGAAACCCTGGATGCCGCCGGTGGGGCCGGCCATTTTCTGACCATCGGGGGTTTCCAGGAAGTCGGGCAGCGATACGGGCTTGCCACCGACTTGATAATTGAACTGCACCATTCCCTTGTCATTGTACAAAAGCTGGGTCTTGCCGTTGGCGTCGAGAATGGGGGCGTGGTTCTCGTCGCGCTGTACCAAGCACCGCTTATTGCTCTTCCCGCAAAGCAGATCCAGGTCCAGCCGCGTGCCGGCGGTGCCCTCGCCATCCCCACGCAGGCCGTCGCTCTTGCCGACAAGCAGGTTGGTCAGGATATTGCCGTACTCATCGACGACCCCCGCAGATTTCTGCGAGTCCTCGATGGTGATCTGGCGCATTTTCTCGGCCGCCGCCGACAAGACTTCCTTGGCCAGTGCCGTGCCGCCCAGTCCCGTCACCGCACCGATCAGTACATTCATCACCTGTTCCTCCCTCCTCAGTTCGTTTAACCGGGTCTTAACCGCTGTTTTTTCAGGTTCGGTTGTAGCGGCTTTGAGTTGCGCCTGCAAGGCTTTTCTCTGGCTATCCACGTAGTTGTCCACTGCTTCGCTGGCCTGCTGCCCGAACATCTGGGTAATCTGCACCTGTGCATTAATGTCTTTCTGCACCTTGTCGGCATCGAAGATTTTGTCGATGCCGGTCTCGGCGTCGCCGGTGCGCGCATTAATGTCGCCGGCCATGCCGCTGATACCGGCGCGGGTGAGGCTGGAGGCGTTGCCGTCGTCTTTGCCCAGCCCCGCACCGGTGCCGCCGGGTGCGAGTTTTCCGTCCAGACTTTTACCTGCGCCGAAATTGATGCTTGCTGCGCTGGCGTCGTAGCTGGCCTGGTTCTGGATGTCGGCGAGGGTGAGGCTGCCGCCCGTCTGGAAAGTGTTGCTGTTTTGTTCTACGGCAGTCTGACTGCTGGAAATAATGCCGCCCTTGAGATCGGTGTTGCCCTTAACATCAATCTGAAAACCGCCGTCCACCGCCCTGATGCCGGATTGCTCGATGACGCTGGCGTAGTTGCTGTTGATTTTCTGCTGGCTGGCATTGAAGCTGCCGCTCACCTTGCCGTATCCGACCGAGAGACTACCGCCGAGGCTCTGCTGTTTGCTGTCGTAGATGCTGGTGTCTTGCAGGCTCTCGATGGTGAGGTTGCCACCCACATCGGCAATGACCTGTTTACCGCTTACCACCGCGCCTTTGAGGGTGGTGTCGCCGCCGGACTCCAGCGTGAATGTATTGCCCGCTTCGACGCGGGTATTCGTCCAGGTCACATCGCTGCCGTCGGCCTTGCCGCGCCCGCCGCTGGCGCTGGCGGTCACCATCAATCCGTCGGTGCCAGCGCTCACGCCCAGGCTCGCGCTGGAATTTTTATTGGTGCTGCGCTGCTCGGCTGTACTCTGTGCGGCCAGCAGGTTGATCTCGTCATCGGCCTTGAGCGTGACATTGTTGCCTGCCGTGACGCGGCTGCCCTGGATCGTCAGGTCGCTGTCTTCACCCGCGCCCGTGGCCTGGATGTTGACGTTGCCACCGGCGGCGACGGTCGATCCGGCGACGGTGCTGCTGGTCTGGGTGCTGTTGCTCTGGTTCTGGCTGGTCCCCGCCGAGATACTGACGTTGATGCCGCCGGCCTGTGCCGGGTTCTGGGTGAACGCGTTATACAGGTTATAGCCCGCGAGTCCCGTAGTGGCGAGTGCCAGGGCTTGTACCCTGCGGTCACTGGTCTGACCGGCGGCACTGACCATCTGCTGCCCGGTCTGGAGGGCGGAGATCACCGGGCTGCTGAGGGCTAAGGTCAGGCCCGATTGCTCGAACTTCGTCTCCTGTGCGCTCTGGCCGGTGTTTTGCGCCTCGATGATGTCCACCTTTTGGGCGAGGATGTCGATGTCGCCCTGCGGGGCGACGACGGTGCTGCCGATTTGCCGGTAGGTATCTCCGGCGGTGAGGCTGACGTTGCCGTCCAGGCTACCCACCGTACTGCCCGACTGGGAGGTGCTGGCGCCCCGATCATTCTGGCGCTGCCGCTGCGTGCCCAGGGTGAGGCCGATGCCGCCGCCAGAGAACAGGCCGTTGGTGGTTTTCTGCTGGGACGACGTGGATCGCGTGTCCTGCTGCGCGGGGGCGAGGGTGAGGTCGCGGCCCGCGTCGATCGATAGGCTACCCTCGGCCACGGCCTGGCTGCCGATGAGCGTGACATCGCGCCCGGCCTGAATCAGCACGGTGTTGCCGGTGACGGTGGTGCCTGTCACCTGTGTGCCGGTGGTGTCCGCGCTCTGCGTGGTGGTGACGCGCTGGAAGAGGTTGCTGCGTGTGTCCTGACTTTCGCTCACGGCCCGGTACGCGGTGGTGGCGTTTTGCAGGGTGATGTCGTTGCGGGCGATCAGGCTGGTCTGGCCGGTGTCGGCGCTGAGGGTGGCGCCGGTGACGGTGAGGTTGCCGGCAGTGGCGTCGAGCGGGTCGCCGGGCAGGCCGGTGGCCCTGAGGGTGAGGTTATCACCCGCAGTGATATTGCCGCCTGCGAGGGTTTCGGTGTCTTGTGCGATGCGGTTGTAGTTGTTTCTGCCGACGGTCTGGATGTCGTTGTTCTGGCGATTCTTGAGCGCGGCGATGCGGACATTTGCGCCCTGGAGCAGGACATCCGCGCCCGCCGTGAGGTTGGTGCCATCGAGGGTGGCGTTATTGCCTGCCACCAGCGTGGCGTTGCGGCCTGCGCTGAAGGTGGCTACCTGCTGAGTGGTGGTCTCTTCGGTGATGTAGCCGCTGCGGCCTGCGGTTACGCCTGTGCATAAAGCGTTTATTATGCTTGTGGTACTCGTGCATCCCTGCACAGTATCTACAGTACCTGAAGTGTCGCGGCTCTGAATCTGGTAGCGGCTGGCAACGGCAGTGGTGGTGAGGTCGCGCCCGGCGGTGGCGATGAGGTCGGTGGTGGCGCTCACGGTGCTGCCCGAGGCGAGCAAGTCACGCCCGGCATCGAGCCGCACGTTGTCGCCCCGTACAGTGGCGATGAGGCCAAGGTTGGTGCGGACGCTGTTCCCGTCGGCACTGATGGTGTCGAGGGTGTTGGTTTGCAACACCAGATCACGCCCGGCCATGAGTGTGACCTTGCTGTCGCCGCCCATGCCTTCGATGAGGCCGGAGAGGTTTTTCAGGTCGTTGTGGGCGCGGGCGACGATGTTCCTGCCGCTGATGCGCCCGCCCTGATTGATCAGGTCGTCGCCGACGATCAGGGTGGCGCTGCTGCGTGCGGCGATGGTGCCGGAATTGTTCAATCCACCCTTTGTCTGGATGAAGACATTTTCACCGGCGATCAGCGATCCGTCACTGTGCAGGTCGCCGCCCTCGGGGCGGCGCAGGTAGACCTGGGGTACGAGAACCCGGGTGGTGCTGCCGTCGGGCAGGGTGACGGTGCGGGTGGTGAGCCAGACGATATCGGTGGTGAGTATCGCCATCTGCTCACCCGTTAGCGCCACGCCGGGGGTGAGCTGGTAGTCGCGGGCGAAGGCGATACCCGCTTCCATCAGGGCCTGGTATTGCTGCTCGCTGTTGCGGTAGCCGACAAGATAGCGCTGGCTGGTCAGGGCGAGGATCTGGCCGTTGACGAGTTGCTGTTCGTAAAAGCCATCACCGTAGCGCTTGAGGTGCCGCTCGGGGTCGAGGTTGAGCTGGGTGAAGAAATAATCCGATCCCACGAAGTCGCGGTTGCGGATGAAGCGCGGGTCGGTTTCGATCAGGTAATTGGCTTCCGGCTCGGGGTGAAGGACGAACAGGCGGCTGCCGGGCACAGCCAGGCGCGGCGGGGCAGTGATAATCACCTCGCGTGCGCGTTCGTCGGTGCCAGCGGCAGCCACGCTCTGAATGACCGGCGAGACATAATCGTTGGTGTCCAGTGTGGCGTCGATGCCTTGGGGCGCAGTGCTGCGGGCATTGCCTGAGGCGGCGGTGGCGGCACCGGCTGCGGCATTCGACAGGGCGGTGGTGGAGGGGGCAAGAGGCCTGGTTGCCGTGAGATTGGTGTTTTGCAAGTAGACCGAGGGGGTCAGGGAGATCTCCTGAGGGACGGGGGCGGGGTTATAGTCCATCGTGTTGTAACTGGTCTCGTAGTCGCGATCGGTGCAAGCGCCAAAAACGCTCCACCCGGCGCAATACTGTCCCCTGGAAGCCTGCGTCATCTTGCCCTCATCGGTGATGACACGCGTGCCCTTCACTTCGGTGTTTGTGGAGCTGCCCAGATTGCCGTTGATGGCGCCGCCGCTGATGATGCGGCTTTTGTCGTTGAGCAGGGTGTCGGCGGTGAGATTGAGCGCACCGCCGGAGAGAATTTGTGCCGGGTTGGTGTTTTGTATCTGGGTTTCGATTGTTGATCGTTCATAGGTGTAGACAATCCAATTGTGATAAACACCCTCGGGCGTCACCAGATAGCGCGCCCTATCCTGGTATTCCCAGCCAATGCCCGGCATGCCTGCCCGGTAGCGGTTGGGCGACCCTATTCCTTGATATTCGCTGATGTTTTGTGTCGGCAGGATAGCGATCGTAGTGCTGAAATAGGGATTGGTGTTATTGATCTGCCTGGCGTTGATGTCCACGCTACCCAATGCTTCTATCGTGGCGCTGGCATTGTTGAGCGTTGCTGCTTGACCCGTGGTGCGTTTGTCGACGTCCAGCCCGCCGCCGATGGCCATATCCCCCAGGCTGTAGATCAACCCGCCATAGGTGTTGTTGATCGTCCTTGCGCCTATTGACAGAAAGTTGCGCGCGCCCAAAATGCCGGGGCCGGTGTTGCTGAGAATGCTGCCTGCGATACGCAGGTCGTCGCCATAGATACGCGCGGTGTTGCTGATGATGTCTGCGCTGATGTCGGTGAGGGTGCCGTCGATGAGGCCGTTCGCGGTGTTGATTAACGTGCCGCCGACGTTGAGCCGGGTGGTGGAGGCGCTGATCTCGCCGCCGTTGTTGGTGAGATTGCCGGTGGTGGTGGCCGTGAGCGTGTTATCGGCGATTAGATAGCCGCTGTTGGTGATGCTGTTGGCATTGACGGTGAGATCTTTGCGTGCCGAGAGCAGGCCGGTGTTGAGGTAGTCGCCTTGGATGTTCAGGGTCATGTCCTTGTTCGACGCAATCGTGCCGCCTGGCGCCTGGCTGCGGGTGGTTATCGTGACACGCTCGTCGCCCACCAGGGTGCCGAGGGTGTTGTTCAGTGTGGTGGCGGCGACGGTCAGGTTGCGTCTGGCGCTGATCGTGCCCTGGATGTTGTCCAGGGTGGCGGTGGTAATCGTGGCGTCATCGGCTGCGCGCAGGACGCCGCCGGCATTGGCAAACGCCGATGCGTTGACTGTGATTGCGGCGGCATCGATCCGTCCTGCCAAGCCATTCGCGGCGCTGTTGTCGAGGGTGGTGGCGCCGAACGTGACGTTGCCGTTGGCGGCGATGCGCCCGCCGCGATTGTCGATGATTTGAGTGGCGCGCAGAGTACTATTGCCCAGCGTATTGATGGCCCCGCCGCTGTTCAGAATGTTGGCTGCATTGATGGCGATGTCGCCGTTGCTGACGATGTGCCCTGCCACGCCATCCAGCATACGATTATCCAGGTCGCCGGTGGTGTTCAAGGTCTGGCCACCGTTGCTGGCCAGATAACCCGACGGGTTGTACAGCATGCCGCTCTGGATGTGCAGTGTGCCACCCGCAACGATGCCGCCGCTGTTGTCGCTGCGGGTGACGGTCAGGCGCTGGCCGTGGGTGTCGATGCGGGTGTCGCCCACCGACATCAGCAATCCCCGGTCGTTGTTGAGTGCCTGGGTGTCGGTGCTGAGTTTGCCTCCGGCAATCACCGTGCCGCTGGTATTTTCGAGACTGCCCGTGACGAGCGTTATGTCCGTGCCGCTGATGAGGCCGGTCTGATTGGCGGTATCTCCGGCACGAATCGTGGTGTTGCCTGCGGCTTGCAGTTTACCGCTTTGGTTGTCGAGCGTCTGGCCGTTGCTGTTGATGTTAAGGTTACCTTGCAGGCTGGCTACGGTGCCGCTGCTGTTGGTGAGTTGTGTCGTGATCAGGGCGACATCACCGTTGGCGATGATCCGGCCACTGCTGTTGTCCAGGGCCTGGCCCTGGGTGTCGAGGCTCAGGGACGCGCCGGAGAGAAGAGATCCCCACTTGTTGCGGATCTCTCCACTCTGGAGGGTGAGGCTCCGTGCGCCACTAATCCCTCCTTCTTCGTTGATGAGCAATCCTGTGCCCAGGCTGATCTGCGTATCCTGTTTAGCGTGTACCGTGCCCATGGTGTTATCGAGTGACGCAGCCGTCAGAGAGACCTGACCGTCGCTGACTATCCGGCCATGGTTGACGATAGTGCCCGTGCTGTCGATGGTTACCCGCTTGTCGGCGGAAATGACACCAAAAAAATTATCCATTTCTCCGGCAGCAAGGGTGATCGTGTCCCTGGCTGAGATCGTGCCACCACGGTTGGTCAGACGCTGGCGGTGGGTGCCGATGGTGAGCGTTGCATCCGAGGAAATTTGACCGTCTGTGTTGTCGAGGTCCTCGCTAACGACCCAGGTGCCGGTCGCCGAGGTGATGAGGCCCATGCGGTTGCTGGTTTGGCCTGCGGTTATCGAGACTGAGCCTTGGGATGAGGCGATAGTGGCAATGGCTGAGGGGTCGTAGGGTATGTCTGGAAAGATATAGGCTTCGTTGGCATTATTGACGAGCGCTCCGGTGATGAGGGATACCCCGTCTTTCGCCAGCACCTTGCCCCCGGTGTTGTCAAGATTGCCCGATTGCAGCGTTAGCGTGCCCGTGCCCGCCTGGATTACACCATCAAGGTTGTCCACGCTGCCTGGCGTGGTGATGTCCAGGCCATTGGCTGCGTCGATGATCCCTTGCTGGTTGACGATTGCAGTGGCGACGATGGTCACCGGTGCGCCGCCCTGGGCCGCGACGGCTGAGACGATACGGCCCTGGTTATTGATGAGCGTACCGGTGTTGATGGAGAGGCCTGCGTCCGACACCAGCACCCCCCCGGTGTTGTCGAACGCGTTGCCGCTGGTGTTCAGGGCAAGGCCGGTCTTGCCCGAGATCACGCTATTCTGGTTACTGGTAATGCCCGTGGTGGTGATCCGCGTGGTCTGATCGCTGATGATTTGCGCATAATCATCGTTGATCAGGCTCCCGGCGGTGAGCGTGATGCTGCCGCCCCCGAGCACGTTACCGCTGCGGTTATCGACGGTGCCTGTGACGGAAATATCCAGCGTGCTGCCTGCCAGAATAGTGCTGCCCTGATTGGTAATGGAGGTGCCGCTCAACGCCACCGATTGCCCGGCCTGCCACAGCCCCGCCGTGTTGCTGATTCGCCCGGCGGCGAGTAGATTGCCCGCTGCATGGAGTTGTGTGTTGAATGCGGTGATGTCACCCAGGGATACCGCATCAAGATCGAGATTGCGGTCGGTAATGATCTGCGTGCCGTTGAGATGGATGGTCTGTGCCCGCACGCTCAGATCGTCTACCGCCAGCAGTGTGCCCTGGCTGTCGGTGAAGTTCGCCGCACGCAGGTCGAGTCGGCCTGCGCTGTAGATCATGCCGCTGTTGCTGGCGGCTCCCGTCGTGGCGATGTTCAGTGTGCCGGTGCTGCGCTGGACGAGTTCGCCGCTGTTATCAAGCCGCGCTGCGCTGATCGCCAATGAGCCTTGTGCATCAACGACGCCCGACTGGGCTACCTTGTCGCCGCTGACGATGCTTGTATTCCCCTCGCTCACCGTTTGCCCGGCCAATGTGGTGTTGCCGGTGCTGGTGAGATGGATGTCTTGTTTCGCGTAGCCGTCTTTGAGTGTCAAGTCGCCGTTGGTGGAGAGCGTCAGATTGCCCTGCAAAGCCGCCATGCGGCCCTGACTGTTGACGCCCAACCCCTGCTCGGTGGCCACCAGATAGACATGATTGGCATACATGCCGCCCACGTCTTTGATGTCGATGGCAAAGCGTGGCCCGGTGCCATTGCCCGTCTGGGAGATCGCTTGCAATGTGGCGTACAGCACCTGATTGGCGCCCGCGATGGCGTTCAGGTTTTTGGCCCAGATTTCGCCTTCTATCACCATGCCGCGTGCAATCAGGTCGAGTTGTTCGAGGTTGGTGGCTGTCAACCCCCGGCTACCGATGGTGAGCTGCCCCTGACGCACATCGAATCCACTGAGGCTGCCGTCCTCGCCGAAACGGGGCGTGCCAGTGGCGAGGCTCGCCCGTCCTGCGTTGAGGAAGCTGCAGCCGTCGCAGGTGATGCCGTTGGGGTTGGCGATCACGATGTCTGCCCGTCGGCCAGCGATTTCAATTGTTCCCAGCAATTGCGAGGGGTTGGCTGTTATAACTTCGTTGAGAATGATGCGCGCCGGTGTCGGACCCATTTGCAGGTTGCCGCCAATCAAACCGCCGAGTTGTGTTTGGGTGGCCCCTGTGCTGTTGTTGAGAATCAGGCCATTCGGGTTGACGTTGAACTGGTCATACTGATTGTGCGACACGCCTGCGCTGCTGGGCGGGGCGATATGAACAAGGGGTACGCCATTTGCCGCAGCATCCATGATAGGGCGCTGCCCGGCGGGTGCAGTGCTCGCGGAGGTGAGGGGGAGGGTGGGGCCATCCGCAGCCTGGGCGGAGATGGGCACAATCGCAAGGCCGCTTTGCCACAGATAGATTGCCAGCACCACCTTCGCCACGCGCCGTACCCAAGGTGCCTGATACCCTGTCATTTTCATGTCAACTCTGCCCCATATAATTTTTCAGGGTGCGTGAGACGCACCCTGCGTTTCGCTACCGGATCAACCAAACACATACGTCACAGACAGATAAGGATTCCAGTTCCCCGTCTTGAATCCATCCGGTTTATAGAGAGGCGCACCGAGTGCTGCATCAAATTGCATCGCCTTCCACTTGCCACGCATTCCCAGCGTCGCCCCCGCCAGCCTGTTGCCGATGAGGAAGGCATCGCTCGCCCCCCATACCCGGCCATGGTCGATACCAAGATAAATGGCCGTATCCACGCCACGCATCCAGCTCACGGGTGTTGACAGATCGTTGCGGTTAAAGAATCCGCTTTCCGCCAGCAGCACGCTGTCGCCATCGAAACCGCGCACGCTCCAGCGATGGCCGATCGCGATCTGATCCGTCACCAGCGTGGTATCGCCGCTACGCTGGCCGCGTAGCGTGGTGGTGTATTGGAAAGGCCGCCCGCCCAACGTAAAAGGCTGGTTGTAGGCGGCAGTCAGCGTCCATATCCTGGGGCGCAGGGTCAGCCCCCCTTCGGCGGCAGTCGGTAAATCGTCCTGGGCATCCCTCCAGGACACACCACGCCGATAGCCGAGGTCGACATCCAGGCTGGCATTGCCGATCAATTGTCTCGACGTGATGCCGGTTTCCATATAGGTGGTGCGCCGCCGTTGAACAATCAGCTCCACGTCATCGAGATAACTATTGGCGCGGCGCGTGGAGACTGCGGCGTACAGCCCGAACTTGGCTGATGCTGTGCGGAACGCGGTGTGATGAAAACGGGCCTCAGCTACCTCGCTCTTGCCGCTGGACAGGAAGCGCGCCGTGGTGCCTTGCACCATTTGTGCGAAGCGGTTGTTACTGTGGGTGAGTGTGAAGGTGCTGTAGCCAAAGGGAATGCTGTAGCTGCCTCCCAGGCTCTGGCTGCGATGATCGGGGTTGGGCTGCTCGGCATTGCTGCTGGCATTGAGGTTGAGAATGTCGTTCAGCCCCAGGAGGTTGTCAAAGGCCGCATAGCCGAAGAGCTGTGTACGGCCAAGCGTGCGGCTGCCCGAGTTGTCCAGGATGATGCCCCCGCGCAACCGGTCGCTCCAGCCGCCGGTCTGGCGTATGAGTGTGATAATGCTGGTGTCGGCGCGCGGCCCAGGTTCGAGCCGGGTAGTGACAGACTGGCTGGGCAGGCGCTTCATCTGTTCGAGACCCTGCTCCAGATCGCGGATATTGAGTATGTCGCCCTTGCTCACAGGAAGGGCGTTCCACCATGCGCCCCAGGCTTCGTCTGCTACATCTTTACCGGCGACCGTTGTGACCATCTTCACGGCGGCGACGCGACCCACATGCAGACGCAACACAAGTTTGCCTTCTTTGAGGTTCTGCTCGGGCAGCGAGACGCGGGAGGTGGCGTATCCGAATTCCAGTAATTTCGCATTGAGTGCGGCGGCGATTTTGCGCAAGCCTTCGATGCCCACGCAGCGCTGTAAAAAGGGTTGTGCAGTATCCGCCAGCCAGGAGAGGGCTTGTGAACCCTCGTTGGTCAGGACGATCTCGTTGATGACGAAACAAGGTGTTTCATCGGGCAGGGCAGTGGACGGGCGCGACGAGGCTTCCGGTGTCAGAACGTCAGCCTTGGGCCGCAACTGCTGTTGCTGTATCCGTTCGCGCTCTTCCTGGCGCCGCAGACCTTCTTCCACAGTCTGCGAGCCGCTGGCAGGTGCAGGCTCCGTTGGCGCGGCTTGCGACGCACCAACGGCAAGCATCAGCGAGATCGTCGCAGCGAGCGGCCAGAGGCGGCTGCCTGCTGGCAACGCATCAAACAGGGGATATCGAACAGTAAAACACCATCCTTGGCGCATAAAAAATGCGACCATGGGTTTCATGATGACTCATTCTTTTTACAGCAAGCCGACAAACGCCAGGCCGCGTGCATTTATGTGTTTTGCGCCGTCAATGTTGCTGAAGAGGCGCTATGGAAACCCGGAAAGAGCCGTTCCAGACTTTTTCGGGCGGTGTTGCATTCCTGTGCGGGAGAAGCTCTGACTTAATAAAATGCCAAAGCTTCCTGGATTGAATTGCGGCAGTTATCGCCGCATATTGCAAGATCCTGAGAGGGTGGCAGCAAGTGATCGTTACCTGAGCTTGCAGGCTACCTGAGTGCGAATTATAGTCATTGGCGATACTGGTCGTCAATCATTGCTCTTGAAAGCGCGCGATATTTAGGGCCGTTCTTGCTGGCTTTTTTACTTGAAAAATATGGGAAAAATACGTCGGAAAACTTTATGTTATTAAAGTCATATCAGCGGCTTTCCCCTTTCCCCACCTGCTGTAACACCCAATCCAGCGCAGCATGCGGCAGCAGCCGTTTGAGGGTGGCAAAGAAATGGGCAGGCACCGTGACGGGGTAGCGTATCTTGGGGCGCGGGCTTTCGAGGGCGTGGATCACTTTTTTCAACACCGCTTCGGGCGGCAGGGTGAAGGGCGCGGCGGGGCCTTGCTTGGTCAGGCGCCGTTCCAGGCCGCGATAATGTTCGCGGTGGGCGCTGTGTTCGGGGTCGATGTTTTGCCGGTAAGCTGCATGGGCGTTGGCGCGAAAGCGGCTTTTGATCGGGCCGGGTTCGATGATGGAAACATGAATGCCGCTGCCTGCCAGCTCCAGACGTAAGGTGTCGGTGAGGCCTTCCATAGCGAATTTGCTGGCGTTGTAGGCGCCGCGATAAGGCAGCGCGACGAATCCCAGCAGCGAGCTGTTCTGGATGATGCGCCCTGTGCCTTGGGCGCGCATCACCGGGATGACACGATTAGTCAGCTCCAGCATGCCGAACAGATTGGTTTCAAATTGCGCCCGTAACACCTCGCGCCGCAAGTCCTCCACCGCCCCCGGTTGTCCATATCCCGCGTTATTGAACAGACCATAGAGTTTGCCCCCTGTGCGGGCCAGGATTTCGTCCACAGCAGTGTGGATGGAATCCGAATCATCCATGTCGAGGCGCAAGCTTTCCAGCCCTTTTACCTGCAAGGTTTCCACATCCTCCGCCTTGCGCGCCGTGGCGAATACCCGGTAGCCACGCGCCTTCAGCCCCTCAGCTACACATCGGCCGATGCCGCTGGAGCAGCCGGTGATTAATATGGGTTTTATTTTCATCTGGATTATGACTGACGGTTTTTGTAGGGTTATATTCTATGCCGGAAACGCAGCGCAGTGTTATGTCGACGCTGCATGGTTTGCTGGAATTGGTTCCTCCGCCTCTTCCTTCCGACGCTCCTGCTGCTGCAACGCCCACATGCGTGCGTATACATTGCCCTGTTGCAACAGATCGCTGTGCGTGCCGCGCTCCACAATGCGTCCGTGTTCCATGACGATGATCTGATCGGCGTCCACGATGGTGGACAGGCGGTGCGCGATGACCAGCGTGGTGTGGTCGGCGGCGACCTCGGCAAGGGCGGCGAGGATCGCCTGTTCGGAGTGGGAATCGAGCGCCGAGGTGGCCTCGTCGAAGATCAGGATCTTGGGGTTTTTCAGGATGGTGCGGGCAATGGCGACGCGCTGTTTTTCGCCGCCCGAGAGTTTGAGGCCGCGTTCGCCGACCTGGGTGTCATAGCCCAATGGCAGTGATTCGATAAAGGTGTGAATGTGTGCCATCTGTGCGGCGCGGATCACCTCTTCGCGTGGTGCGTCGGGCCGGGCATAGGCGATGTTGTAGTAGATGGTATCATTGAACAGCACCGTGTCTTGCGGGACGATGCCGATGGCCGCACGCAGGCTTTGCTGGCTGATCTCACGAATGTCCTGGCCGTTGATCAGGATGCGCCCGCCGTCCACATCATAAAAGCGGAAGAGCAGGCGCGATAGCGTGGATTTGCCCGCGCCGCTGGTGCCCACTACTGCGACTTTGTGCCCCGGTGGAACGTCAAAGTCGAGGTCGTGCAGGATCTGCCGTTCAGCTTGATAACCAAAGTTGACATGCTCGAAGCGCACCGCGCCGTTGCCGACCACCAGAGCGGGCGCGCCGGGTTTGTCGCGGATATCCAGCGGTTTGTCGAGCAGGCTGAACATCTTTTCCATGTCGGTGAGCGAGTGCTTGATTTCCCGATAAACGAACCCAAGAAAGTTGAGTGGGATGAATAGCTGCAACAGATAGGCGTTGACCAGCACCAGATCGCCCATGGTCATGGTGCCATCCACCACGCCCTGGCTGGCCAGGATCATCAGCAATGTGACGCCGGCAGCGATAATCGCACCCTGTCCGAAGTTAAGAAAGGACAGTGAGGTTTGGTTTTTGATCGCGGCGTGTTCCCACCCCTTCATGTGCTCATCATAACGCCGTGCTTCGTAGTCTTCGTTGTTGAAATATTTCACTGTCTCGTAATTGAGGAGGCTGTCGATGGCGCGGTTATTGGCCTTCGAATCCATCTCGTTCATCACGCGGCGCACGCCCATGCGCTGCTCGGTGATCACCAGGCTGAAGATGATATAGATGACGATGGTGACGGTGGTAATGATCGCGAACCACGGGTTGTAATTGGCGAACAGAATTATCGCCACCATGGCGATTTCAAGGATGGTTGGCAGGATGTTGAACAGCATAAAAGACAGCAAAAAACTCATGCCGCGCGTGCCGCGCTCAATATCGCGCGACATGCCGCCGGTCTGGCGCTCCAGATGAAAACGCAGCGCCAACGAGTGCAGATGGCGAAACACCTTGAGCGCGATATTGCGGATGGCGCTCTGCGCCACTTTGGCAAACACCACGTCGCGCAGCTCACTGAATAACGTGCTCGCCAGACGCAGCGCCCCATAGCCGATCAGCAGGGCGAGCGGCAGGATAACAATGGTCTGGTGAGTCTTGTCCAGCGCGTCGACCACTCCTTTGAGCGCCAGGGGTATGGTAACGCCAGCCAGTTTTGCCAGTACCAGGAAAGCCATCGCCAGAACCACCCGCGCGCGGTATTCCCAAAGATAGGGCAGCAGGGTGCGGATGGTTTTCCAGTCGTTGCGGTTTTCAGGCAACGGGGCAGTGTGTTGCGTGTGCATGGGGTGGGGCGCTCAGAAAAACTCTTGATAGGGGTGGAGTTTACAGGATTTATCTTGTTATCGCGCCTGCAGGGTTATGCCATCAGGTGTATTGAAAAGTGTATAATCATGCCC
>CAMTYI010000035.1:0-9027 GCA_947085925.1 uncultured Gammaproteobacteria bacterium
GTGTTACTCGCCGATCCCGTTAGTTATCAGGCGGAAAACGCGGCCCGCCTGAAAGAGGGTATCGCACAGCGGGCGAAAGTCATGGAACAATTACAAAAGATTGAAGAGGATTGGTTGGAGGTCAGCGAGACGTTGGCGGTGTTGTCAGATGTATGAAAACGCATCACTGGCGGGATGACCATCCATGAACATCAGCCGTATACTGATTATTGCCGGAATCGTTCTGGTTATCCTGGGGTTGCTATGGCCGATGTTGCAGAAAGCCGGTTTAGGCAGGCTGCCGGGCGATATCGCCATAGAGCGTGACAATTTCCGTTTCTACTTTCCCGTTGCGACGTCCATCATCATCAGCCTTATTCTTACCCTGCTGTTTTGGTTTTTCAGGAAGTGACATGAGCACAGAGCCAAACGCAGTTACTATTGATTTGCTCAAGCAGCTTGTGCCTCTTGCCGCGCTCGCGACAGAGCAGCTTGAGTATCTGATGACGCAAACCACGATTGAAAAACTTGCGCCTGGTGCATGCCTTTTTCGCGAAGGTGAGGCTGACCGCAAAATTATCTATCTGCTGAGCGGAGATATCCTGCTCACCTCGGCAACCGCCAGGGATCAAATCGCTATCTCAAGTAAGACCTCGGGCGGTGTCGGCGGCATGCATTATGCGCTTACAAAAGTGCAGCCCCATCGTTACACGGCGACCGCCACAACCGATCTTGAAGTGATACGTCTGGACAGTGATCTGATTGAAACCATGCTGGCCTGGAGCCAGTTTTCTTCCAGGGAACCTGAAATTATCATGAGCGCGGAGGGTGTGTTCAGTGTAGATAAAAGCCACTGGTTGCAAAAAATGTATCGTTCTCCGACGTTTCGCAGCCTGCCTCCCGCGAACATTGAACAACTGCTCGACCGTCTTGAGCCTTTCAAAATATCTGCTGGAGATATCGTCATCCGGCAGGGCGATGCGGGAGATTATTTTTACATGATCGACGAGGGTGCGGCGCTGGTAACACGCATCGTTGAGGATGAGTATGAATCCATCGAGATTGCGCAATTGAGCGAGGGCAGCAGTTTTGGCGAGGCTGCCCTGATTTCAAACAAGCCCCGCAACGCTACGGTGTCGATGCTGACGGACGGTGTGCTGCTGCGCTTGTCGAAAGTCGATTTCCTGAAACTTCTGAAGGAGCCGGTGTTGCAATGGGTGACTTTTGATGAGGGGCAGGAGAGAGCCAAGGCAGGGGCACGGTGGCTGGATGTGCGCTTGCCATCCGAGTTTGGACACGCGCACCTGGCGGAGGCTATCAACATTCCTGTTCAGGAGTTGCACCGGCGCATTAAGGAGCTGGACCGGGCGCGGTCTTACATCTGTTGTTGCGAATCCGGTCAACGCAGCTCCGCTGCCGCATTCATTCTGGGGCAGTACGGATTGCAGGCGAGTGTGCTCAAAGGTGGTCTGGATAACGTGCCCGAAGAGAGCTTTTAGACTATCAGCAGAATTTGTAGGGTGTGTCCCACGCACCACGATCGTTGGTGCGTGGGACGCACCTACATTACTTGTATTGTGAAATAGAATGCGAATCAGACTATCAGCAGAATGGCTGCATAGCGCGCCGCTTTGCCAATGGCGATAAACAGCAGCGCCAGCCCACCGTGAATGCGCAACCAGCCCGCCGCCACGCACAGCGGATCACCGATTATTGGTATCCAGGAAAACAGCAGCAGCGGGCTGCCCCATTTTTGCATGTATTGCACTGCGCGCCGCAGCTTTTCATTGCTCATGGCCTGCGCGGGGTAGCGCCATGCGATTAGCCGACCAATCAGCCACGAACTCATGCCGCCCAGCGTATTGCCCAGTGTCGCCACCCAGAGTAATGTCAAAGGATCATGGCCCTTGTTGGCGGCCAGCAGCGCCAGGATTGCTTCCGAGCCGCCCGGTATTATCGTTGAGGCAAGAAAGGCGCTCAGGAATAGCGCCCATACTCCCCATTCGTTGACAAACTCCAGCATTAGCGCTCCGCCATGAAAGGCAATAAAAAAAGCGGCCGAAGCCGCTTGGTGATGATGCGCGTGGTTTTGTAGCAAACCAGCATCCCTGCAATCCTGACGGGATGTAAGATGTAATATAATCCGTCGTGGAATCTAAACCACGAGCATGGCGTGAGTCAATACCGTTCTTTAACTCTATCCCGGTAACATAAATGAATTCTGGCGCCGTACTGGCGGGTTTGGTTAAATCAGAGGCGCCGCCTGTGGTAGTGCGTCATCTTGGACATTGCGACTACCTGCCGGTATGGCACGCCATGCAGGAATTCACCGCCACGCGCACGGAGGATGCTGCCGATGAGCTGTGGCGAGTGGAGCACCCGCCGGTGTATACCCAGGGCATGAATGGCAAGCCGGAGCATCTGCTGGATCCGGGTGCTATCCCGGTGATCCAGGTGGATCGTGGTGGGCAGGTCACCTACCACGGGCCAGGCCAGGCCGTGATCTATGTGCTGGTTGACCTGCGCCGCCGTGGCTGGGGGGTGCGGCAACTGGTTGGCTACATGGAGCAGGCGGTGATCGACTTGCTGGCGGACTATGGCATCCCTGCCCATGCGCGCCGCGACGCCCCCGGTGTGTATGTTGGGAACAGCAAAATTGCGGCTCTGGGACTACGCGTGCGCCGAGGATGCAGCTATCACGGCCTGAGCCTTAATGTGGCGATGGATCTGGAACCGTTTCAACGCATCAACCCCTGCGGTTATGCGGGGATGGAGGTTACGCAGGTGAGCGATTTGGGCGGGCCGGGTGATCTTGGCGAAGTGTCTGATGCGCTGTTAAGGCATCTTGGGCGGTATCTGGGGTAAACTATGCTGATGAAAAGTCATTGAGCATGAATCATATCTGTTTGAATCCGCGTAAATTCTTCCAACTCAACTCCCAGAAAATCCCATGACCATATCCGATAGCGACGAACTTCCTCCCCTGGCGCCCAACCCTATGAAGGGCGAGTCAAAAGTGTCTCGAATCCCGGTTAAGGTGGTGCCCGCCGCCGTGCCTCTGAGAAAACCGGCATGGATACGCGCCCGTTCGCCCAACAGTCCCGAGGTGGCGCGGCTCAAGGGCGTGTTGCGTGAGCACAAGCTGCATACCGTGTGCGAAGAGGCGTCATGCCCGAATCTGGGAGAATGCTTCGGCCACGGCACCGCTACTTTTATGATCATGGGCAATATTTGCACGCGGCGTTGCCCGTTTTGCGATGTCGCCCATGGCAGGCCCAATGCGCTTGATGCCGACGAGCCGGAGAATCTTGCGCGTACCATTGAGGCGATGGGACTGCGCTATGTGGTGGTGACCTCGGTGGACCGCGACGACCTGCGCGACGGTGGTGCCGGCCACTTCGCCGCCTGCATCCGGGCGATACGCCGCAGGGCGCCGAACACGCGGCTCGAAATTCTTGTGCCTGATTTTCGTGGACGCATGGATGCCGCGCTGGAGGTGCTGAACGACAATCCGCCGGATGTTTTCAACCACAATCTGGAAACCGTGGCGCGCCTCTACAAACAGGCACGTCCCGGCTCCGATTATGAGTGGTCTCTCAAGCTGCTGCAGCGCTTCAAGACGGCCCATCCCGCCATCCCCACCAAGTCCGGCGTGATGCTCGGCCTCGGCGAAACCATTGAGGAAGTTGAACAGGTGATGATGGATTTACGCGCTCACGGCTGCAACATGCTCACCCTCGGTCAATATCTGCAACCCAGCCAACACCATCTGCCCGTGGCGCGCTACGTTACGCCTGATGAGTTTGATCGTCTCGCGGAAACAGGCCGAAAAATGGGCTTTGCCAATGTCGCCAGCGGCCCGATGGTGCGTTCCTCTTATCACGCCGATTTACAGGCGGCGGGTGATAAGGTCGTATAGAGAATCGGTGAATAAATGCCAGAGATGACCATGACGCAAAATGCTGCGCACCCTTTTCGTACACCTGCGGTGCTCATTGTCGAAGATGATCCCACCTTTCGTGCCATGCTTGCCGCTGCGGTAGCTGCAGCGGGCGACATGCGGTTGGTGGGTGTCGCGGCTGATCTGCCGGAGGGGTTGCGGCTGTTGGATCAGCAGGCGCCCGACGTTTTGCTGGTGGATATCGGCCTGCCCAGCGGCAGTGGTATTGATCTGATTCGTTACGCTAAACAGCGGCTTCCGCAGTGTGAATCGATGGTCGTTACAGTGTTCGCCGATGACCAGTGGGTGGTCGAGTGTATCGCAGCGGGGGCGACCGGTTATCTGCTCAAAGGGTCGCGCGACGTGGATATCGTGCAACAAATCCGTCTGCTTCTCGAGGGTGGCAGCCCCATCAGCCCCGCCATCGCACGTCGACTATTGATGCAGATGAATCACAAACCCGATGGCGCCGCGCCTGCTCTACCTACTGCCATGACACTGTCAGAACAGGAGCAGCGGGTGTTATCACTGTGCGCCAAGGGATACAACTATAAAGAGATTGCGCCATTGATGGGCTTGGCGCACAGCACTGTGGAAACCTATGTCAAACGCATCTACCAAAAATTACAGGTTCACTCCAAGACCCAGGCGCTCCATGAAGCGAGAAAGAGTGGACTAGCGCTGGAGTGAGAAACCCACTTGCTGATGTCTTCATCACCTGATTTGAGATCTGACCAGAGCGATGGCTACCGCCGTTGAAAATTCTGCTGTAGCCGCCGCGATGCTCGCGCTGCAGATGCGGCATTGGCGCACCTCGCTGGCGGGTGGCCTGCTGGTCACGGTGGCTGTGGCATGGGCTCTGAGCGCCTACTCAGCAGGCGCCATTCACCTTTGGCTATGGGCGTTACTGTGCGGATTGGGTTATGCGGCGCTCGGGTTGATCTGCCTGCGCATGGAGCGCCAGCCGGAGTTGAACAGTGAGCCAACATTGCTGCGGTGGCTCATGGTGATATTGCCCGCCAGTATGGGCGTTCTCTGGAGCTCACTGCCGTACTGGCTGCCCGGTCATGAAACCAATCTTCAATTGTTAGCCGCATTGTTGGCCGGCGTTGTGGTTATCGGCGCCTCCAGCGCGGCCGCATCGCAAGCGACACTGTTCGCCTGGACTTTACCCGTACTGGCTATCATGCCAGCCGCGCTGGCATGGCATGCTGATCTCCCTGTTGCTGCGGCATCTGTTCTGTTGGTTGTATTGCTTATATTGCGATATGGCATACGGCTGCAGCACGCCATGGCAGACACGATCAGACAGCGCCAACGCGCCGAAGCACTCTACAACGACCTGACTGCGCAACAGGCGAGGTTGCGTGATCTGGAGCGCACCCAAACCCTGGACACTGAGCGTCGGCGTCTATTACTCGACATGCACGATGGCCTGGGTTCAAGGCTTGTCTCTGCGCTGGCAGTAGCCGAACGTGGGCGGGCGCAACCCGGGGAGTTGGCAGACGAACTGCGTGAATGTATTAATGATCTGCGCACAGTGATCGACTCGTTGGAACCCGCCAACAATGATCTTGTCAGCCTGCTTGCGACATTACGTTTTCGTTTTGAGCAACCGCTGCAAAGGGCGGGAATTACCCTGGTATGGCGCGTGAATGATCTGCCGCCACTCACCTGGGTGGGGCCGCCGGAAGTGCTGCAGGTGATGCGTATGGTGCAGGAGATCATGGCCAATATCCTCAAGCACGCAAGCGCCTGTCGGGTGGTGGTGACGACAAGGCAGGTGGATGAGGATGTCGAGCTGACGATCATCGACGATGGTGGCGGCTTTGATCCCGGCGAACCCTCCTCAGGACGGGGGCTGCGCTTCCTGCAACAGCGCGCGGACAAGCTGCGCGGGAGATTGGAGATTACTTCACACCCCGGCGCCGGAACAACGGTGCGGCTGCGGCTGCCCATCCACCTCACCTGAAAGTATCCATTTGTCCCGTGAGTACGGGACACGCTCCTCTTGAACTATCTGCCACAATCAGGGCAACTCAATCCGTATCGGAAATTGGGAAGAATAGCAGGGTAGAGGAGATGGCGATGGGCAGTGATTGGGGGCGGTGGAGCAATGGGTGCATCAAGGCGCTGGGTGCAGCAATACTGGCCTTGGTGCTGGTGGCGTGTGATGACGACAACGATACACAGCCTGTTGTGCCGCCTGTGACCCAGGATCCATCCACGATTGGCACAGGGGGTGGCTCGGTCAGCGGCGCCAACGGTGCGATTAAACTGGAAATCCCTGCGGGCGCACTGCTCGGTGCGACTACCTTCACACTTACGCCGATTGCCGCCGTCACGGGCATGCCAGACGATGTCACGCTGACACCCAATAGCGCTTTCCGGATCGACTGGACCGGTGCGGGGTTTGCGCCGGACGCCACGGTGAGCATCCTGTATCCCGTGGCGGGCGCCGCAGTGGCCAGGGCCACACACACGACGCCCGGGCCGCAAGGGTTGGTGTTGATGTGCAATGGAGCGCCTGCTTTCGTAATGCCTGCGGCGGTTAGTCTTTTTCGCCAATTCGGTTATCGGATGGGGGGCTGCTCATCGGGTGTTCAGACGGGTCAGGTCACGAGCCAGGCGCTTGCGATTACGCAGCAGCCGGCCAGCGTAGCCATCCAGCTCAACGGATCCGCAGCCTTCGGGGTTACCGCTACCGGCACCCGTCCATTGTCCTACCAATGGCGCCGTAACGGTGCGACCATCACGGGCGCCACTGGCGCCTCCTACAGCATCGCCGCCGTCACCAACGCCAATAACGGCGACCGCTTCAGCGTGGTGGTGTCGAATGCCTTTGGCTCGGTGACCAGTGACGTCGCCGTGCTCACGGTCAGCCAGCCACCGCCGCCACAGCCGATGGTCTGGTCGGCGCCAACGATTGCACGCGACTACGGCACCGGCGTCGATCTGCCGCAAGCGGGTGCCGGATACTTCAACGGCGGGGTCGTGAACGACAACGGCACGCTGCACCTGCTCGACGTTACGCCCGCACCGCCCTACGTACCGATCACCGGCGTGGACAGATTCTTCCGGCCGGTGGTCGTCGGCGGCTCGAACTCGCTGCTGCGTGCTGTGCTGTTTGTCACCAATACCTCTGGCAGCACCTGCGTCAGCGGCGGCAATCAATTGAATGCGATCGCGATCAGACAGGGTTCCGAAGGCGGCACCTGGGCGTCCCCGCCTGTGCCCTTGTTCACTGCAGCCAGCAATGCTTGCATCTTCGTTGCTACGGGCGCCCACAGTCCGCGCGGCTTCGAGTTCGCGGTGACGGACTGGAACGGCGTGCTCACGGTTGGCGCGTTCGACATCAGCTACAACATCGCTACCGCGACCTGGAGCACACCGGTGGTCGCGAGCGCGCCGCTCGTCGTGCCATCCGCGTGTGCGTTCCCGTCGCTGGACGGTGATTCGATGAGCGCCGTGTGGGATCCGGGGGTTGTTCTGAACGGCACGCCGCCCCGCATCGCAGTGCTCGCGTTCGTCGGCGGCGTCGGCGCGGCGCGTTCCACATGCGCGGCAACACGCACCGCCGACGGCACCTGGTCCGCAGTGGCCCCGGTGTGGAACAACGGCACGGACGCTGCGGGTGCGCCAGTGTTCGCCGAACCTGCGGTTGCAATGGATCGCGCTGGCAATGTGCTGCTCGTCGGCTCGCGGGGTACGGCCAACGGTGATGAGCTCGCCACCGCGTATCTGCCGGCAGCAGCCAGCGTGTGGCAAGTCGAATCTGCGCTACCGGCATTCGGCGTTGCATTACCCTCGCTGGGCTTCGACGCCAACGGCAATGCGATGGTGCTTTACCGCACCCAACCGTCGGCAAGCGCGACCTTCACCACGGTGTATTCGGCCCAGCGCCTGTCCACTGGACAGTGGCAGCCCCGGCAACGCATCTGGGATGCCGATGTCGACACGCGCTTCCCGCGCCTGAGTATGACATCCACTGGAGGAGACGCAGTGGCGCTGTTCTCTGCGAACCCGGGAGGACAGTTCCAGGTGTTTTCGGCCCGTTTCTCGAACGGAAGCTGGCGGCCTGTGGGCCAAGTGCAGCCGACCGGGAGCGCTGAAGGGCGGTTCGCAGTCGCGGCCCCCTACTTCGGCAATGTATCCGGCAACAACTTCAACGGCATGCGGGCCTACTGGCGAGAAACCGATCCTGCCGGCAGCGGGCAATTTCGCATCATGAGTGCGGAGATCATGTCGCAATAAATGCCTTGAGAAAACGCAAAGCGGCCTGCGGCGAAGACGGCATGGCTCGCGACGATTTCACCCGCGTGCGCGGGGATAGCCCCCCCCAGTTAGAAAAAGATCCTTTCAATCCCTACTGACATAATGTTGTCAGGAGGGATGGTGTAGAGTTGTCATGTCATGTGGCAATAACCCATTGCCATTTGAAAGGAGAATGCTATGCAGCACACAAAAAACATCGCTAGAATGAAGCTGGTCTGCAACCTTGGCAAGACCATGATTATTTTGGCAACCACCAAAGTCGATTAACTGGAGGAGAAGCATATGGACAAAGTGCAGCATTTTGAAATTCCGGCCGATGATGTCGCCCGTGCGCGAAAATTTTACGAAGGGGTGTTTGGCTGGAATACGGCGGAGTTTCCCATGCCGGGCATGCTGTATGTGGGGCTGCATACCGGCCCGGTGGACGAAAAAAACATGCCTAAGGAGGCAGGCTATATCAACGGCGGCATGTTTGAGCGCAGCCCAAAATTTCCCGTTCAAGGGCCGGTGGTTGCAATGACCGTCGAAGACATTGACGCATCACTTGTGAAAGTGAAAGCGGCTGGTGGCACGGTCGTGATGGAGAAAATGCAGATAGCCGATATGGGCCTCTATGCGTATGTCAAAGATACTGAAGGCAATACCATTGGCATCTGGCAGAATTTGAATCAGAGTTAGAAACACAATAAGCATCACCCCAAAAATAGAGACTCCTGCGGGTTTGGCGGAAGTGCAGTGACTCCTCCAAACCTTGCAGGATTTTTTTGTTGTGTGTCGCGTAAACGGAGAGATCGGAAGAGCACACGTCTGAACTCCAGTCACTTATACGCGAA
>CAMTYI010000036.1:0-15140 GCA_947085925.1 uncultured Gammaproteobacteria bacterium
ATACGTAGATTGCAACAGCGGATCAATCACCAGCGCCTGATCGGGGTTGTAATCACCCACCGTAAAGCCATAACTGTGGGTGGCGGTGTTGAGTGCGTAAGCCACTTTAACTTCGCTACGCTTGCCGCTGACATCTTCCTGATAGGCAATCGGCGCGGTGTAGGTGACTGGCCCGTTGCCGGTCTGCACGATCAGTTCGCCGCGCTTGCCCAGCGCGAGTTTGTTGGCGCCCGCCACACGCAGGCGGATTTGTTTGGGGTCTTGATGCGGTTTTACGGTGAAGATTTTTTCGACATTGCTGCCAGTGGCACGCAACTCAACCTCCACGCCCTTGAACACTTCGCCCAGACGCACCCGCTCGAAACTATCGAGTGATTTGGTATGGCGGCTGGCCGCACCAACCATGTAACTGGCCTTGGCCTGCGCGGGACGGTAGCCCGAAGGCTTAACCGCGAGCGGCTGGTGGTTGGCGCCGATGAAGGTTTCGGTCAGCACCCAGCCGGGGGTGCTTTGCTTGCGGATGTGCTTGCCGGAGTGACCGGAACCATTCGCCTTGGTGGGCTGATCTGCCTTGGCTTTGCCGGGCAAACTGTAAACCAGCTTGCCCTCGGTGGTGACAAACAGCGTTCCAGCAAAGGTGTGCGCGGCGAACGCGGCTTGTTTATCCCACTGCCCGCCGTTGGGCACAAACGGCACTTGCATCGTGGCGAGTTTGGCGGAGACTTCGCTTACAGTATGTGATGTGGGGGGGGGCAGAAGCAGAGGCCGTGAATGGAAGCAGCGCGGTCATGAATAAGGCTGAACACCGAGATAAAGTCAACATTTGTGATGGGCCTCCCGCCCTTGGTTATAGAGTTTCTGAATTTTATTTAGCCTCGCTTCATCTTCTAAAGAAGACTTCTCGGTGTGTCAAGTTTTATTTGTTGCTAACAGTTTTATTTGTTGCTAACAATGTCTCGGGCTGGGTTGAAGGTGAATTTTTGAGGCGCCTATATAAGAATGTAGGGTGCGTCTCACGCACCACAGACGTGTAATGGTGCGCGCGGCGCACCCTATAACTGCCAAGTTCAACGTGGCTCTCCGAAACGCCGGTACAAAATCGGTAGCAATACCAGCGTAAGAAGGGTGGATGTGATCAGCCCGCCGATCACTACAATCGCCAGTGGGCGCTGAATTTCCGAGCCGGGGCCGGTGGCGAATAGCAGCGGTGCGAGGCCGAAGGCGGTGATCGACGCGGTCATCATTACCGGCCGCAGGCGGCGCTTGGCGCCTTCCACCACCACCTGCGCGAGTGCCATGCCCTGGGCGCGCAACTGATTGAAGTAGCTCACCAGCACCACGCCGTTGAGCACGGCGATGCCGAGCAGGGCGATAAAGCCTACTGAGGCGGGCACCGAGAGGTATTCACCCGACAGCCACAGGGCGAACACGCCGCCGATCATGGCGAAAGGGATGTTGGACAACACCAGTATCGACTGGCGTACCGAACCAAACGTGGAAAACAGCAACAAAAAAATCAGACCTATTGCCACCGGCACCACGATGGACAGACGCGCGGCGGCGCGTTGCTGGTTTTCGAATTGCCCGCCCCATTCCAGATGGTAACCACCAGGCAATGGCACCTGTTGCGCGACTACGCGCCGCGCCTCTTCGACAAAGCCCACCAGGTCGCGGCCCTGCACGTTGGCGATCACTACCACCATACGTGCGGCGCGCTGGCGATCCACCTTTACCGGGCCTTCCACGCGCGTGAGTTTTGCCACGGTGGCAAGCGGCACATTGTGGCCATCGGGCAGGGTGATGAGCAGGTTGGCGAAGGTGTCGGGCGAACTCATGCCTGTGCGCAAAATCAGCGGGGTACGGCGCATACCTTCGTGGATGGTGCCTACCCGGTTGCCTTCAAGCTGGGCGCGCAGCGTGTTTTCCAGCTCGTCAACGGAGAGGCCGAGGCGACCCGCCGCCAAGCGGTCTATGTCGATCTTGAGAAACTGCATGCCTTCATTGCGGGTGGTGTAGACATCTCGGCCACCTTTGATGGAACGTACTGCGGTGGCGAGTTCTTCGGCCTTTTTGTTGAGGGTGTCGATGTCGGCGCCGAACAGCTTGATCGCCAGGTCGCCGCGCACGCCGATAATCATCTCCGAGACGCGCATCTCGATAGGCTGCGTAAAGTTATAGACCAGACCAGGGATGCCATCCATCACTTTGCGCAGCTCATCGATCAACAGCTCCTTGCTCTTCATGCGCCACTGCTCGCGCGGCTTGAGCACGAGAAAGGTATCTGTCTGATTGAGGCCCATCGGGTCGAGTCCAATCTCGTCCGATCCCACTCGCGCAACAATGCCGGTCACCTCCGGCACGCGCTTCATGATCTCCTGCTGGATCTTGAGATCAAGGGCGGCGGATTGCTCAAGCGTGATCGACGGCAGCTTTTCCACGCCAATGATAATGTCCCCTTCATCCATGGTGGGCATGAAGGTTTTGCCGATCTGCGTATATACCGCAGCCGTAAGTGCCAATGCGACCAGCGCCACGGTGACGACAGTGCGCGTATGAGCCAGAGACCAATCGAGCAGTGGCGTATACAGGCGGGCGAGGGTACGCACCAGCCAGGGGTCGCCGTGCCCGGTGCTCTTGAGCAGGAACGAGGCAATGACCGGGATCACTGTGAGCGACAGCAGCAACGAAGCGCTCAGCGCGAATACAATGGTGAGCGCCACCGGACTGAACAGCTTGCCCTCCAGCCCTTGCAAGGTGAGCAACGGTAGGAACACGGTGATGATGATCAGGATGCCGGCGGTAACCGGCACCGCGACCTCGCGCACCGAGCGGTAGATCACGTGCAGGCGCGGCAGGCGCGCGGCCTGTTCGTGGGCGAGATGCGCGACACTGTTTTCCACGACGACCACCGCAGCATCGACCAGCATACCGATGGCAATCGCCAGTCCACCCAGGCTCATCAGATTGGCGGACATGCCGAACTGGCTCATCAGGATAAACGTGACCAATGCGGCCAGGGGCAGCGCGAGGGCCACCGTCACAGCGGCACGCAGATTGCCAAGAAACAGTACCAGCAGGATCACCACCAGCGCGATGGCCTCAAGCAGCGCTTCCGCTACCGTAGTGACGGCACGTTCCACCAGATGGCCGCGATCATAAAAGACCTCGAGGCTGACGCCTGGCGGCAGGCTGGGTTTGATCTCGTCGAGCTTGGTGCGCACGCCCGCCACCACCTGCCGGGCGTTGGCGCCGCGCAGCCCCAGCACCAGCCCCTGCACCGTCTCATCCTGGCCGTTGCGTGTCACCGCACCATAGCGCGTGAGCGCACCGATACGCACCTCGGCGATATCCGCAACGCGTACCGGCACACCCCGGTCGTTTTTGACGACGATGGCGCGCGCGTCGTCGAGGGTTTTGATGCGGCCCTCGGCACGCACCAGCAACGCCTCCTCGCCATCATTTATGCGCCCCGCGCCGTCATTACGGTTGTTCATCTCCAGCGCCTGTTGCAGCATTTGCAGGGTGACGCCGCGCGCGGTCATGCGCACGTTGTCCGGCGCCACCTCGAAGACGCGTGCCAACCCGCCCAGCACGTTCACATCGGCCACGCCCGGCACGGTACGTAGCGCCGGGCGTATCACCCAGTCGAGCAGGCTACGCCGCTCCATTAACGACAGACCGCCGCCCTCGATGGTGAACATGAACATCTCGCCCAGCGGTGTGGTCAACGGCGCGATGCCGCCGCTGATGCCGGGTGGCAGGTCACCCCGCACACCGTTGAAGCGCTCAGTCACCTGCTGGCGCGCCCAATAGATATCCGTGCCATCCGCAAAGTCCACAGTGACGTCGGTGATCGCGTATTTGGTCTCCGAGCGCAGCATGGTTTGATGGGGAATGCCCAGCATCTCTACCTCAATGGGCGCGGTGATGCGCGCTTCCACTTCCTCGGGCGTCATGCCGGGGGCTTTGATGATGATCTTGACCTGGGTGGAGGATACGTCCGGGAAGGCATCGATAGGCAGGTTCTTGACGGCCAGCGCTCCGCCGCCCACCAGCAGCGCCACCACCAGCATCATCAGCAGGCGCTGGGTCAGTGCGAATTGAATCAGGCGTGACAACATCACTCGTGCCCCCCGCTGCCGCCCAATCCCATCCACGCGCCTTTCACCGCCGCCACGCCGCGCACCGCGACGCGCTCATCGCCACGCAGCGCGCCCGCAATTACGCTACGGCCATTCTGTTCGCTGACGAGCTCTACGGGTTGGGCGCGGAAGCCCTGTGCGGTCTGCACGAAAATCACACTCTGCTTCGCGCTGCGCGCCACGGCTGTGACAGGTACGCTATAACGCTGTCCAGCAGTGGAGGCGGTCAACTGCGCTTCGATGAACTGGCCTGGTCGCAGACTATCAGTGCTGCGCGTGATCTCGGCGCGCAGCAGCACGGTCTGGTTTTCGGGGTCCACGTCACGCCCGATCATGATCAGACGGCCCGATGCCACAGCAGCGGGCACTGCCACCCCCTGCCCAACACTGAGTCCATTAACCCGCTCCTGCGGCACGCGCAATTCCAGCCACAGCGTGTCCAACCGCGCCATGCGGTAGAGCGGTTCGAGGCGATCCACACGCTGCCCGGCCACCACCTTTTGCTCCAGCACGATCCCGGCGATGGGTGCTGTGATGGTGAGCGTACCGCTCAGTGCGCGCGTCTGTTCCAGGCGGCGCAACGCGGCGTCATCCATCCCGGCCAGACGCAAGGTTTGACGATGCTCATTGAGTGCCGACGCCAATTCCTCGTGGCGGCTTTTAGTGGTCAGATAACGTCGTTCGGCGATGATGCCGTCCTTGAACAATTGCTCGTCGCGCGCCAGCTCAGACTGCGCCAACCGCACTTGGGTCAGCGCCTGGAGATAACTGCTTTGCTCTGTGACAAGCTCCGTGCTGCGGAGGGTGGCAAGGGGTTGACCCTTGTTTACCTTGTCACCCACAGCGGCCAGCAGCGCCTCCACCAGCCCGCTTTGGGAAGCGCTGACCACGCGCTCCTGCGTCGGCGGAATCACCACACGCGCCGGGAAGCGGCTGCTCAGCACCACTGGCGCCGGTTCCAGCGGCGCAACCATGATGCCCAGCGTCTTGAGTTGAGCCGGAGTGAAACGGATATCGTCAGCGGCTTGCGCCGTAGAGGAGGCCGCTGCAATGGCTGGCAAGCACGCCATTAATAGATAATAGGCTGTTATTTTTTTCATGGTATTTCTCCAGCGGCCTGGTTATAGCGCGCGATATCTCTTTGTAATTGAAGTCCAAGCTGCTGTTCGCCGCGTTCTGCGGCAAACGCCAGGGTCTGTACGCGCAGCAGGGCTACCAGATCAATCTCGCCGATGGCGAAAGCCTTTTTCATCAGACGCAGATTTTCCTGTGCCAGGCGGTTTTGCTCGACGGCCAGATCAAACTCGGCGCGCGCCAGCGCCAGGGCGTGCTCCGCCTCGTCCAGCGCCAGATCCAGCTCGCGCTTGAGCGCATCGCGCACACTCTGTGCTTCAGATTGAGCGACCACCGAGGCAGCCAGCCGGGGGCCGGCATGAGCCGTGCTGTGCAGCGGCAGGGTTAGGGCGATGCCGACGCTGTCGTTACCCGCGCTTCTGAGTGTTGACTGCTCACGCCGGGCGCCCAGGGTAAGCAGGGGATTGCCGCGCCGCTCTTCCCTGGCCAGTTGTGTCTCGGCGACGGCCTGCGCCACGCGGCTTTGGCCGTCGGCAAGCAGGGGATGATCGTCGGTGACGGCAGTTTGCGTTGACGGGGTTTCGTTGCGTACTGCGGGCAACGCTTCGACGCCTGTTAGCACCTCATAACGATGCAGTGCGTGCTTGAGTTCGGTATGGGCGCGCAGGTATTGCGCCTGGCGGCGCAGCGTTTCATCCTGCACCAGCAGCAGATCGACCTTGGCCAGTTCGCCTGCCGTCATGCGCTTGCGCACATCCTGCTCCAGCGCCTGTGCGGCGCGCCATTGCTGTTCCGTTAGCGTCAGATCATTTTCCATCAAGGCCACATCCCACAGGCGCTCGCGCACCTGCCCGGCCACCTCCAGCCGCAGGGCGTGCTCCAATGCTTGCAGTCCCATTCCCGCTTGATCGGCAAGCGCCTTTCTCGCCTGTTTCTGTCCGAGCAGCCACAGCGGCATCTGAACGCCGCCTTCCCACTCGGTCAGCCCATCCCGACTGCCGATCCGATCGGTCTGGTGGCGCAGTACCAGCGCCGTGGGGCCTGCCAGCGGATTGCCCGCCTGGCGGCGCAACGCGTCCACCTGCGCACCACGCGGCGCGATCACCTGCTGGCGCGGGTAACGCTCAAAGGCTTGCTGCGTCACGTCATGCAGCGTCAGGCGCGGGTCCACCGCCACACGGATGGCGTCTTCGACAGGCGGCGCCGCCAAGGCAGTGCTCTCCAGACAGACGCAAAGCATCATGCCGCAAATATGGGCATACGACATCGCACCCCGCAAGGGCATCAATCGCATAAAATCTCTCTCGTTAATAAAATGAATTACCGCCGCCGTACCTGCAAGGTAACGGCGGCACACCATCAGCAGGATATCCTGCTGGAGGTTAAGGCAGGCTTAAATGAGCGGGGGTGCGCGCGGCGCGCAAGGGGAGGTGTGAGGGCAGGGTTGGAATGACGGAACATCGCTCAGGACAAGGTGTTGCAATACCACAGGAGCCGGAAGCCCCGGAATGGAGGGAGGAATGCCAGCGGGTGGGTTCTTCTTGGCCTTGAACGGCGGAATCTCAGCCAGACCACCTTCGATGCCGATGGGCATTCCGGCGGCGGCAGGTACTGTGTCAATGGCTGAAGCAACATCCGCGCTGACGCCATGGTCAACGCCACCCTTTTTCAGATGGACAGGCAGCACATGGATATGAACCCCCATCGCAGCGGCCGGACCATCGCCGTCATTGCCGCCAACATGCGCATGAACCAACGGGAACATCGCCTGGATGGTCACGATCCAAAAAATCAGCAACAAATTGGTGCAGCGTTTCAACATCGAATGCGTATCGCCTGGATGCCTCGGAACAAAGCTGATGCTGTACACTGTACCATAGCCGCCTTATTTTAAAATAGGGTGGTCAGCGCTTAACGCTGCATCCCTTGATCGAGGCCGCGAGTAATTTGTCAGCCTTTAATCGAGCGGGCTGAAATCCTCCAGCATCGCCATCTCTGCCTCGCTGAACCCTGCCGCCAGCCGGGCGCTGCGATGGAATGGCGGGCGGAACTGGGGGGCGCTGTATTCGCGCAATAACTGGCGGAATGTGGCGATGGGCTCGACCCCGCGCCGGGCGCAGAACCAGGCGTACCAGTGATTGCCGATGCGGACATGGCCGATCTCGTCACGCAGGATGATTTCGAGAATCTCCGCCGCTTTTTTGTCGCCGCACGAGGCCAGCTTGTGCATGATGGCGGGGGTGACATCCAGGCCGCGCGCCTCCAGCACGCGCGGCACCAATGCCATGCGCACCAGCGGATCATGGGCGGTCTTCACAGCCATGTCCCACAGGCCATTGTGTGCGGTGAAATCCCCGTAATCGAAGCCGAGCGTGCGCAAATGATCGCGTAGCAGGGCGAAGTGGCAGGCTTCTTCTGCTGCGACCTGCACCCAGCCGTCATAATAATCTTTGGGCAGGTCACGGAAGCGGTACACCGCATCCAGCGCCAGATTGATGGCATTGAACTCAATGTGCGCAAGGGAGTGGATCAATGCCGCCCGGCCTTCCAGCGTCGAGACCTTGCGCTGCTCTACCTCCCGCGCGGACACCAGCACGGGCTTATCCGGGCGTCCCGGCTCGTTGATGGGTTCGGGCGGCGCGTGGCCGCCCTCAAACAACATGCGACCTTGCCGCCAATCCGCCTCCAGCGCAGCAACCAGCGCGAGCTTGGCGTCAACCTCGCGGCTGAGGAGACAAGTTAATGTGCGGCGGAATAGATCTTCTGGCATGGTGTGTTCGATATTCGGCGGGCTTCCAGTTGGTGGCGTTGCGGTGGAATTATGTGACAGACTTTACACCGACCACCACGCATGCGCCATGTTCATATGTCCGCGTGGACAAACAAAAAACCGTTTGCACACCCTACTTGGCTTTTGGCAAAGCGGCGACGGTGACCCGAGCCTGCAGGCCATATCAACTAACCCTCGCGATTCTCAAGATTTTACGTGTTATGCCGTAAACCAAACAGTAAGTAGCTTGGGTTGAGCGAGAGCGAAACCCAGGTTGCACAGTATCCGTGACCCAAACGGCTCCGGGTTTCGCAAAAAAATGCTCAATCCAAGCTACTCGCTAAATTGGACTCTGAATAGTTACAAGCAGGGTTACATCGCAGGAGGTATTATGGGATCACTTGCTGATATTGATGCCGATACTGAACATGCAGCACTTGACTTCATTGCGAAGGTGACTATTAGTGCCCAGCCTTCTCGAATAAGAAAGCGCCCCTTAAATTGCAAAGAAAAAATGGGCCATTGCTTGGGGTTGTACTTAGTATACATTATGTCTAAAATAGCTCTTTTATGACAAAAAACCTTGTTTAGGAGGATTTACCATGAAAGCCATTGCAGCCAAAGAAGCGAAAAACCACTTCGGGGAAATGTTGGATACTGTGCAGCGAGAACCCCTCACCATTGAAAAACACGGGCGGGCGGTTGCCGTTGTCATGTCAGCGCAAGATTACCAGCAAATGAAACTCGAAAGATTACGGGCAAGACTGGCGGTGGGTGAAGCGCAATTAGACAGGGGGGAAGGGGTAGATGGTGAAACGTTTTTTGCCGAATTGTTAAACCAACAATGAAACGCTACACCCTCTCACCAGAAGCAAAAACAGATATTGCTAACATACGGAAATATACAAACCAACAATGGGGCAAAGAGCAGACGGAAAAGTATACTTTACAGCTTCGTGGGCGGATGCAATGGCTTGTTGATAAACCGATGCTTGGACGATTAAGAGATGAAATAAAGGAAGGCTACCGCAGTTTCAATGAAGGTAGTCACGCGATATTTTATCGCGTGACTGGCGACAACATTGAGATTATCGGTATCCCGCACCAGAGCATGGACGTTGAGCAACACTTGAGTATTGAGAGAAATCAAAAAGAAAATCCCTAATATTCAATAGAGGGTTGGTTTGAAAATTACACCCGCAGGTATCAATGACTCCAACAATCCCGCCTATGGCCGCTGGACCAACGCAGCCTATCTCTCGGCAGACAACGCCTGGGATTTGGGTGACAAATTGCTCGGCAAGGTGGATCATAGAGGCGGGCTTCTGGTCAATGGAAGCTACAGCGGCACGCTGAAGGCCACGTTGCCACCGCTCAAGCAAGTAGCCTGGGTTGAGCGAGAGCGAAACCCAGGCTACTTGCTGAACATCGCCGACCTCCCTGCCGCGCAGTCGGCCAAACCACCGGCACCAACATCACCCTAGACCTCAACGCCGCCGGTCATGGTTGGTACATCGACTACACCCCCTACCTGAACGAAGAATACCTCCCCGCCGCCAACCCCAACGTCTGGCAGGCCCGCCCGCCCCGGCTCTGAAGCCGCAGGCAAAATGGATATGCTCAGCGTTCTATTACACGAATACGGCCACGCCCTCGGCATCGAGCACGGTGCCGACCAACACCCCCGACGCCTCCCACCTCCCCCTTGCCTCTGGGTGGATTCTGGCTCGCACGCATGCGCAAGAACGGGCCGGGTGACAATACTGTTCGGCTAAGCAACCTTTCGCGCAGAACAAGAATGATAACTTGTTTATTTATATTATGTTTTTTCACATATCCGAACAGTATTGGGCTGGGTGATGCCGTGCAGGGAAGCACAAGTGCCGTGGGCGCGGGAGCGGCATGGATACCGGAGGTAGAGCAACACAGGGAGCGGTTGCCGGAAGTGCAAGGAGCAACGGCCACGCCGCCCAAGCTGGACGCAGCGAGCGGCATCATTTAAGGCCCTTCTTTGATTTTACCTCCAAAAGCAAGGATAATAGGAAAAAATTCTCTCACTCTCTAATGATCCAAGATTAAGGAAACCACCATGCAAAACGGCACTACCCTTAACCAGTTTCTTATCGAAGAACAGCGCCGCCTGGGCGGCACGGACAGCGATCTCCCCGCGTTGATCAATGACATTGCCGTTGCGTGCAAGCACTTGTCCTATGTGATCAGTCAAGGCGCATTGGTTGGCGTGCTGGGCAGTGCGGGCAGCGAGAACGTGCAGGGCGAGACACAGAAGAAGCTGGATGTGCTCTCCAACGACATCGTGATCGAGGCCGCTCAGCGTGGCGGCTATCTTGCAGGCATGGCCTCGGAAGAGATGGATGACCTTTACCCCATCCCCGCCGAGTTCCCGAAAGGCAAGTATCTGCTGATGTTCGATCCGCTGGATGGCTCCTCCAATATTGATGTTAACATCTCCGTCGGCACTATCTTTTCCGTTCTGCGTTGCCCGGAAGGCGTAACCGATCCCGCCGTCGCTGATTTCATGCAGCCCGGCACCCAGCAAGTATGCGCTGGCTATGCGCTCTATGGCCCCTCCACCCTGCTGGTGCTGACCACCGGCCATGGCGTCAACTGCTTCACATTGGATCACAACGTCGGCGAGTTCGTGTTGACCCAGCCGAACATGCGCATTCCCGAAGACACCCGTGAATTCGCCATCAATGCCTCGAATGCACGCTTCTGGGAAAAGCCCGTAAAGCGCTACGTCGACGAATGCCTTGCAGGCAAAGAAGGGCCACGCAAGGAAAACTTCAACATGCGTTGGGTTGCCTCCATGGTTGCCGAAGTTCACCGTATCCTCACCCGTGGCGGTATCTTCATGTACCCGCGCGACACCAAGGACCCCACCAAGGCTGGCAAGCTGCGCCTGATGTACGAAGCCAACCCCATGTCCTTCATCGTCGAGCAGGCGGGCGGAGCGAGCTCCACAGGCCGCGAGCGTATCCAGGAAGTGCCGCCCATCGGACTGCACCAGCGTGTCGCTGTGATTCTTGGCTCCAGGAACGAAGTCGAGCGCGTTGTGGCGTATCACAAAGAAGGTTGATGTGACTTCATTGGAGGGGGCGGAGCGCGATTCGCCCCCTTCCGTATTTTCCGCTGATTTTTCTGTAGCCTTAAATTCACCCGGTTTGGGAATTTAAAAGGAAATCGCCTTGACAGGCGCCGCCTATAAACGGTAAAGTGCGCGTCTAATTTTTGAGGGGCCATAGCTCAGCTGGGAGAGCGCTTGCATGGCATGCAAGAGGTCGGCGGTTCGATCCCGCCTGGCTCCACCAAGTTTCAAAAGTTGGTCTAACCAACGTGTTGTAACCGTTTACGTCCCCATCGTCTAGCCGGCCTAGGACATCGCCCTTTCACGGCGGTAACAGGGGTTCGAATCCCCTTGGGGACGCCATTTCAGTGCGTCACACGTCACTATGCTTCTGCTTCCATATTTGAATCGCCAGCAGGCAGACCGCTTGTTGTGTGTTCCTTTGCGTCCTCTGTGTGCTCTGCGGTTCAATCGCTTTTTATAGGGCCAATGGGCATCCCCCTTTTGCCTTACAATAAGCACATGTCAAATTCCCCTCGTACTCTAACCCTCATTACTCCCGGCTTGTTCGGCCCACCAGGCTTGCGTGCTGCCGATTTCGCCAATCTCAACTGCGTTGCAGTGGAGACCTTGCTTGCCCGTGCCGTCGCGGAAGATATTCCAGTCAAGGGGCTGGAAGCAACGCTGTTTCACCTGTTCGACGTGGAACGCGACCCGGCGCGGGACATGCCGGTGGCGGCGGTGACGCGGGCGGCGGATGTTGGGGAGCGGTCTGATGCCTTCTGGCTGCGCGCTGATCCGGTGCATCTGCGCGCCGATCAAGCCCATTTGATACTGTTCGACAGCCGAACATTGAAGATTACCCAAGCCGAAGCCGATGGCCTGGTAGCGGAGTTTAACGCGCTGTTTTCCCCGGATGGCTGGCACCTCGAAGCGCCACACCCTGAGCGCTGGTATCTGTGCCTGCCGGAAGATCCGCATATCCGCACTTATGATCTGCGCGAGGCGTTGGGCCGCAGTATTGATGGCTTCCTGCCTTCCGGCGCACGGGGCAGGCGCTGGCATACTGTGCTCAACGAGGTGCAAATGCTGTTTCACGCCAGCCCGGTGAATCAGGCCCGCATGGCGTGCGGCGCGCGCCCCATCAACAGCGTGTGGTTCTGGGGCGGTGGGCAAGCGCCTCGCACTATATCGGCACGGTGGAGCCATGTGTGGAGCAACGAGCCGGTGGCAACGGGGCTGGCGCATCTCGCGGGCATCCCTCGTGCCGCTGTCCCTGATTCCGCAAGGCACTGGCTGGAGTGCAAACCTGCACCTGGTGCGCATCTGATGGTGCTGGATGCGGCGTACAGTGCGGCTCTTTACGGCGACATCGGTGCGTGGGGCGCCGCGATGGAGCAACTCGTTGACAACTGGTTTTCACCCTTGCTGGATGCCTTGAAACGGCGCGAGATAATTGCGCTGGATATTCTCCCCGCCGATGGCAGGACGTATCGAATCACCCCGTCATCATTGCGCCGCTTCTGGAAGCGGCGACATTCTTTGGAAACCTATGTGTGAAAAAGGCTAGCGAGAATCCCCCGGAAGGCCAACATCAAGAAAAAATCATCGTCAGGCGACCTGCCGCTGACGGCGCCGTATTGCCTGCGGAAATACACCCGGCACTCAGGCGCATTTATGCCGCACGCCACGTTTCTTGCGCGCAAGAGTTGGAAAAAACGCTGGAACATCTGCCGCCCGCCGCACAGTTACGCGGCATCGAGCCTGCCGTTGATCTGCTGTGCGCGGCGTTGCGTGACAACAAACGCATCCTGATCGTGGCGGATTTCGACGCCGACGGCGCGACCAGTTGCGCGGTGGCGGTGCGCGCTCTGCGCCTGCTGGGGGCGAGCGATGTGCGTTTTGTAGTGCCCAACCGCTTCGAGTTTGGCTATGGCCTCACGCCGGAGATTGTCGCAGTGGCGGCGCAGCAGGAGCCTGATCTGCTCATCACCGTGGACAACGGCATATCCAGCATCGACGGCGTGGCTGCGGCACGGCGGCATGGCATGCAGGTACTGATCACGGACCATCACTTGCCTGGGTCTGTATTGCCCGAAGCGGATGCCATCGTCAATCCCAACCAGCCGGGCGACAACTTCCCCAGCAAAAACCTGGCGGGTGTGGGCGTTATTTTCTATGTGATGCTGGCGTTGCGTGCGCGGTTGCGCGAGTCGGGATGGTTCGAGAGTCGCGGCATCCCCGCGCCGAACCTCGCGCAACTGCTCGACCTGGTGGCGCTGGGCACGGTGGCCGATGTCGTACCGCTCGATCATGCCAACCGCATCCTCGTGTCACAGGGACTGGCGCGCATCCGCGCGGGCGCGTGTTGCCCGGGCATCCGCGCATTGCTCGAAGTGGCGGGCAGACCGCGCGAACGCATCAGCGCGGGCGACCTGGGGTTCGCCGTCGGACCCCGGCTCAACGCTGCGGGACGGCTGGATGACATGGCGCTGGGTATCTCATGTCTGTTGACGGACAGTGACCTTGAGGCGCATGCCATGGCCAAACAACTTGACCAGCTTAACCGCGAGCGCCGCACTATCGAAACACAGATGCAGGATCAAGCGCTTACGGCCCTCGCCGACTTGCCTCTGGACGACGGCGCAACGCTTCCTGCCGGTTTGTGCCTGTTTGACGAATCCTGGCACCAGGGCGTGATCGGCATACTCGCATCGCGCATCAAAGACCGTTGGCATCGCCCGGTGATCGCCTTCGCTCTCGCCTCCGACGCCATTAATAAAACCGGCGAGATCAAAGGCTCGGCACGCTCGATCCCCGGCATCCACATCCGCGACGTGCTCGACACCGTGGCCGCCACCCACCCTGGCCTGCTCAACAAATTCGGCGGTCACGCCATGGCAGCCGGCCTGACTCTCAAGCGCGAACATTATGACGCCTTCAGCAAGGCCTTCGATGAAGAGGTGCGCCGCCAGTTGGGTGATAATGCGCTGCAAGGCATCGTCCTCAGCGACGGCGAACTGTCCGCTGGCGATATCAGCCTGGATCTGGCCGAAACCCTGCGCAATGGTGGTCCATGGGGGCAGGGCTTTCCCGAACCTATCTTCGACGGCCAGTTCCAGGTCGTGAACCAGCGCATCGTCGGCGAAAAACACCTCAAAATGGTGTTAAAAATAGCGGGTGACACACGAATATTCGATGCCATTGCCTTTAACGCAAGCGACGCGGCATCATTTCTGGAGGGATCACAGCAATCACACATTGCGTATAAGCTGGACGTCAACGAGTATCAAGGGCGGCGTAGCGTGCAGTTGATTGTGGAGCATATTGTGGGGCCGGGGTAGGGTGCGTTATGTTCACGCCTCTTCCAATATGGGTATGCTGATTAACGAGAAATAGCGGAAAAGTGGACCACCCTCCCATTTTTGCAGTAGATTCGACCTAAGTCCGGCAGGTACCTGTGGCCAGGGGCCAAGAAGCGATATGACTGAAAACCAAAACCCCGAACAGAAAGCCCGCGACAATATTGACACGCTGCTCAAGCAGGCGGGCTGGGTCGTTCAGCACGCAAAGAAGATCGACTTGAATACGGGGATCGGCCAGGCAATTCGCGAATTCCAAACCGATGCCGGTCCGGCGGACTACGTGCTGTTCGTCAACAAAAAAGCAGTGGGCGTGATCGAGGCCAAGCGCGAAGAAGAAGGGCAACGGCTCACCGCCCATGAAACGCAAACCGAAGGCTATGCCGCAGCCAGATTGAAATGGGTCAACAACAAAGCACCCTTACCCTTTCTCTACGAAAGCACCGGCATCATTACACGTTTCACTGATGGCCGTGATCCCAAGCCGCGTTCGCGCGAAGTGTTCAGCTTTCACCGCCCTGAAACACTTAAGGAATGGCTGGTTCAGGGCGATTCACTGCGCGCACGCCTGCGCCACATCCCGCCGCTCAATCCGAACCATCTGCCCGCCAAGGAATTGCGCCTGCGCGATTGCCAGGAAACCGCCATCGCCAATCTGGAAGAATCCTTCAAGGATGACCGTCCACGCGCCCTGATCCAGATGGCGA
>CAMTYI010000037.1:0-24806 GCA_947085925.1 uncultured Gammaproteobacteria bacterium
ACCTCTTCATCGCGCTCACTCTAACCTTTCAAGGTTCCCCGCCTCAGCCTCGCTTCGCTTGATCGCGTTGGGGATACCTGAGTAGTTACTTATTTTTCATGATTACTCTCTATTAACCCATTTTTGATAGAAATTTCTCTGCAAAACTTACCAGATAATGGGGGAGAATTCGAGGGTTGTATGTCCCGTAATCAGGGGACATACAACTAGTTTCAGGCTGGATATACTGGAAAATTGTGGAGCCTTCCCGAGGCTGGGGTTTTTATAGGGGCTGTTCCACAAGGGTGCCGGGGCGGATGGGCAACCACAACCGCACCCGTGCTCCAGTGCCGGGACAGGATATAATTTCCAATCTCCCGCGCAGCTTCTCCACACGCTGTTTCAAGAACCGCACTCCCCGTCCGGACGCGTTTCAAATGGGTGATGCTGCATTGCAAAACCGGGTACCGAAGCGCACAACATCACCCCTTAGCCTTGCGCTCAATGTCCTACCTCCCCCACAACCATGCCGCGCCGCGCACGCCGCTGGAATCGCCGTGCTGGGCGGGGACGAGGCGGGTATCCACGCGATCCGAGAACACATAATTGCCCCACAGGTGGGGAACATTTTCATACAAACGTGACAGGTTCGACACGCCACCGCCCAGCACGATCACATCCGGGTCGAGGATGTTGATCACGCTTGCCAGGGCGCGCGCCAGACGGTCTTCGTAGCGGGCCAATGTTGCCTCGCATAGATCGTCGCCCGCCTCGGCGCGCGCGGTTATTGCGTCCGGCGTCAGACTATCACCGGTGAGGGCAAAATGATCACGCGTCATGCCTGGGCCGGAGAGTAGGGTTTCGATGCAACCCATCCTGCCACAATAGCAGGGCGGGCCGGGCCACTCGTGTGGCTGCGGCCATGGCAAGGGGTTATGGCCCCACTCTCCGGCGATGGCGTTCGGCCCCGCCAGCAACCGGCCATGCGCCACGATGCCGCCGCCCACGCCGGTGCCGATGATGACGCCAAACACCGCATCCGTACCCGCCGCTGCACCATCGACAGCTTCGGATAGGGCAAAGCAATCGGCGTCGTTTGCGATACGCACCGGGCGGGCTAGCGCCTGTTCCAGATCCTGATGCAGGGGCTTGCCGTTCAGGCAGGTGGAATTGGAGTTTTTGATCAGTCCGCTGGCGCGCGACACCGCCCCCGGCGTGCCGATGCCAACGCTGCCGTGCGCACCCAGCTCGGCCTCGATGCCCGTCACCAGCTCAACAATAGTGCGCAGCGTGCCGTGATAGTCGCCGCTGGGGGTGGGCAGGCGGCGGCGGGCAAGGATGGCGCTGCCATTAACCAGCGCGACGGCCTCGATCTTGCTGCCACCGAGGTCAACGCCGATGCGTAAGGTTCCTGTCATCGATTGTCTGGATTAAACGCAGGCTGGCTCGGAATGCTGCTGCGCACCTGATCAAGATGTCCGCACATCAGGCGTGCGCCTTCCAGGATGCGAGGCGTGGGACGGGTGATCAGGTCAGGGCGGATTGCCAGCAGGCGACCTCGCTTTTTGACGGCTTGCAATTGCGGCCAGCGCCGCCATTCATCAAGCCAGGGGGCACGTTTTTCGCCGGCACTGCTGGCGATAATGGTTTGCGGATCGGCGGCGAGAACCGCCTCAATATTCACTTCCGGCGCCAGTACGGGAAGATCGGCAAAGATGTTCGTGCCACCGCACAACCGTATTACATCACCGATCATCTGCGTGCCGCTGATGGTCATTAACGGGCGATTCCAGATCTGGAAAAAGACGCTCACCGGGCGGCGCTCGGCGTACTGATTGCGCAAACGTGCATATTCCGCACGGAATGCCGCTGCTGCCTGTCGCGCTACCGTTTCCGTGCCTGCCAGGCGGCCGAGGGATTCAATGTTCACCGCCACATCCTCAAAACGGTGGGGATCGCTGGCATAGATTTTAAATCCGAGCTGGCGCAGCTTTTCGATCTGTGGCCTGGTATTGCCGCTGTCCCAGGCAACGATAAGATCAGGGCGCAGCGCGACGATCGCTTCCAGATCAAGGTTATTGCTGCCGCCGACGCGACGTATCCGGCTGGCTTCGGGCGGGTAGTCGCTATAACTGACTACGCCCACCACATAGGCGCCCGCCCCCGCCGCGAACAGGTTTTCGGTGGCATGCGGCGCGAGGCTTACGATGCGCCGTGCCGGACCGGCCAGCGAAATCGTGTTGCCGATGTCGTCCTTCACGGTAATGGCGGCGTGCGCGGGGTTCAATAATGAAGCACACAGTGCAAGACCAGAAACAAACAAACACAAATAGCGAAACAAGGTCATGGTGATACTCGGGCTCTGGCGTGATGATGCATAATTTTATCGGTCCTCAACCCAATCCCCTGATTTATTAACACGAGAAAAAGCTGCCAGCGCTCGCTCGCGTGCTACGGCGTGATCCACTATCGGCCAAGGGTATGTCTCGCCCAACACCACATTGGCCGCATTTAACGTCATGAGATTTGCCTGCCACGGATTGTGAATAAAGGCATCCGGCAATCCGGCCAACTCCGGTAGCCAGCGCCGCACATAGGCGCCATCGGGATCAAATTTCTTTCCTTGGGTTATGGGGTTGAATACACGAAAATACGGCGCGGCGTCGGCCCCGCATCCGGCGGTCCATTGCCAGCCTGCAGTATTGTTGGCAAGGTCGGCATCAACCAGTGTATCCCAAAACCAGCGTGCGCCGACCTGCCAGGGCAACAACAAATCCTTCACCAGAAAACTGGCCACAATCATGCGCACCCGATTGTGCATCCACCCGGTATGCCACAATTCACGCATCCCGGCATCGACGATGGGAAAACCTGTCATGCCGCGCTGCCAAGCCTCCAGCAGTGCTGCATCCTCACGCCAAGAAAAACTATTAAATTCACTGCGCAGAGGTTTTTCAGGCAGGTGGGGGAAATAATAGAGCAGACTATAGGAAAATTCGCGCCAGCCCAACTGACGCAGAAAGGTCTCTGCCGCAGCCATTATGCCAGGCTCCCGGTTATGGGCGATTCGAGCCTGCACGGCGCGCCATATCTGGCGCGGGCCTATCTCACCGAAGTGAAGGTGCGGCGACAACCGCGACGTACCGGGAAGATCAGGCCGATCCCGCATCGCCTTATAGTCCACAATCGCCTCGTCAAGAAACTGCACCAGCCGCGCCTGACCGCCCTCCTCGCCCGGCACCCAGGCGGCGCGCAGTCCTGCCGCCCAATCGGGCTGAACCGGCAACAGCTTCCAGTCATCCAGCTTGTCCGTGGAAGGTGGCCGCATCATGCCCGGAATGTGTGCCGGTGCCGCGTCGGGCGGCGTGGGGGCAGCCAAACCGAGGCAATGTCTCCAGAATGGAGTAAAAACCTGAAACGGCTTTCCCGCCTTGTTTTTAACCGTCCAAGGCTCGAACAACAGATTGGCATTGAAGCTGCGCGCTTCCAGACCCTCTGCACGCAAAGCGTCCTTAATGGCCGTGTCACGCGCTAATGCCGCTGGCTCATAACAGCGATTCCAATAGACCCCTCGCGCGCCAACCTCTCTCACCAACACGTGCAATTCACGCAGCGCAGAACCTCGCCGCAAGACAATCGTTGTGCCTCGCTCGGCGATGGCATCGCGCAGCTTTGCCAGGCTATGGTGCAACCACCAGCGACCGGCCCCGCCCAACTGCCATGACGCGGCGGGATCATCGTCAAATATGTAAACAGGTAAAACCGGCTCTCCAGACTGAATAGCCGCCAGCAGTGCGGGGTTATCGCTCAGTCGTAAATCATTTCGAAACCATACCAGGAGAGGGCCGGAACCATTAGCAGTCACAGTTTTTGCGAAATCGCTTTCTCCACCGCGCTCAGCAGACGGGGATCATCGGGTGTCATGGGACTTTCAAAATCGGCGATCACCTTGCCGTCCCGGTCAATCAGGTATTTGTGAAAATTCCACTGGGGATAGCTGCCATTGCGCTGGCGCGCGAGCTCCTGGTAGATCGGCTCGGCGTGATGCTGCGCAACTTTGGTCTTTTTGAACATGGGGAATTTGACTTTATACGTCGCGTCGCAGAAGTCCTTGATGGCCTTGTCATCACCCGGCTCCTGCTGACCGAAATCATTGGAGGGAAAGCCCAGCACATAGAATCCTTGATCCCTGTAGCGTTGGTACAATGACTCCAGGCTTTTATACTGCTTGGTGAAACCACAGAAACTGGCGGTATTGACCATGAGCAGAACTTTGCCCTGATATTCCCGGCAAAGATTGACGGGCACTTTTCCGCCGAGGGGGATTTTGTCGAAATTTAATGCGGATGCACAACCATCAGCAGCGTGGGCATTTCCAATGAAAAAACCAAACAGCGCAACAAGAAGCAGTTTTTTCAACATGGTCGTTGTTCTCCTTTTAACGCAGGGGTGATTGATTAATTACTCCATTTCAAAACACCGATAACTACGTAGGGTGCACCCTACAATTCAAACGCAAAGTGACTGGTATAAATTAGGGTATACACCCTATTGACCGCTACGCCTTGATACAGTTCCACGCCAACAATGACTTCACCCCCACACCAGCACCACGATCATCAGCACACCGGCCTCTGTCAACTCGCATATCGCCCCGGCGATATCACTGGTCAACCCGCCGATGCGGTGTATCATCATACGCCGCAGCACATAACCGGCCACCAGCAGCAAGAACAGCAGTATCAAGCCACCCCATCCCACCAGGAACAACGTGCCTGCCGCCACCGCGAGCAGCGTCCAGCCCACTGCCTGCTTGGGTACATTGGCGGCACGTTCCGCACCGACTTCATCCGTTTTAGCGTAAGGGGTGTTCAAGAGTAGCGCGGCAATGGCCGAGCGGCCCAGCACGGGGGCCAGTAGAATAATTTCCAACGCCGATTCAGCCACCAGCACCGACAGCGCGGCAAATTTCATGATCAGTGTCAGCATCACCACCATCATTGCCGCCGGACCGCTGCGCGGGTCTTTGAAAATTTCCAAAGTGCGCTGCCGGTCGCCATGACCGCCCGCCCAGGCGTCGGCGCTGTTCGCCAGCCCCACGATATGCACACCACCCGTGATCAACGTCCACACCAGCAGTAGCAGCGCCGCCTGCACGCCTGGATCGGTATCGGAAAGCAGCCAGTGCATCAGCACCAGCAATACACCCATCAACAAACCCACCAGCGGATAGGCCAATACTGAACGCCCCCAGTCCTGCGGCGTGGGATAAGGTTGCACTGGCACCGGGATACGGGTCAACAACTGTAGCGCCAACCAGAACGAACTCAACATTACAGTGCCCCCGCGTGAAATAGCAAAGACGGTAAAATTTGCCCATCACTCTCATCAATGCGGATGCGAGTGATGCCGGCGTTCGGCACTTGCAGGCGAAACATGCGCTCCAGCGGCATATCCAGCACGCGGTGTACAATCATGCGGATGACACCTGCGTGGCCGACAATCAGCACATGCTTGCCGGCATGACGCGTCAAAATCTCATTCCAGGCGGGGATCACGCGGTCATAAAATGCGGCGAGGGACTCAGCACCCGGAGGGCTGGTATTAATCGGGTCGGCCCAGAACTGCTTTAGTAATAGAGGATTTTGCGCAGTGACTTCAGCGGCGGTAAGCCCTTCCCATTCGCCAAAGCCGATTTCGGTCAGGCGCTGATCAAATTCCAGGGGCAGTGCGTGACGCGCCGCCAGTTCGCGGGCAAAATCGGCGCAGCGCGACAGCGTGGAGCTGACAATCACATCCCACGGGCGATGATCGGCCACTGCCGCACGCATTTGCGCCCAGCCCTTCTCGCTCAGGGGGTCATCAATCTGACCACGGTATTTACTACCCCCCACCGGCTCGCCATGGCGAATCAAATCTATTATCGTCACTTATCAACCTAAAAGGATCAGAAACCGGGGGAACAGTCCTTCATGCCGCTCCAGCCTCCGTTAAACATCAGATTACCCACCCAGCCACAGTAACGAAAGCAATCACGGCCAACCACAACATTACCGCGCGCCACACCAGCGCCATGGCGGCTTTTACTTGTAGAGTATCGGCGAGGTGTTCATCCGTGCGCACGCGCAGATCGTCACCATCCATACGCAGGGCGCCAAGACCGCTCGCCACCAGCACGTCCCGGCATCCATTCGCCCAGTCGGTGCGCTTACCACGCCCATCCTCACGCCATTTATACATCGCATCGGCAAAGCTGCCGACCATGGCATAACTCAGCGCCGTCAACCGCGCCGGAAGCCAGCCAAGTATGCCACACAACGCCGAGCTTGCGTCAGCGTAGCCGCCGGTTTCCTGGGGTTGCTGACTCGCCATCAGATTTTTCAGCAGGAACGAGAGCCTGTAGAGGACAGCCCCCATCGGACCGAGCACAATAAACCAGAACAGCACCCCAAAAATACGTTCGCAGGCCTGAACCAGAATGGCTTCGATAACCGCATGAACCCGTTGCTTCGAATCGGCCGGCGCACCGGCACCCATGAGATCAACCGCATATCGGCGCGCAGCTTCCCTGTCGCCCGCTCTGTAGGCATGAACAAACTCACGAACCTCGCCATCCAGATCCCCCGGGCCTAAGCAAAGAAGCAGTACCGCGACGGCAAAGACGAACGCCAGCACACCCAACACCTCGCCAAGCAAGTAGTGCGCCACAGCCACACCAAACACCACAGGGAGAATCATCAGCAGCACGCCTGCCACGCCCCCGCCCAGCCGTGCCTCTATCCACCCGGCAAAGCGCCTGAACCAGCCGAAACTCCGCCATGCCGTGATTCCTCCCCACACACGATCCAGGGCCAGGCCGATAAGAATCTCAAACAATATCATGATCCAACTCCGCCCCTGTTCCCTGTTCCAATAGCGTGCGCAGTCTATCCCACTCGAAGGCCGCACCGGGATCTGTCTTGCGCCCCGGCGCGATATCGCTGTGACCCACAATACGGCCCGGCGTGATGGCGGGATAGGCTACCGTCAACGCGCGCACAACCCCCGCAAGGGCGAGATACTGTGCATCCTCATAAGGCTGGTCATCACACCCCTCCATCTCAATGCCGATGGAAAAATCATTGCAGCGATTGCGCCCATCGAAACACGACTGCCCCGCATGCCAGGCGCGCCGCTGCAATGGCACATACTGGCTTATCTCGCCATCGCGGCGGATCAGCACATGCGTCGACACGCGCAGGCCGGCGATTTCCTGGAAATAGGGGTGCGCCTGCGGATCAAGGGTGTTGGTGAATAATGCATCAATCCACGGACCGCCAAAGTCGCCGGGCGGCAGGCTGATGCCATGAATCACCAGCAGATCGATCACCGTGTCTGGCGGGCGTTCGTCATGGTTGGGCGACGCCACTTGACGCGCGCCCTCCAGGTAGCCGCTAAATATATCTACTTTCATGCCATTAGCTTACGACCATCGGCGTGACAAACATAGCATCACCATAGCTAAAAAAGCGGTAACGCTGCTCTATCGCGTGGCGATAGGCCTCCATGGCACGCTGATAGCCGCCAAAGGCGCACACCAGCATCAATAGTGTGGACTCCGGCAGGTGGAAATTGGTGATGAGAGCATCCACGCTGACAAAGCGGTAACCGGGATAAATAAATATGTCCGTATCGCCCTGAAAAGGCTGGATGCTGCCGGCACGCGAGGCGCTTTCCAGGCTACGCACCGCCGTGGTACCTACTGCAATCACGCGCCCTCCACGCGCACGCGTGGCGCGCACCTGCTCGCACACTGCAGCGCTCACTTCCACATATTCGGAGTGCATGTGATGATCTTCAACCCGCTCGCTGCGCATCGGCTGGAAAGTGCCTGCACCGACATGGAGCGTAACAAAGGCCGTTTGCACCCCCATGGCATTGAGATGCGCCAACAGGGTATCCGTGAAATGCAATCCGGCGGTGGGTGCCGCCACGGCACCGGGGCGGCTGGCATAGACAGTCTGATAACGCTCCCTGTCTTCTCCCTCGGCAGCCCGCGTTATATAAGGCGGCAGCGGCATGCGGCCAATCTTTTCAAGGATGGCAAACACGGGGCGCGGGTCATTAAAACGGAGTTCAAAAAGATCGCCCTGCCTACCCAGCATCTCCGCCTCGACCTGCCCCTCCAGCATCAGCACGCCACCGGCACGGAGCGGCTTGCTGGCACGCACCTGAGCCAGAATACGATGCTCATCCAGCACCCGCTCCACCAGCACCTCCACCTTGCCGCCAGTGGGCTTGATGCCGAACAGCCGTGCGGGAATGACGCGTGTATCATTAAAAACCAACAGATCGCCCAGCCTCAGCAGATCCGGCAATTCCTCGAAGCGGTGGTCTTCGGGCACCTCACCCGCGCCGAGATACAGCAAACGGCTCGCGCCGCGCACCTCCGGCGGATGCTGTGCGATAAGTTCTTCAGGGAGATCGTAATGAAAGTCGCGACGTTGCATGGCGCGCGAATAATAGCAGTTTTGCCGCACCCATTCGAGAGGCAGTGAAGCACCCGCCAAAAATAATCTCGACCACCACCTTGCCGATCCGAAGAAATCCTTTATACTAGCCGACTTCAAATCCTAAGCCGGGATGGCGGAACTGGTAGACGCGCCAGACTCAAAATCTGGTAATCGTAAGGTTGTGAGAGTTCGATTCTCTCTCCCGGCACCAACACCCCCCACGTAAAACAACCAAAAAAGCCCCTTGGCACTTTTTTTGCCGGTCTATACCAAAGCCACCCTTTGCGGTGCTTTCGCCTTTGGTGATCCTGCATTCTCCTGCTAGGATGAACTAAAAACCAAAACACACTGGAGCACTTATGCCCGGCACACGCTATACACTAGAAGTCCAGCCCCACCTTCCCGCGCGCCTGAATGGTCTGACGGAGCTTGCCAACGACCTGCTTTACAGTTGGGATCGCCAGGTGCGCTCGCTCTTTGCCCATCTGGATTATGACCTGTGGGAAAGCAGCGGCCACAGCCCCAAAGTGTTTCTGCGCCGCATCTCGCAACAACGGCTAGACGAGGCGGCGCAGGATCGTATCTTCATGGAGAGCTACCACCGGGCCATGTCCGCCTACAACAGCTATCACCGGGAGCATACCCACTCGGACACCGAGCAGTTGCTCGATCACAAAACCGATCTGGTCGCCTATTTTTGCGCCGAATTCGGTTTTCACGAAAGCCTGCCGATTTACTCCGGCGGCCTTGGCATCCTGGCAGGGGATCATTGCAAGGCGGCCAGCGACCTGAACATCCCGTTCATCGCGGTGGGCCTGCTGTACCGGCAGGGGTATTTCACCCAGACCATCGACGGCTACGGCAACCAGATCGCCCATTACACGCCCACCAACTTCGCCGACCTGCCGATCATCCCCGCCTGCAACAAAAAAGGTGAGGAGATCCATGTGCATGTGGACTTGCCGGGGCGGCGCGTCATGCTCAAGGTGTGGCAAGCCAAGGCCGGGCACATCACACTGTATCTGCTGGACTGCGACTTGCCGGACAACTCCGAACAAGACCGCACCATCACCTACCAGCTCTATGGCGGCAACATCGAAACGCGCATTCAGCAGGAAATCGTGCTTGGCATCGGCGGGGTGCGCGCATTGCGCGCCCTGGGCCGCCGCCCTACGGTGTGGCACATCAACGAAGGACACTCCGCCTTTCAGATTCTGGAACGCTGCCGCGAACGCGCCCAACGGGGATGGGATTTCGACAGCGCCTTGGAGTGCATCGCCGCAGGCACCGTGTTCACCACCCACACCCCCGTCCCGGCAGGCCATGACATCTTTGATCATGACCTGATCAGCGGTTATTTTACTGATTACGTCAAACAACTGGGACTGAGCCTGGACGATTTCCTGCAACTCGGCTCCAGCCCCGGCAGCCAGGGCGGCTTCAACATGACCGCCCTGGCTCTGCGCGGCTCACGCCTTCACAATGGTGTGAGCCGAATTCACGGCGACGAGGCGTCGCACATGGAGGGTTACATCTGGCCCCAGGTGCCGCACGAGGAAAATCCCATTAGCTACGTCACCAACGGCGTGCATGTCCCCACCTTTTTGGCGCGTGAATGGGTAAACCTGTTCGACATGCGCCTCGGTGGCGAATGGCGCCGGGAACTGCGCAACGAGAAATATTGGCATTGCGTTGACGAAATACCCAACCACAGCTATTGGAGCCTGCGCCAGTCGCTTAAATCCAAGCTCCTGGAGAACGCGCTGCGTCGCGCCACGCTGCAACACCGCCGCAATGGTTGCAGCGTCACGCAAATCGAACGCCTCACGCGTTATCTCGCGCCTGACAACATTGACACCCTGGTGCTAGGCTTCGCACGCCGCTTCGCCACCTATAAACGCGCCGCACTGCTGTTTAGCGATCCCGAACGCCTGGCGCGCCTGTTGAACGACCCAAGGCGCCCCGTTATCCTGATCTTTGCCGGCAAGGCGCACCCGCGCGACCTGCCCGGTCAGCAACTGATCCAGACCATTTACAACTTCTCACGCCGCCCGGAATTCGAGGGTCGCATCCTGATGCTGGAAGGCTATGACCTGGCGCTGGCACGCAAACTGGTAACCGGCGTCGATGTCTGGCTCAATACACCCGAGTACCCCCTGGAAGCCAGCGGCACCTCAGGCCAGAAAGCGGGCATCAACGGCGTCATCAACCTCAGTGTGCTGGATGGCTGGTGGGGCGAAGGCTACAATGGCGAAAACGGCTGGGCCATCAGCCCACACGGCCCCCAATATGACGCACAGCAGCGCGACGGGGAAGAAGGCCAGGAATTGCTCGACCTTCTGGAACACGAGGTCATTCCCCTCTACTACGACCGCAACGGCCACGGCTATTCGGAAGGATGGGTGAAAAAATCCAAGGCCTCCATGAAATCACTCATGCCGCACTTCAACTCGCAACGCATGGTCATGGACTACGTCACCCGCTACTATGCGACCGCCAACCGCCAGTGCAAGATCCTCTCCGAACAGGACGGCGCACCAGCGCGCGAGCTTGCCCAGTGGAAGAAAAAAATCGCCTCCAGTTGGCACAACATCCAAATACGCCGCGTCGACGACGCACTCCAGGAAATCAAGGCTGGCGACTCTTTGCCCATCCGTGTCGCCACCAACTTGAATGATCTGGAACCACAAGACGTCGTTGTGGAATGCATCGTGGGCACCACCTCCGAGAGTGGCGAGTTTGTTATTAACACCCGCCAGCAATTAGCGGCAGCAGGCTCCAACACTGTCGGCGAGACCCTGTTCAAGCTCGACTTCGCGCCCACCCTTTCAGGCCTCCAGCATTACAAACTACGCATCTACCCTTGCCACAAACTGCTCAGTCACCCATTTGAAACGGGCTACATGATCTGGCTGTAACAAAGCTCTGGCGAATCTCAAGGATGAGAATTGTCAGAGTAATTCACTCGGTTATTTCCCATGTTGACAATAAGGTAATTTACATCTAAAGTGCATTCAAGGCGCACTTTAATGACCTTAGCGCTAATAACTATGTAGGGTGCGTCCCACGCACCTTACGATTCTGGCCCGGAAAAAGCTTTTTTTTTGCCCAATAACATGCATTTTTTATACATTAAATTAGGAATAGCCGTTAAGAATGTTCCGTTTCCTGACGATACAGGGCAGTACTACCAAACGTCTGAATATGTTCTCGCAATTCGCAAACGCATTTTTAGAAAACATTCTGCAGTGGGGCGTAAGGATTACTAACCATTTATTTAACATGGATTTTTATAAATTTCACAATTGAGGAAATTATTCATGAGCACAAGTCTTTTTGAGAAGCTGGGCGGCAATGCAGCAGTAGATGCAGCGGTTGATATTTTCTATCGCAAAGTCTTGAGTGATGATCGTATCAGCTCTTTCTTCGAAGGAGTCGACATGGACAAGCAGGCCGCGAAGCAAAAAGCCTTTCTGACCATGGCCTTCGGCGGCCCGCATAACTATACCGGCAAAGACATGCGCGCAGCTCATGCCCCTCTGGTGGCGCGCGGCCTGAATGACAGCCACTTCGATGCAGTAGCAGAGCATCTTCAAGCCACACTTAAAGAGCTTAGCGTACCTGACGAGTTGATCGGCGAGGTTATGGCGATTGCGGGCAGCACCCGCAACGATGTGTTGTGCCGCTGATGCCGGGCTATTAACCCTTAAAACCTCTTTTTTCCACGAAAACCGCGAGACTCACGAAATAAAACACAAGAGACAGGTGATAAGTGACACGCGATATGAACTTGAATATTTTCGTGTTTTTTCGTGATTTTCGTGGATAACTGAGTTTTTTAGCTAACGGGCATCCCACGGCGTACCCTGCTTAAGGCCCGACACCCTTAACAAACACGGTGCATCATGCCACGCATTTTCTTTGAAAAACAAAGTTACGCATGCCAGGACAATGAATCCGTGCTGGATTGCCTCACCAGTCATGGCGTACCTATTCCATCCTCCTGCCGCAGCGGTATTTGTCAAACCTGCCTGATGCGTGCCGTTGAAGGTGAAGTACCGCTGGTCGCACAGCAGGGGCTGAAAGAAACCCTGCGGGTACAGAATTACTTCCTGGCCTGCGCATGCAAACCCACGAATGATCTCAAGGTCGCCCTGCCTGATGCGGATGTCAGCGCCAGAACCAAGGTAACAGTTTTGGCAAAAGAAGTGTTGGGCGGCAATATCACTCGCTTGAGGCTGGGGTGCGCCCTCCCCCTCGACTACCATCCCGGCCAGTTTGTGCAGTTGCACCGCGATGACGGCCTGGTGCGCAGCTATTCCATCGCGAGCCTGCCTCAACGTGAGGAACCGCTGGAACTGCATGTCCGCCACTTGCCGGGCGGACGCATGAGCGGATGGATTCATGACACCCTGAAAACGGGGGATACGCTGGAGATATCCGGGCCGACGGGACAGGGGTTTTACTTGCCGGGCCAGCCAGATCAAGGGTTGTTATTGATCGGCACAGGATCGGGGCTTGCCCCCTTGTGGGGCATTGCGCGCGACGCCCTGGCACAGGGCCACACCGGACCGATCCACCTGTATCACGGCAGCCGCGATGCGTCCGGCTTGTACCTGATCGACGAACTTCGGGAGCTGGCAGAACAATATCCCAACCTGAATTACACCCCCTGCCTATCCGGCCCGGACATACCGAAAGGATTTGCCGCCGGACGCGCTGAACAAGTGGCCTTTTCGCACCTGCCCAAATTGTCTGGCTGGCGCGTCTTTCTCTGCGGTCATCCCACTATGGTGGCCGCCACCAGGAAAAAAGCCTTTCTTAGCGGTGCATCGATGAAGGATATTTACGCCGATCCTTTTGTGATCGCGGCCGATTCCATCAAACCTGCCGCCTGATCTTTACGTCATCGCCACACCAGAAGGCTTTTTATTTTCCGCCGGACATATTACCCTGCCGGACGATCAGTGTAATTTGTCTGGAGCATTGAATAATGAAAGGCCGTTTCATCACTATCGAAGGCATTGAAGGCGTCGGCAAGACCACCAACCTGGAATTCATCCGCCACACGCTTGAGGCGGCGGATAAGCCGGTTGTGGTGACCCGCGAACCCGGCGGCACACCGCTCGGGGAAGAAATTCGCAGCCTGGTGCTGGGCCATCGTGACGATGGCATGGCCAGCGATACCGAGCTGCTGCTGATGTTCGCGGCGCGTGCCGAGCATCTGGCCCGCGTGATTCTCCCGGCGCTTGAAGCCGGTCAGTGGGTGTTAAGCGACCGTTTCACCGATGCCACCTATGCCTACCAGGGCGGCGGGCGCGGCATCCTCAAAGGGCGCATTTCGGTACTGGAGCAGTGGGTACAGGGTGACTTGCAGCCCGACCTGACGCTAGTATTAGACCTGCCCGTAACGTTAGGCCTGACACGGGCAGGGCGGCGTAGCGCGCCAGATCGTTTCGAGTCGGAACAGACGGCCTTTTTTGAACGGGTGCGGCAGGCCTATCTGGCGTTGGCAGCGCAGCACCCGGGGCGCTATCGGGTGATTGACGCCTCCCAACCGCTGGATGCGGTCCAACACACCATAAAGCACGCCCTATTGGATTTTCTCGCCCCATCATGAACGGATTGTTTCCCTGGCATACCGCCCAATGGCAAACGCTGACCCGGCGCCTGCACGACAATATCCTGCCGCACGCCCTGCTGGTGAACGGCCCGCCCGGCGTTGGCAAAAATCACTTTGCCAGCCTGTTTGCCCAGTCAGCGCTCTGCGAAAACACGCCAGCGGACGCCCTACCCTGCGGGACATGCCGCGGCTGCCTGCTCAATCAGGCGGGCACGCATCCTGATTACAAACGGGTAAGCCCGCTGGAAGACAAGAAGATCATTGGCGTTGATCAGGTACGCGAGATCGGCGAATATTTTTCCTTGAAATCACATTATGCGGGTTACAAGGTAGTCATCATTTCCCCCGCGTCCGCCATGAACACGCAAGCCGCCAACAGCCTGCTCAAAACCCTGGAAGAACCCCCGGCCCGCGCACTGCTGATACTGGTCACTGACAACGCCGCGCTTTTACCTGCAACCATCCGCAGCCGCTGCCAGCGGATCGACTTCACCAAACCGCCGCAAGATCTCGCCCGCGACTGGCTCACCACCCGGGTTGAACCGCCGCATGATGTCTCGGTGTTGCTGGCGCTTGCCGACGGGGCGCCACTTGCCGCCTTGGAACTCGCCAATGGTGACAAAATAAACCGGCGCATGGCAATGTTCACGGATTTTGAAACTCTCTCCCAGGGACAGGCCTCACCGGTTAAAATTGCCGGAGCGTGGCTGAAGTTTGAGCTGAAAGAGACGCTATATTGGATACGCGGCTGGATAACCGACATGATCCGCATCAAATCGGCTGTCCATCATCCCCCTGCCCTGAACAATCAGGACATACAACAACGCTTGCAAGTCATGGCGTCGATGCTAGACTTGAAGACGCTCCATCGCCAGCTTGACCGTATCAGTGAAGCGGCGCGGTTGGCGAATGGGCAGATCAATGGACAATTGCTGCTGGAAGATGTATTGATTGCCTGGAAAAGCACGCTGTCCAGGCAGGCACGGAAAAAAGATGGTTAACCATGGCTGAAGAAGACAATCCAAACACCACCCAAGCCACCCCGGCTGCGCAGCGGCAGGGCATACTCTCGCTCGCAATAAAAGACAAGAGCGCCTTGTATGCCTCCTACATGCAATACATCAAAAACGGCGGGTTGTTCATCCCCACCAGCAAACCTTACAAGATAGGTGATGAAGTGTTTTTGCTGCTCACACTGATGGAAGAAACCGAAAAAATTCCGGTAGCAGGACGCGTCGTCTGGATCACCCCGAAAGGCGCACAGGGCAACCGGATTGCCGGGATAGGCGTACAATTCGGCAACGATCAGGAGAGCGATCTGGCACGCAGGAAGATCGAAACCTATCTGGCGGGCACACTGACATCGGGCCGCCCTACGCATACCATGTAAAATTGCAGGATTCCTGACCACCTCTTGACCTGCACCAGGTAACACCTCCCTATGCCCGCTTTACTCGTTGACTCCCACTGCCACCTGGATCGCCTCGACCTCACCGCCATTGGCGGTGACATAGACGCCGTGATGCAAACCGCGCGCGAGCACGGCATCGGGCATATGTTGTGCGTCTCCATCGACATGGAGAGCTATCCGGCCATGCTGTCGCTGGTGAAGCAGTACGATCATGTGTTTGCCTCGGTGGGCGTCCATCCCAATGAGCGGGAGGGCCATGAACCAAGCGTGGAGGAACTGGTTACGCTGGCGCAGGATTCCAAAGTCGTCGCCATCGGTGAAACCGGCCTGGATTATTTCCGCAACGAAGGCGACCTCGAATGGCAGCATGAGCGCTTCCGCCGCCACATCGCCGCCGCGAAAATAACCGGCAAGCCATTGATAGTGCATACCCGCGAGGCCAAGCAGGACACACTGCGCCTGCTGCGCGAGGAAGGCGCCGCTCAAGTGGGCGGCGTGATGCATTGCTTCACGGAGGATTGGGAGACCGCCCGGCAGGCGATGGACCTGAATTTTTACATCTCATTTTCAGGCATCGTGACATTCAACAGCGCCCGGGAACTAAAAGAAGTCGCCGCGCGCATGCCTGCCGACCGGATACTGGTGGAAACCGACTCCCCCTACCTCGCCCCACTCCCCTACCGCGGCAAGACCAACCAGCCCGCCTACACGCGCTTCGTAGCCGAACAAATCGCCGCATTGCGCGGCGCGTCGCTGGAGGAAATTGCGGAAATCACCACGTCCAACTTCTTCAGATTGTTCAAGCAGGCGAAATAAAGCCACCTGTAATACGCCCCGCACTTTTTCATGCCAAAAGGTTATGTCTTTAAAATCAGAGTGGAAACCGTGTACTATTCGTCAGAGGGAAGGCGGAGAAATAGGAAGAGAGAAAATCATGTCGCTGCAATCTATCCCCATCAAGGTCAGCCTCCCCCACCTCAAGGCCTCCTGCAGCACATGCAGCCTGTATGAATTATGCCTGCCTCTGGGTCTGAAACCGGATGATGTGAACTCCCTCGATCTCATCGTCAATAAGCGCAGAAAATACCGGCGCGGCGAGCATCTCTACCGCGCAGGCGACCCGTTTCATTCGTTATTTGTCATTAAAAGCGGGTTCTTCAAGGTTTTCGACCTGGACGCGGAAGGCCAGGAAAAAACCACCGGCTTTTATATGGCGGGAGAACTCCTCGGCATCGAGGCGATCAGCGCCAACCGCTTTAACTATAACGCCATGGCGCTGGAAGACTGTGCCGTATGTGAAATCCCGTTCCGCGACCTGGAAAAACTGAGCATCACCATCCCGGCGCTGTCACATCAGCTCCACAAACTGATGAGCCGCGAAATCATTGCGGAACAGCAGCATATCCTGATGCTCGGCAATATGAAGGCGGCTCAACGCCTGGCGGCCTTCCTGCTCAATCTATCCCAGCGCTTTGGCGCGCGCGGCTACTCCCCTACGCATTTTTATTTACGTATGAGCCGCGAGGAGATCGGCAATTATCTGGGGCTATCGATTGAAACCATCAGCCGCCTTTTGAGCAAGTTTCAGGAAGAAGGGTTCATCAACGTGCATAGCCGGGATATCGAAATCAAGAGTCTGGCGGGGCTGAAAGATCTGGTTGCCAATCACACATAAACAACATACGGGAGCGAGCAAGCCCGCCCCTGCATGCCATACCCAAAATTACAAAATCTCCGCCGCGTGGTCGGCCAGGCGTGAGCGTTCTCCGCTCTTGAGGGTGATATGCCCCCCATGCGCCCAGTCCTTGAAGCGATCGACCACATAGGTAATGCCCGAGGTGGTCTCGGTGAGATACGGCGTGTCGATTTGCGCGACGTTGCCCATGCAAACGATTTTTGTGCCGGGGCCGGCACGTGTGATGAGGCTTTTCATCTGCTTGGATGTCAGATTTTGCGCTTCGTCGATAATGACGTATTTTTTCAAAAAGGTGCGGCCACGCATGAAGTTCAGGGAATGAATCTTGATGCGGTGACGCAACAGATCGTTGGTCGCAGCGCGGCCCCATTCGCCGCCGTCGGCGCTGGCGAGCACTTCCAGATTGTCCATCAACGCGCCCATCCAGGGCACCATTTTTTCCTCCTCCGTGCCCGGCAAAAAGCCGATGTCCTCACCCATCGGCACGGTGGCGCGCGTCATGATGATTTCCTGATAACGGCGCTCATCGAGCACCTGGGCAAGCCCGGCCGCCAGCGTCAATAATGTTTTGCCTGTGCCGGCGTTACCTAGCAAGCTCACAAAATCAATCGCCGGATCCATCAGCAAGTTGAGGGCGAAGTTTTGTTCGCGATTGCGCGCATTGATGCCCCATACGGCGTGGTGTGCGCTGCGGTAATTAATGCAGATCTCGACAATTGCAGTATCGTGCTCAATGCTGCGCACTATGCCTTCAAAGCCATTCAGTGCGCCGTCATGCACCATTTGGTTGGGATACCACTGCGCGATGTCAGGCCCGGAAATTCTGTAAAATGTCCGGCCCTCCTCCTTCCAGGAGGTCAGCTCCTTGCTGTGCCGGTCCCAGAACTCTGGCTCGATTTCAGTCTGGCCTTTGTACAGCAAGGTGAGGTCGTCGAGCACCTGGTCGTTTTGATAATCCTCAGCCGGGATGCCCAGTGCGGCGGCCTTGATGCGCAGGTTGATGTCTTTGGAGACGAGAATAACTGTAGCGTCGGTGTGCTTGTCCTGTAGCGCCAGCACGGTTTCGAGTATGGTGTTGTCCGGCTTGTTGCCCGGCAGGCTGGGTGGCAGGTCGTGCGACAAGATCTGGGTTTGAAAAAACAGGCGCCCGCTTTCGAAGCTGGCATTAACGGCACTCGGCAGCTTGAGGCCCGCCTCCATACCTTGTTCCAAACCATCGCGCATTAACTCTTCCATGAAGCGGCTGGCCTGGCGGGCATTTCTTGCCACTTCAGAAGGGCCACGTTTATTGTTATCCAGCTCTTCCAACACCATCATGGGCAAGAAAATATCGTGTTCATGAAAGCGAAAGAGTGCTGAGGGATCGTGCATCAGGACATTGGTGTCCAGCACAAAAAGACGTTTTCCGGTGACTTTATTTCTTACCATGGCCGTGCCCTTTCATTGATTGAAACAACATAAGGTGTAAAACTTGCGCCATATAAAGTGCTCTATTAACTTTATCGGCAGCGTGAAAATATTTGCCAGTTGTCGGCTTCACAAAACCCGCCGCGTCCGCACATCCACCCAGTCGCGCAAGTGATCGCCAAGAAGATTAACGGCAAGCACCACCAGCATCAGGATCATGCCCGGCGCCAGCACCATGTGCGGCGCAACCAGCATGTAGCGCGTGCCATCGCGGATAATGCTACCCCACGAGGCGGCCGGTGGCTGAACGCCCAGCCCCAGGAATGACAAACCTGCTTCGGCGATGACCACGCCCGCCACGGCGAAACTGGCCTCGACGATCAGTGGCGCGAGAGTCAGCGGCAGAACATGACGTATGACAATACGCGCATGCCTCACGCCCATCGCCACTGCCGCCTCTACATGGAGGCGCTGCTTGATGGACAACACCTGGGCGCGTGCCAGCCGTGCAAAACCAACCCAACCCACCGTACTCAACGCGATGATGACGTTGTCGACCCCCGGCCCCATCAAACCAGCCATGGCGATGGCGAGCAGGATGCCGGGGAAGGCGAGAAAGATGTCGATGATGCGCACGATCACGTGATCCCACGCACCACCCACATAGGCGCCGACCGTACCGATAGCGGTGCCCACCAATGCGGAAATCACCACCACCCACAGCGCCACGAAAAACGAGGTGCGCGCCCCAACGACAAGACGATCCCACAACGGACGGCCCAGATCATCGTAGCCCAGCCACGCATCCGCACCGGGCGAGGCAAGTATCCGGGAAAGCTCAATATGATCGGGCTGCAAATCCAGCAAAGGGCCGAACGCGGCCATGCCCAACCACATCAGCAAAATACTCAACGGCAATCCCAGACGCATCACCTGCATTATGTGTCCTCGTGCAGACGCACGCGCGGATCAAGCCAGACATAAGCAAGATCGGTGAGGGTATTCACCAGCACATAGGTCACGCTGATTAACAGTATACATGCCTGCACGACTGGGTAATCACGCCGGTGGATGGCCTCGATGGTCAACTGACCGAGCCCCGGCCAGGAAAACACCATTTCCGTGACTATCGCGCCCCCCAGCAAGGCGCCGAGTTGCAGGCCGAGCACGGTGATCACCGGCAACAGTGCGTTGCGTAACGCATGGTGCAAAACGACTGTATATTCGCCAAGCCCCTTGGCGCGCGCGGTGCGGATGTAATCTTCATTCAGTGTTTCCAGCAGTGTGGCACGCACCATACGCGACAGAATCGCCGCCAGCGCCGTGCCCAGCGTCAGCGCAGGCAGCACCAGCGAGGAGAATCCCTCGCGCCCACTCACCGGCAGCCAACCCAGCCACAAGGAAAATATCAGGATCAACAGCGGCCCCAGCCAGAAGTGGGGGATGGAGATACCAAGCAGTGATATGACTCTGGCGCCATGATCCAGAGCCGTATCCTTGCGCACCGCCGACAGCGCGCCGAGAGGAAGAGCAATGGTCACGGCAATCAGCAACGCTGCAACCGCCAGCTCCAGTGTCGCCGGCATGCGCTCCAGCATCATTTCGGCGATGGGGCGCTGGCTATGCAGCGATACACCAAGATCAAAATGCAGCAGGCCATTGAAGTAGTTGAATAGCTGCACAGCCACAGGCTGATCCAGTCCCAGCGCGTGGCGCAACGCCGTCCGGTCCGCAGGCTGGGCGGACTCCCCCAGCATCACTTCCACCGGGTCACCGGGCACTAGATGGATCAGGAAAAACACCAGGGATGACACACCGATCACCACGACGGCGGCGCTCAGCAGGCGGGAGAGCATAAATCTCAGCATAGTCGAGAATGACCAGAACGTTGGGAATGGGTGAAAAAATGACGAAATATTCCGCAGCCGTAGCCATCCACTACGGTGACGAGCGCATGGATGCGCGAAAGTAGAGTAATGCAGGAGCAGTTGCCGAGGATAGATCTTGGCATTTTTTCGCGCAGATTCGGCGCATTAGGCATTCGCAGTAGGTTCCAATCGCCGTTTTTAGGATTATATATGAAGTGTCAGTAGAAAATGCCGGTCCAGTGTATCTGTGAACGTGTTGATCGCGCCTTCGCTGACGCCAGTCGTGTTAACAAACCAAACGGTTGCATGCTACGCCTTACCCGATGAGCAAGGTCAAGGACAGACCGCCAGCCGAAAATCTGTTCATCTACCTCGGCGTTGGTGCCAATTCTCGCGTTCAGTGCCGCGCGACAGTAGAGCGATCTCGCGCAAAAAAAATGAGCACCGTGTACACCACACTCCACACTATCCCCATCGCCATGCCTGCCATCAAGGCATAGGCGATATCGGGATAAAGAATGTGGAAGGCGGAAAGCGGCAATCCGCTTAACCGGGATAAGCCAAACATAACAAATAACGCCACCGCCAGATTGGGAATCACCATCCAAAGAATGCGCCATAGCTGCTTGCGTCGAGTGTGGCGCTGATTCGCGATTGCGGCAAAATCGCCACGACGCCAGCGCAGCCAACCTCTGGCAATACCGATCAAGAGCAGCAGCGGCGTTAGCAGCACGGCCCAGTAGAAGGCGCGGAATAGAAGCGGCAGGGACGACTCGGGTGGCGGCTGATGGTTGAGCAGGCTCAGCACGCCTTTTGCGATGTCATCGACGGCAACCAGGTATTCGAGGCCGCTGGCATTGGCCAGCAGGACAATACCCAAGCCGCGCTCGGGCGCCATGATCAGCATGGCGTGATAACGTCCCGTGTCGCCGTTGTGCCAGATCACCGGCGTGTCGTTGATCGGGCCGATGACCCAGCCCATGCCGTAGTAGGTGTTTTTCAAGCCGACATGAATTTCCCCCACGGGAACGGCGGGATGATGCAGTTGCGCAATGCCTTGCGCGGAAAGAACGCTGGCGTTGCTGTAGCGCCCACCATTCAGTTGCGCCACGACATAGTGGCTCATGTCCTCGACACTGGCGGACACAAACCCGGCGGGCAGATAGGCGGGCGGCTCCACGCCGATATCGGCGACCATGCGGCCCATGCTGTAGAGATGGCCCATGGCCAATCCAGCGGTGAGCGAAGGCGCGGTTGCGGTAAAGGAATGGCGCATCGCCAGTGGTGCGAAGATGTGCTGGGCGATATAGTCCGCGTAGGGCTGCCCGCTGGCTGCTTCAACAATCAGGCCGGCAATGGAGTAGTTGATGTTGCTGTACTGAAAGCCCGCGCCCACGGGCTGGCTGAGTTCCACTGCCCGCAGACTCCGCACCGTTGCTTCCAGTCCCTCCTGCTTGTCCCAGTAGGCATTGCCGGCCAGCGTGGAGAGGCCGCTGGTCTGATTCAACAGATGACGCACGGTGATTTTCGCCGAGGCCGCTTCATCGGCGACGCGGAACCAGGGCAGGTAGCGCCGCACCGGTGCATCCAGTTCGATTTTCCCCGCTTCCACCAGTTGCATGATGGCCAGCGCGGTAAACGATTTGGTGATCGATCCGATGCGAAACGGCGTCTGCGCGGTAACGGGGCGCCCGGTTTCGTCGGCAATGCCGAAGCCCTTCAAATGGACGATCCGAGTGCCCTGAATGATACCGAGCGCAACACCCGGGATGACCAAGTCCCGCATTTGTTTCGATACGTAGGCGTCGATGGCGGCGAGATCGGGGCCTGCTCGTCCGGTGCCGGTTTGCACTGCGTTTACCCAGCTCGCCGCAACAGACAGGAACAGTGTCATGACCATACAGGTCATCAGCAATGATCCCGGATGTTTCAATGTTTTCATTTATCCTCCGACAGCGAGACGAAGACCGCCTTCCATTCTTCCAGACTCAGGCCGACCATGCCATCAGGGCTCACTCGCTATCTGCCGAAGCCCGTAAAACTCAGCCAGGGTGTCATTAAATTTTTCCGTGTTGTGTCTCCACGGGATATGTCCGGCGTTCTCTACTTCCACAAATACCGCCTGCGGAAAGCGGTTTTTAACAGCCTGTCTGCTTTGCCTGTAGATATCTCTCTGACCGTAGGTGATCAGGATGGGAAACCGGTAGTCCATGGCATCCTTGAGGGGCGGGTATTCCAGGATACGCTGGCGCGTTTTATTGATGGGTTTCGCCCGCACGTTTTCCACCATTGCGTCGGTTGCAACAAATGCAGGATCAAATTCCCTGTTGTAGTTTTCCAGCACCTGTTTGAATAGCGATTTATAGGCGCTATCCGATCCGAGCATTCCAAGTATTGACTTAATGCCCATCATTGATTTCCCCCAGATACTGGAGTGTTCCATGTTGAACAACATGACCTCGCTTTCGGTTTTTTTCCAAACGTCCCCGGTGCCGGAACTGGGACTGGGACTGGGACTGGGACTGCTCAGGAACATGCTCAATACTTTTTGGGGATATCGCTCGGCGTAGATTTGTGCGTACAGACCGCCCCAGGAATGGCCAAACAGATGGAACCTGTTGACCCCAAAATGTTGCGTCACGGCGTCGAGGTCATGCAGATATTCGTCGATGGAGTAGGTGGCATCGTGCGCGGGTGAACGGCCCGTCCCGCGCGGATCGAAGGTAATCACCTGGTACTTGCGCGACAATTGCTCCGCAATCGGAGAAAAATCCATCGGCACACCCGGCCCACCGTGCAACAGCATGACGGCTTCGGCATTTGCTTTCGGATAAACGGTCGTAAACAGTTTGGCTGACGTGCTATCAATCAGCAGGGTTTCCGGCTGCACTGTAAGCGATGCCGAAGAGGGGGGCAGTAACGACGTAACAGTAGCAAGCTTTAGTGGCATAGCACGAACCCCTGTTAAAAATCGTACGGATATCCTTGGGCCTCAATTCCGCGGTTGCTTAGGAACGTGCACGAAACAACTTCCCTAACTCAAGCCGCTGAAGGACGTGCCGTATAGTTCCACTTCGGCAGGTGTGCATCAAACACTATTGGCATCTTTTTTTTGAAGTCTGCGGCGTATTTTCTTCCCGTTTGATAAAGCTTGTCGACCACTTCAACCATGACTTTCAAGCCTGTGTTGGTCTTGGTTTTCAGCATGAGTTCTTTGACCGTATCGAGCGTTTCAAACACAACCCCTTGGCAAGCTCGGGTGACATGAGGAAACAGCCGGTGCTCAATCGGATTATATTTGGAGGTGTACGGCGGGTAATGTGCCACCCGGATGGCAATTCCCATTTGGTCGCTCAGTTTTTGTAGGTCTTCTTTGAACAGGTAATGGCTCGCATTATTACTGCCGCCGCCATCGCAGAGCAGCAGGAGCGAAGTGGCGAGAGGGTACTGTTTGCGCCCATATTGTTCCCACCACCGGTAGAGATTGTCACAAGCAAACTCACCCGTATCATGGCTGGTACCCAGTTGCAGGTAGCCCTCATTGCGCTTGAGATCGTATAGCCCATGAGGAATTACCACCCCGCTGGCGGCACTCTTGAAGTCATGATCGAACGTCTTGACGAGATCTTGGGTGTACAGCTTGCCGTCCCGATAGAAATTGCCCAGCAACTCTTTCTTTTTGGTGTCCATGCTCAAGACCGGATTGGCCGAGCCCAGATATTGCTGCTTGAGTTCAGTGATGTTTTCAAACTGTGCGTTACGGTCTTTGTGCTCGCCCATTGCCAACGCTTTTTGCGCCTTACGTTTCACATAGCACTGCTGCTTGAGCAATTGCCGGACAATATTGCGACTAACCGGATGGCCTCGTGCTTTCAGGCAGTCGGCAATTTCTTGTAGGCTCAGGTTCGTCCAACGTACCTGCTCCCGCATAGGGTCGCCTGCAGTGCGATCATCCAGCACCACAAGGAGGGCCTGTTCAAGCTCTATTTTTAACTGGATGAGCTTTTTTTTCGCCCGCCACCCGCTCTCCTGACCTTGCCAATTTCCAACTCGGGTGGCGTGTCTAACTCCTGACGCCCGAGCCGAATGGTCTTCGGATCGCAGCCCAATACCTTCGCAATATAACCAAGACCACCGTAACCCAGCTTCGCTACCTCTACCGCCGCATAGCTGCGTTGATCTTTCTCTGAAAGCGAATCGTGAAAACGCTTCATATAATATTCGACATCTGTGCCGTAGGCCAAAGGGACTGTTCCAAACGCTGTTAAGGGATCACATCATAAGCCAAATGACTGAGGCGAGATCAGGAAGTTGTTTCGTGCACGTTCCT
>CAMTYI010000038.1:0-4627 GCA_947085925.1 uncultured Gammaproteobacteria bacterium
CTGGGTAATCTGTTCCTTGGCAACACCTTTTGATTCAAGGTGTTGCTGGATGTTTTTCAAAGTGGATTTGCCTTTGCCTTCGCACGCATGAATGACGCGTGAGGTCGCCATGTCAACGCCGAGGGTGACGTATTTATGGCCTTTGCGTGACGAGGTTTCGTCCACCCCGAGCTGGGTGATAGAGGATGGATCATCTGCTTTTCGGGCTGTTTCAATCCAATGGTTGAACACTATCCATACCCGTTGCGGGTAAACACCCAATATCTCGGCGACCCGGTTCACCGGCATTTCCCGTTCAATCAGCACCATCGCAAAGGCCTCGAACATCAGTGTGAATCCGCTGCCGGGGCGCGACCACGGAACATCAACCGTCACCACTGCGCCATCGGTTGTCTTGATGCGCGGCACGCTACAATGCAAGAAACAGTGGTGTTCAAAGAAGTTCAAATGTTGCCATTCACGCTCCACCGTATCGTGTACCGGGCACGCCGCACCCGTCTTATCGGGGAAACGCGAACCCCGCGCAAAACCGATATGCAGATGAAGTTCTTTTCGACTGGATACTTCGGCAGCAAATGAAATATCATTCACCTGCCATGGCGCTTGCAGGCCGAGTGCCATGCTAAATAATGTTGTACTATTCATGACAGGATTATCGCATTACCCACTACGAATCACATAGAGCCGATTATATTCTTTACATGATACCCCCTCGCCGCCAAATCGAGTAGGGCAATCTTCCCATGAGCGCCAATCAAGTACACCTTTGACCTTTAGCGCGACTTGCGGCAGCATAGCCCATCACATGATCAACCTTCACAACTCTAAATACCAGTTTCCCAAGCGTGACGGCAACCAGTTCCGCCTGTTGATCGACGGTGGTCAATTCTATCCTGCCATGCTCGACGCCATCGGCTCGGCGCGCGCTTATGTCCTGATGGAGTTCTATCTCTTCGAGTCCGGTGCAGTTGCCGATCGCTTTATCGACGCCCTCATCGCCGCCGCAACGCGGGGAGTGGCGGCATATCTATTGCTCGATGATTTTGGGGCGAAAGGTCTGCTCAAACAAGATCGACTGCGACTTGAGCAGGGCAATGTCCGGCTAAGCTATTACAACCCGGTACACTACCGCAGACTGCACTACAACTTCTTCCGGGATCACCGCAAACTGCTGCTCGTCGATGGCGAAGTTGCATTTACCGGCGGGACGGGGATCACCGACAATTTCGATCCGCCCCGCGATACCACACTGCGCTGGCGCGAAACCATGATCGAAATCAGGGGCGCGACCGTTGCGGACTGGCAAACCCTGTTCGAGGAAAACTGGCGACACTGCACCGACCTCATACTTGCCTTACCGCACACCATGGCACAACACGTCATGCTCAATCAACGCGGACGCGTCGTCATAGCCAACGGCCCGACCCGCGCAGAGATCAAGCGATCCCTGCTGAACAAGGCTCACCACGCCCGCCGCACCCTCTGGATCGCCACCGCCTACTTTGTGCCTTCCTGGAAAATCCGGCGCACCTTGCGCTCAGCCGCCCGGCGCGGCATCGACGTGCGCCTGTTATTGCCGGGCGAACACACCGATCACCCCGCAGTACGCCACGCCGGACGACGCTTTTACTATAATCTTCTAAGCCACGGGGTGCGCATTTTCGAATACCAGCCACGCTTCACACACTCCAAGGTGTTGCTGTGCGATGACTGGACATCCATCGGATCCAGCAATATCGACCGCTGGAATTTTCGCTGGAATCTTGAGGCCAACCAGGAGGTGGAAGACCCACAATTTGCCGCTCTGGTGCATGCCATGTTCACCACGGATTTTGCATCAAGCCGGGAATACCACATTGATGAATGGCGTGCGCGCCCCTGGTATCGCCGTATGCTGGAGTGGTTCTGGGGTGGGGTGGATATCGCACTGGAGCGGCTAGGTAAGCACCATAATCAGTGACGCATCGTCACCAGCGATAGCTGAACTGTAACACCGCATAAGGATTATTGTTATTGAAAGGCTTGACCGCGCCGCCCATCGCTGACCATTTGAGATTCAGGTCACGCATGTCCATATTCATGCTGGCGCCAGGATAAGCCAGCGTCATATTGACGGTAAAACTGCGTTGCGACGCATTTATCTGATTTGGATTGTAGCTTGAAAAATCGAAGCTGTCCTTGCCCACCCAGTATTTCCTCACAAGCATGCGCGCTACTGCCCATGGGTTCACGGAAGGCGGGGCCACCGCTTCCCTATTATAGGAAGGCATTGGCATATGAGGACACGACGGCACATCCGATGTGGCGCTTGTACAGTTAGCAGACCCAATAATTGGTTTGACAGGCATCATTCCTGCAATTTCATCCGCCCCCGCACCGTTGGCGAAAAAAACTCCCAAGCCAACAAACGCCAGCAGAATACGCTTGATAATACATCTGGAAGACCACATCTTCCTACTCCCGAAACACAATATGCAGTGGGTGCGAGGATAGTGTTCACCTTTTGCAAGGTTGTTACTTTGACGTGGTTCGCAAAACGGGAATTTAAGGTTGCGGCTCCTGCGGCGAGGCTGACGCGTCATCCTGGCACTGGTATTGCAGCACGTTTTACGCCATAAATTTCGTCAACATCATGACGCTAAAAAATCTCAGGCGAACGTGCGCCGTATCGCATAAAATGAACACAAGCACCGGCACGCTCGTATTGCAGGACAATCTACTTCAGAGACAGAAGATCAGGAGAAATTAAAGATGAATCCATTGGTGGACCTACAGAATTACGGACAAAGCCCCTGGTATGACAATATCCAGCGCGCCATGCTGCGCTCAGGGGAGCTGGAGCGCATGATCCGCGAAGATGGACTGAAAGGGGTCACATCCAACCCCACCATTTTCGAAAAGGCCATCAACGGCAGCCAGGATTATGATGACGCGCTGGCGCATCTGCTTGAACAGAATCCCGCGCAGAACAGCCGCGACTTGTTCTACTCCCTGGCCATTGAAGATATCCAGCAAGCCGCCGACCTGTTGCGCCCTGTCTACGACCAGACCGGCGGCTGCGACGGCATGATCAGCCTTGAGGTATCACCTGACTTGGCGCACGACACCGCAAGCAGCGTAGCCGAAGCGCGTCGCCTCGCCGCGCGCGTGAACCGCCCCAACCTCATGATAAAAGTGCCTGCGACACCCGAGGGCCTTCCTGTCGTTACCGCATTGATCGCCGACGGTATCAACGTCAACGTCACATTGCTGTTTTCGGTGCTGCGCTACGAAGAAGTCATCGAAGCCTACGTCTCGGGCCTGGAACAAGCACTACAAAACGGCAAGCCACTCAACCGCATCGCATCGGTCGCAAGCTTTTTCGTCAGCCGCGTCGATGCCCTGATTGACAAGCTGCTGGATGAAAAAATCAAAACCGCCACCCCCGAACAACAGGCCCTACTCAAAGAGGCACAGGGCAAAGCCGCCATCGCCAACGCCAAAGTCGCCTACCAATCCTATGAAAGGCTATTCGCTACGCCTCGTTTCGCCAAATTGCGCGAAGCCGGGGCGCACGCACAACGCCTGCTGTGGGCCAGCACTGGCGTAAAGAATCCGAATTACAGTGACGTGCTGTATATCGACACCCTGATCGGCCCGGACACCGTAAATACCATCCCTCCAGCCACCTACAAGGCTTTCAAGGAACACGGCAAGGCAGCTTCAACATTGCAGGAAGGCATAACTGATGCGCACGCCAGCATCGCACTGCTTGCCAAGCTCGGTATCGATATGGATGCCGTCACTCAACAACTGGAAGACGAGGGCGTGGAATCGTTTATCAATTCCTTTAAGACGTTGCTGGGCGCTATCGAGGCTAAAGCGGCCGCCATGACTGACCATGCACGCACCATGGTTTGATCGGAGCACTCCCAAAGCAAACTCGCAAAACATCCCTCCTGCGTAAAGTGGCTAGGCAAGAGTGCGTAATTTTGCGCCAAATTGCACCAAAGATCTGACCTTTATCACTTTAGGAAGCGATTTTTTGGAGATGGAAACATGGCAACCGTGCGTAAAACGATCACGTTGACCGACAAGCAAGACGATTGGATCAAGGCCCAGATTGACGCCGGACATTATACCAACGACAGCGAATATATCCGCGACCTCATCCGGCGCGAACAGGAACGCAACGCAGACACCGAGACGATCCGCGCGGTGCCCATCAAGGGTGAGAACAGCGGCGAGCCACAGCGTTTTGACGCCGCCGCGTTCAAGCAGCGCATGCTAACGCATGGCTGAATATCGCACGCAATAGGGCGTGGAGCAGGCACAGCGCTACACCGACATCCTGACAGCAACCTTTGCCGCGTTGGCGGAAGCCCCGATGACCACCCCGGCCTGTGACCAAATCCGGCGCGGCTATCGCCGCCGCAACGTGGGATGGTACGCGGTTTATTTTCGCGTCATGCCATACGGAATCGCCGTTATCCGTATCCCGCATGGACGCCCCACGCCACCTGTAATCTTTCCAGTTCAATTACCCCCCTTGGGAGCTCACATTACTATACCGCCTCGTCAGGCCTCACCACCCTCTTATTACCTTAAACGTCAGCCTTGATTCATACTACTACGTCCATGCCTACCC
>CAMTYI010000039.1:0-7451 GCA_947085925.1 uncultured Gammaproteobacteria bacterium
GGAGTGGCCTTCACTCTGTTGCTCACTGAGCATAATTCTTTCCCCGTCATGGGGTGCTGCCAGAAGTCAAGCCCAGGGGTTGCGGACAGATTTCACTCTGGCCTATGATGTGCCAGTGCGGGGTAGCCTTTTACGTTCTTTCCTTTAGCAAGTTTCTTTTGTGGGTCGCGTCACTCGCCCATTCCATTGCTGGTCAAGGAGTACGGGCCGGGGCGGGTCACATTGGTCTGTTAATGTTGCGTTCAAGAGTTTTGGCGCGTGGGTGCGTCTTGTGTGGCGTCTTCCCCGGCCTAACATTGCATTCAAGGGGACACGCCTTAGCGAGGCATTTTTAGGCTCACGGGTCGCGTCAGCTTTGGGGGCGTTGTTCCGGTTTCATGTGGGGCGTGCCCCTTAATTTAACGTTAGACCTTAGGGGCCGCATATGGAGGGACTGAAGTCATTCTTGGAGTTATTGGAACCAGACAAGCGGTGGGTTCACTTCGTTTTGTGGAATGTGTCCACGAACGAAAGTACGCCGATGTCGTTGAATGACCGATACCAATCTGTTGCGAAAATCACTCTCTCCTCCCACGCTCCCGAAGACATTCAAAGTCAATTCAACATCGCTCGAATGCTCGGAATCTATGCTTGGCTTTACTATCCATTCCATCAAGTTGCCGAGCTGAAAGCATTCTCCACTGTGGAGATGGCACTACGCCTGCGCTTCCCTGAGCGTAAGGGCGCGCTCAATAAGCTGCTGTTGTTCGCGGTAGAGCAGGGAGTAATTGTTGACGAAGGGTTTTCACATATTGCGGTTGGTGAGGAAGACCCCGCGCAGTACAGCAAGAAATTGCCAAGTCTTGTTTCTTCACTACGGAATGATTTGGCGCACGGTAGCCCCATGCTTCACCCCGGCTCACTTTTTACGCTACGGAACTGTGCCGAAATCATCAACCAACTTTTTCCGGAGGCCAAGTGAGGTCTAACATTGCATTCAAGAGGGACACGCCTTGGCGAGGAATTTTCAAGTTCATGGGATTCATCAGCGTAGGGGCGTTGTTCTTGCTTCATCGTTGGCGTGCCCCTTAATTTAACGTTAGAGCACTCATCGGGTTTTGGTTCATGGCGAGTTCATCGCACGTCTGGCACCAGCCGCATGGGAGGTTTGGGGTTCAGGGTTCTTAATCATCGGTGTTGTTTCTTTCCAGTGCATGTGATCTTTGCCAGAGTAAGCACTCATTCCAGCAGCGTCATTTCTTTTTGGGCGGTGCCGCCTGTAGCAGAGTCTTTTTGGCCGCGCTAGATAAAGCTCGTTCGCGGGCGCTGTTCAACGGTAAACGGTTCAGGTGTAGTAATCCTAATTGAGTGTTTTAAAAACAGTGGCGGCGCCAGGAACAGCGTTTTTGCCGGTGGTGTTATTTCTTTTCAGTGCAGGTGGGCTTTGCAGCCGAAAAGTCTCCCCAGCAGCGTCATTTCTTTTTGGGCGGCGCTGCGTGTAGAAGAGTCTTTTTTGGCCGCGCCAGACAAAGCCCGTTCACGGGTGCTGTTCAACGGTAAACGGTTCGAGTACAGTAATCCTTTGCAGGGTTTGGAAAACAGTGGTGGTGCCAAGTGCAGAGTTCTTCTCATGCCCATTGTTAACCGCACCGCCGCACCCTAACATTGCATTCAAGGGGACACGCCTTGGCGAGGCATTTTTGGGTTCACGGGTTTCATCAACGTTGGGGCGTTGCTCTGGCTTCATCATTGGCGTGACCCTTAATTTAACGTTATGCCCCATCACTAAGCGAGAACCGCCCATGAAATTTGGATACACGATCATCTATGTTCCCGATGTCTCTGCCTCACTCTCTTTCTTCGAGAAAGCGTTTGGATTCTCTTGCCGCTTCCTGCACGAATCGGGAACCTATGGTGAGCTTGAAACCGGTGAAACGACACTTGCATTTGCTGCGCATGAGTTGGCGGAAATGAACTTCAAAACAGGGCACGTTCAAGCAAGTAAGTCACCGGAACCACTCGGGGTTGAAGTCGCTTTTGTTACTGGCAATGTTCGCGCTGCCCACGAACGTGCGCTCACGGCTGGAGCTGTTGAACTTGCGTCGCCGGTATCAAAACCCTGGGGCCAAGTCGTTTCCTATGTGCGTTGCCCAGATGGCACTCTGGTCGAACTCTGTACCCCTGTTTCCCCGTGATGCTTAAGGCTATGTCCCATGACTGATGGAACGGTGGAACAGTTGCTAAACGATCTTCGTCTGGTAAACCCAGCGGGATATGAGCTGGTACAAGAAGTCAGAAAGGCAGTCTATTCTACTGTACCGAAAGCATCAGAGTGTGTTATGTACGGCGGTTTCATGTTTTCGACCACCGCGAAATTCTGCGGTGTCTTTGCGTACACGGAGCACGTGTCTATTGAGTTTGGGCGAGGGTGTGATCTCAATGATCCTCACCGTGTACTCGAAGGCAGCGGAAAACTACGTCGCCACATCAAGGTTCACACGCTCGCAGATATTAAGGCGAAGCATGTGCTTGCCTACATCACACAGGCACACGAGAACAGTTGTGCAAAATGAATGGCCCCTTCATCACTTACCAAAAGGGCATAACATTGCATTCAAGGGGACACGCCTTGGCGAGGCACAATCGGTTCATGGGTTTTGTCAGCGCAGGGGTGTTGTTCTGGCTTCATCATTGGCGTGCCCCTTAATTGAACGTTAGCCCCTTAATACCATGATCCCAGAAAATATACGTTCTGAAATTTTACGACGGCTCGCCAAAGCCGAAGAAGAGCACTGCGTCCGCATTCTCTTCGCCATTGAATCGGGCAGCCGGGCATGGGGCTTCGCATCGCCCAACAGTGACTACGATGTTCGCTTTATTTATGTGCGCGAGCCACAGTGGTACCAAGCGGTGGATTTAGAAGAGCGCCGCGATGTCATCGAGTACGAGATTACTGATGATATTGACCTTAACGGTTGGGATGTCAGGAAATCGCTGAGGCTGTACTGGAAATCTAACCCTGCCTTTGTAGAGTGGATCCAGTCTCCCATAACCTACTTGGAAAGGGGCGAGTTCCGAGAAAACGCACTTCGCATCCTTCCGAGTATCTACGCACCCGAGAAGGGCATATATCACTACCGGAGCATGGCTAAAACGAACTATCGCGGATATCTCCGAGAGGCAATTGTTCCCTTGAAGAAGTACTTCTATGTCTTGCGCCCTTTGTTGGCAGCACGTTGGGTGACAAAAACAGGAAGCGCCGCTCCGATTGAATTTGAAAAACTTCTAACGCTCTTGCAGGGTGAGCCTACGGTACTTTCTGAGGTTCACTCACTGTTAGAGCGCAAGCGGAGCGCCCCAGAGTTGGGTCGTGCCGCTGCCGTGCCAATATTGAATGAGTTTATTGAGGCTGAGTTGGCAGTTGAGCCAACAGAAATCCCCAAGAAATCTAGTTCCCCCCTGGTAATTGGTCAGTTAAACCAGTTATTTCACAGTGTGCTTCGGGAGTAGGGGGCTAACATTGCATTCAAGGGGACACGCCTTGGCGAGGCATTTTCAGGTTCACGGGTATCATCAGCGTTGGGCCATTGTTCCGGCTTCATGGTTGGCGTGCCCCTTAATTTAACGTTAGGTTGCATTGGTTTCAGCCAATTTCAATGAAAGGGAAAGTTAAATGCGAAAGTTGAAGCTACAAGTACAAATATCCGTTGACGGCTTCATTGCTGGCCCCAAAGGCGAGATGGATTGGATGGTGTGGGATTGGGATGATGAGCTTAAGAAATATGTAGATGAAATAACGGAACCTGTTGACTGTATCGTCCTTGGCAGAAATCTGGCCCAAGGCTTCATTCCTCACTGGGCTACGGTGGCCGCGAATCCTGATGCCCCGGAATTTGCAGCGGGCAAAAAATATACAAACACACACAAAGTCGTTTTTACCAAAACGCTTGGCAAGTCAGAATGGGGAAATACCGTATTAGCGAAAGGCGCCCTTGTTGACGAAATCACTCAACTCAAAAAACAAGAAGGTAAGGACATTATCGTTTATGGCGGCGCGACCTTCGTATCAGCCCTAATAAAACATGGATTGATTGACGAATTTCATTTGTTCATCAATCCAACCGCGATCGGTAATGGGATGACGATATTCAAAGCACTGGATGGTTACCAAAAGATGCTGCTTGAATCGTCAACAGCTTTTTCATGCGGCATTGTCGTCAACAGGTACCGTAAAGCAACCTAACATGGCGCTCAACCTCGCTCCCTTCGGTCGCTGGACGCTGCGCGATAAAGCCGCGCAGCGCCGGTTAGCTTTACGTTGGGCCTATTGAGAGACAGATCATGGAACAATTCGCCGCGGTCTTAGCCTGGCCGTTAGTTGCACTAATCATTGCGCTGGTCATCATCTTTTTGTTTCGCGATGAAGTTGGGGCGCTTATCAGCCGAACCAAAAAAGTCGGAAAGGGTGGCATAGAAACATTTGAAGGCCAACCTCCCCAACCAACAGAGGAAACGAAGGGCGTCGAAGAGTTCTTTCGAAGTTTTGACAGCCCTTTGCTTCTCGAAGCCGAACAGCTAATTGTCGACGATCTTAAACAGCGGCACATCGAATCGGGTGGTGACAGAGAAAAGGCTCTCATCCGTGCATTAGCTTCGAACCACATCATTCTTCACTTCGAACGTGCATACGGGAACCTTTGGGCGAGTCAGTTAGCATGTCTGCGCCATCTTAATTCACGAGACCATGGTGCTGAAGTCACCGAAGTAGTTCCGTTCTACGAGTTAGCGAGGATCACATATCCCAGTTGGTACGAAAACTATCCGTTCGATAGGTGGCTTGGTTTTCTGCGCGCGTTCAATCTCGTCTGCGAAAATGATTCAAACGTTTTCATTACTGTGGCCGGTCGAGAGTTTCTCAAGTACCTTGTGGCAGCGGGAAAAGCGGGGCCTTTCCATGGTTAACGAGAGGCCCAACACGTCATTCAAGAGGGACACGCCTTGGCGAGGCATTTTTAAATTCACTGGTGTCATCAGTGCAGGGGCGTTGCTCTGGCTTCATCGTTGGCGTGCCCCTTAATTCTTACGTTAGGCTATCGGAACCACTTGCATGGCATAGTATCCGTGCTATCATGCTTTCATGATAGAGTCGTTTAAAGATCAAGCAAGTGAAGACATATTCAACGGCGTCAATTCGAAAGCGGCCCGGAAGGCATGTCCGCAAACACTTTGGCAGGTTGCGGCCAGGAAATTGGACCAATTGGATTCTGTTCAATCGCTGGAGGAATTGAAAGTTCCTCCAGGTAATCGGCTTGAGCGCCTCTCTGGGGATAGAAAAACTGAGTACAGCATTCGTATCAACGAACAGTATAGGATTTGCTTTTTGTGGGGAAAGTCAGGCCCCTGCAATGTAGAAATAACCGACTACCATTAAGAGGTGCAATTATGGTTCGAATTCCAACCAAAAGGGAGCCTACTCACCCCGGCGAAATGCTTCGCGATGAGTTTCTTGTTCCCATGAATATAAGCCAACGTGATCTTGCAAACGCGATTCATGTTCCCTATCAGCGAATCAACGAGCTTGTAAACCAAAAACGTGGCGTAACTCCAAGTACTGCGCTACGCCTAGGTAAGTTCTTCGGTGTGTCAGCAGACTTTTGGCTCAATTTACAAATTCGATGCGATCTTTTCAAGGCGCAAGCCATAGAGAAGCGAGAAATTGATTCCATTCAAGATTTTCACCACATGCAAAAATTGGCCTAACACGTCATTCAAGGGGACACGCCTTGGCGAGGCATTTTCAGGCCATGGGTTTCATCAGCGCAGGGGCGTTGTTCCGGCCTCATCGTTGGCGTGCCCCTTAATTCTTACGTTAGCCGTCAACAGCAGAAAAACCAAACATGCCGATACCTGATTACCAGTCAATCATGCTTCCCCTGCTCCGTTTCGCTGCGGACGGAAATGAACATTCCTCCCGGGAAGCAATTGATGGCCTGTCCGAACAATTCGGGCTTACGGACGCAGAAAAAAATGAACTGCTGCCGAGCGGGCAGCAACCGAGATTCGACAACCGTGTTGCCTGGGCACGTTCTTATATGAGTAAAGCGGCCTTGTTAGAGGCCACACGGCGCGGCCACTTCCGCATAACACATCGCGGTCAGGAAGTTCTGTCCAAGAATCCACCCGAAATTAATGTGAAATTCTTGAATCAATTTCCTGAGTTCGTAGAGTTCAGAGAAAAACACCAAGACCGGGAAGAAACCACAGAAACTACCGAAACAGAAACCCTCCAAACACCCGGCGAGCTTTTGGAAACCGCATATCAGAAACTGAGGGAAGATATCACGGCTGAGCTTCTAAAATTCGTAAGGGAATGTTCCCCGTCTTTCTTCGAGAGACTCGTCATCGACGTTCTTGTTAAAATGGGTTACGGCGGTTCCCGAAAAGAAGCCGGCAAAGCCATTGGCCGCAGCGGCGACGAAGGTATTGACGGCATCATTAACGAAGATCGCCTTGGCCTTGATGTCATTTATATTCAAGCCAAACGGTGGCAGGCTACGATTGGACGGCCTGAAATCCAGAAATTCGCAGGAGCCCTACAAGGTCACCGCGCGAAGAAAGGAGTCTTCATCACCACTTCCGACTTCACCCGCGAGGCCGGGGAATACGTGGCAAAAATCGAGTCAAAGATCGTGCTCATAGATGGCGAGCATTTAGCCCAGCTTATGATTGACCATAATGTTGGGGTTACTCCTATCACATCGTATGAAACGAAGAAAATTGACAGTGACTACTTCATTGAAGGTTAAGACGGCCAACATTGCATTCAAGGGGACACGTCTTGGCGAGGCATTTTTAGGTGTCGGGTTTCGTCAGCGCAGGAGCGTTGTTCTGGCTTCATCGTTGGCGTGCCCCTTAATTCTCACGTTAGAGCACTCATCGGGTTTTGGTTCATGGCGAGTTCATCGCACGTCTGGTACCAGCCGCATGGGAGACTTGAAGTTCAGAGTTCTTAATCATCGGTGTTGTTTCTTTCCAGCGCAGGTGATCTTTGCCAGAGTAAGCACTCCTTCCAGCAGCGTCATTTCTTTTTGGGCGGTGCTGCGTGTAGCAGAGTCTTTTTTGGCCGCGCCAGATAAAGCTCGTTCACGGGCGCTGTTCAACGGTAAACGGTGCAGGTGCAGTAATCCTATTGGGGGTTTTAAAAGCAGTGGCAGCGCCATGAGCAGCGTTTTTGCCAGGGGTGTTATTTCTTTCCAGTGCAGGTGGGCTTTGCAGCCGAAAAGTTCTTTCCAGTAGCGTCATTTCTTTTCGGGCGTCGCCGCCGGTAGCAAGGTCTTTTTCAGCCGCGTCAGATAAAGCTCATTCACGGGTGCTGTTCAACGGTAAAGGGTTCGAGTACAGTAATCCTGTTCAGGGTTTTAAAAGCAGTGGTGGTGCCAGGTGTCCAATTCTTTTCATGCTCATCCTTCACC
>CAMTYI010000040.1:0-24019 GCA_947085925.1 uncultured Gammaproteobacteria bacterium
AAAGCCCCATAATCCACATTGCAGAAATCCAGCAACTCCAGTTGCCTTGCCAAACACCACCCTAAAATAAAATGCTTGACATTATAGTATGAAGATTTTAAATTTCATCATAACTTAGGGTGCGTAGCTGCCAGCAACAGTCCTTCTATCCTAAAAAAAGCGATTGAACCGCAGGGCGTGCAAAGGACACAAAAAAATTCCGGGTGTTAGCATAACCAAGCACACCCACCCGGCGGGTGACTCGGCACACCTTATCAAGGTGTTTTTTCTCTGCATTTTCTGCGCGCCCTGCGGTGAATAGCCGTTTTTAGGTTTATTGCGCGGCATAAGTATGACGACTTTAAATATACTCATAAAAACTGTCGGCTTCCCCCAGCCTCTCAGGGCCGAGAGGTACATGTGCCCCATGGAAGGGGCTTTTTTACTCAACTCACCTATGTAGAAGGAGGTGGATACAATGGCTTGTGACCAGTCCTATTTCCGGCGTCCCAACAAAAAACAGGGCCATACCCCGGAACCGCCGTACAACTTGCGGTTTCTTGCCCCAGGTAAAAGGCAAGCGTCCCCCCATAGCAAGCAGCGCTCATTGATAAATCTCGGCCCTTTTCGTGCCGACCGCCATGGATGGCGAAAGTGCTGGAAATGTGCCTGGCAGGATGCCCAAGTGCCGCGAGCGCATGGATACACATGAGCAGCCAGGAGCAACTTTTCAGCCAAACCTGCTGACTAAGAGCAAGATTCATACGCTATACCCCTTGCCCAGAATCGCCTTACCTTCGGCTCGGGAAGGACATGGCTAAGTCTTTCCGGGAAAACCCATTTTGACGGAGCATCACGCCATGAGAAAACACCTCTCTTATCATGCCGAGGACGAATCAGCATCCTTAAAAGGGCCGCCGCAAACCAAGCATGCCACTTCAGACAGGGATTATTCGCCACCCGATCACACAGCCGCCTGCTTGAAGAACCCAGAACTACTCTACCCTGCCGCCGCCCGCGAACGAGGTATGGAAGGCACCGTACTGCTGGAAGTTCTGGTAAGCGTGGGAGGCAACCCTTTAATTATGAAAATCAAACAAAGCTCAGGCCACCCCCTACTGGACACCGCAGCGCTATGGTCTATGGATCAGTGGTGTTTCGAACCGGCGCGACGCCGTGGCCGTGCAGTCGAGGCCTTGGTCGAAGTTCCGATACACTTCAGGCACGCAGAGCCGCTAGAGTGAAGTATCACTAACAAGACATATAACCCTGAAAAAATCAGCCCTCCACGAAACCCGCTAAAAAACACAGCAGCGGACATATCATGCACCGAACAACTTCTGCAAACCGAGGCGCATTCGTCAGACGGGGTGGAACGTAAAATAGGCTATAATCTTGCCATGTCCTCCACCCGGTGGATCATGCTGACAAGGGAGCATCCATGGAACGCCTCACCATATCGCTTGAAACTTCACTCGCCAAGCAGTTTGATGAGTTCATCCGTGCGCGAGGCTACTCCAATCGCTCGGAGGCCATGCGCGACCTGATTCGGGAGCGTCTCGAAACCGAACGTCTCCAGAAATGGGAAGAAGGCTATTGCATCGCCACGCTAAGCTATATCTACAATCACCATGAGAGTGAACTGGCGAGCCGCATCACTTCGGTGCAGCATGAGCACCATGATCTGACACTGTCCAGCATGCACGTACACCTGGATCATGACAACTGCCTGGAGATTGCCATACTGCGCGGCCCCACCCTGGAGGTGCGCAACTTTGCCAACACCGTGATCGCCGCGCGCGGCGTTCGGCATGGCAAGCTGCACATGGTGCCGGTGGAGATGAGGGAAGAAAAGCATACCGCCTCGTCTCACACGCATACCCATAGCTACCCCATCACCTGACTGGCGACTTATGCGATCCAAAGAAGAAAGCACCCGAATCATTTACGTGCGTCACGGCCAAACCGATTTTCCGCTGGACCGCATTTACAACGACGACGCGGAAGACCCCCTATTGAATGCCGCAGGCGTTGAGCAAGCCCGGTACGCCGCCGAATTATTGCGCAACACGAAAGTCGACCTGATCTGCGCCAGCCCCAGCAATCGCACCTGGGCGACGGCGCAAGTCATTGCGCAGGGTACCACTGCACCACTGGAGGCAAATGCCGCGCTAAAAGAACGACGCTTCGGGATCTGGGAGGGATTGTTCTTCGATGAAATCGAGCGCAACTATCCTAACCTGTATCAACAGTGGAAACAAAATCCCAGCGCCTTCAAACCGGAGGGTGGTGAATCGGTCTATGACCTGCTCGACAGGGTTAAGGCGGTAATTGATGGCCTTATTGAGCGGCACAAAGGAAAAACCATCGTTGTGGTTTCTCACGTTGGCCCTATTCGCGTGTGCTTGACGGCAGCACTCCAGATGCCGGTGGAATCCTATCGGCAACTGACGATTGATTACGCCTCGCTCTCCAGGGTAGATTACGGCAGGAGCCAGAACAACTTTGTGTATATGAACATCTCAAGCAAGGGGCTTGCTTAGCGACGCGTGCAGAATCGGGGCATTCTACAGCGTCGTTAGGCCACACCTCCACTTCGAAGGATTTTTCCATGGCCATTGGCTGGCTTTTACTGCTAAAAACTGTCCCCTGGGCCGATGTCATATCAAACGCTCCAGCCATTGCCGATGGCGCAAAAAAACTCTGGAACACTGTCGCACGAAAGTCCCCACCCGCACACGTCCCATATGAAGAGACCTCAGCCCCTCTATCACCAGAAACCGGGGCTGTCGCACAGATGCAAGCCCGACTCACCTTGATCGAAACAACAGCATCCGAACTACATAATCAGATGCTCACCTCCTCCGAACTGATCAAAGCGTTGGCCGATCAAAATGCTGAGTTGATCAAGCGAGTCGAGGCCAACCGCATCCGACTTCGATGGCTGTCCGGTGTGATCGGTCTCTTAGTCGCTATCGCCATAATTGGCTTGGTGCTGACACTGGCCCGCTAGCGGCCTATCAGATTCAGGGAATCGTAGTGGGAAAGCGATAACAGTTTTTCGTTATCTTGAGAAAAATAACTGACACGTTCGACAAAAACAAAGCGCCCCGCCGCAAGCGGCGGGGCATTCGACCCAAAGAGATTAAAACTGCACGTCCGCCATCAGCCAGAACTTGTCCATATCTTTGGCCAGGGTTGACGTATTGCGTGCCACATTGTTTGCGTTGGTGTCAGCGCTATAGGCGCCATATTTGGCGGTAAGCACCAACGACTTGTTGATCTTCTTCGCCGCCTGCAAATTCCATTCGGAACCATAGTCATAGCCGAGATTATCGGAAGAATACTTACGATAAACAGCCGTCAAGTTGACACCACCCAGAATCGTGGCGGCGCTCAGATAGGTATCTTTAATTCCATCTCTTGGCGTGACCAAAAATTTATCCACCCAACCGTTAAAGGCATGCAGCGTCGCCAAGGGAGTAGCAAACCCATAAGTACCGTTACCACTCAACACTTCGTGGCCAAGTTTGACCTGCACATCACTGACATCGACACCCGCCATCAGGTTGGTGTAATCACCATCCACCGTGCTCGCGCCACCCGCGTATTTATTTTGCTTGGCGTATTCCGCAGTGTATAAGAATTTCACACCCATCGACTCAGGCTTGTAGCCACCATCAAACCGTAATCCAAGAGTTTTGTTGGATAGCGTGTTGGAAATAGACTGTGCCTTGTCGTAATCCAGAAAATAACCGTAGCCCACGATTGAAACTGGTGCAAATCCCTTATAGGCAACGTTCAGCAATTCACTCGACATATTAAGGTCACGCTGCTGCAGATTGTTTTCCCCAAAGACGCGCCTGACATTCATGACATGCCCATAAAATATCGTGGTATCCGGCAGCGAAGTATTAGTTACTGTTAAGGCGTCAAAGGCTTGAGCATTCTGGCGCCACTCCACCGTGCCGATGAAACGCTGATTATCGAGATTGATGCCTTGACGACCAAACTTGAAAACGGTGGCAGGCAACCCTTTATAGCTTAAAAAGGCCTGCTGCACCTGCGCACTCTCTGGATCAACAACAGTCGGGTATTGTGTCCGACCGTTTACCGTGCTGTTATAGTGTTCGCTGCCTACCACACGCACATCCTGAAGCTGAATGAATCCCGCCACATTCAGGTAATCGCCCGTCATATAGCCTAGCCGCGTGCGCAATGTCGACGCCCCCGCCTGTTCGGTCTTGGTCGCATCATCCACCCATTCATAACGATAACGAAGCTGCCCGGAAACCTTGCCAGTGGTCAGCGCCTCGACGATCGAATCTGCGGCATATGCCACCGGCATGGATGCGGCCATACCTCCGACTGTCAGAGCGACGAAAAGAGAAGGATTAAACAGCGCTTTAGAAATACCTTTTTTCATATGTTATGCCCCAGGTTATAAAAAATAAAAAATGATCAAGCCGCTTCTTTCTTGTGCCGTGCATACAAAAACTTCAACACCTCACCGCGCAAATGAACATAATTCGCGTCCTCGGCCAACGCCAGTCGATCACGCGGACGCGGAAGATTGACATCCAATATCTCGCCAATCGTTGCCGATGGGCCATTAGTCATCATGACGATGCGGTCTGACAACAGCACCGCCTCATCCACGTCATGCGTCACCATAATGGCGGTGCTACCCAATGCCGCGACAATACGCATCAACTCATCCTGGAGATGGGCACGAGTAAGCGCATCCAGCGCGCCAAAAGGTTCATCGAGTAGCAGAACCTTGGGCTGCATGGAGAGCGCCCGCGCAATACCGACACGCTGCTTCATGCCACCCGAGATCTCATGCGGCAGTTTGTGCATGGCGTGCTCAAGACCAACCAATACCAATGCCTCCTTTGTTCGTTTTTTCAGGCTCGCCTTATCCTCCTTACGGCCAAACACACGCTCCACTGCAAGATGGACATTGCCAAAACAGGTCAGCCAAGGAAGCAATGAATGATTTTGAAATACCACGGCACGATCCGGCCCGGGACCAGAGATCTCACGGCCCGCGCAAAATAAGGCACCGCCGGTGGCATCTATCAGCCCTGCCACCAGATTAAGTAATGTTGATTTTCCACAACCTGAATGCCCAATAATGGAAATGAACTCACCCTGATCAATACCCAAATCGATATCTTTTAGTGCAACAAATTTCCCTTTTTTTGTTTCAAAAACCATTTGTACTTTTTCTACCTGAACATATTTATTCATGATTAGGTTTCCTGATATTACAAAGGATCAATATTCAAACCGTTTTGCCACAAGCAAAAGCACCTGTTCAAGAAGCAAACCTATGATGCCCACCACGAAAATAGCGATGATGATGTGCTCGACGTTTAGGTTATTCCATTCATCCCACACCCAGAAGCCTATCCCCACACCACCGGTCAACATCTCCGCCGCGACGATCACCAGCCAGGCCACGCCTATCGCAAGACGGACGCCGGTCATCATGTACGGCAATACCGCCGGGAATAATATCTTGGTGAAAATTTTCCACTCCGACAGGTTCAGCACGCGCGCCACGTTCATGTAATCCTGCGGCACCTTGCTCACGCCCACCGCAGTGTTAATGATCATCGGCCAGATACTGGAGATGAAAATCACCCAGATTGCGGCCGGCTGCGCTTCCTTGAACACCAGCAGCCCAATAGGCAGCCACGCCAACGGAGATACCGGACGCAGCAAGCTGATAATCGGAGACGTCATGCCGTTGAAAAAGGCGAAACGCCCGATCATGAATCCCAACGGAATGCCGATCAATGCCGCCAAGCCAAAGCCCATGCCGACACGTTCCAGAGACTTGAGAATATTCCAGCCGATGCCTTTGTCATTCGGACCATTGTCATAGAATGGATCACTGAACAGCTCAACCGCCGAGGCCCAGGTCTTGATAGGACCAGGAAGATTTTCGCTACGCTGCGCGATAAACCCCCAGATCATCACGAATACCAACAGCCCGAGTACCGGTGGCAAGATGCGCTTTACAAAAAACTCCAGCCCTGCCTTGATATTTATCAGCTTATCCTTCGCCTCCGAGACGACAGGTTTTTCCGCAGCCACAGGCTCATGTATTGCCTTCTGCACTACAACCTCCTCAACAGCGTGAGATAAATCCCCACCTGTTCGAACCTGCTTGATACTTACTACTGTCATGGTGACCTACCTTATACCTTGATCTTGAAACTGTTGGCATATTTTTTCGGATCCTTGCCATCCCATACGACGCCATCAATCAGCTTGCTGACGCGCATCACATCTTTTGGTAACGGCACCTTGACCTGAGCTGCGGCTTCTTTGTAGAGGTCGATCTGGTTTACCTTTTTTGCGACAGCCAGATAGTCCGGCTCTTCTTTGAGCAATTTCCAGCGCCTATGCTGCGTCAAAAACCACATGCCATCCGACAGATAGGGGAAATTGACGGCGCCATCGTTGTAGAACTTCATGTAGTCGGGATCTTTCCACTTTCTGCCCATGCCATTATCATAATCACCGAGAAAACGACCCTCGATAACCTCTTCCGGCGCATTAACATACGACTTGCTGGAGATCGTCTTCGCTACACCGGGCCGGTTGGCAAGAGTATCGATATACTTAGATGCTTCCAGCACTGCCATCATCATGGCGCGTGTGGTGTTGGGATATTTCTGTGTAAATTCGTGTGTAGTACCCAGCACTTTTTCCGGATGATCTTTCCAGATATCCTGCGTGGTCGCTGCAGTGAAGCCCACCTTGTCGTAGATAGCCCGTGCGTTCCACGGCTCGCCCACGCAATAGCCATCCATATTACCGATGCGCATATTGGCAACCATTTGCGGCGGTGGCACGGTGATGGTTTTTACGTCAGTGAGTGGATGGATGCCATAGGACGCCAGCCAGTAATAAAGCCACATCGCGTGCGTGCCCGTCGGGAAGGTCTGGGCAAAGGTATATTCGCGTTTTTCACCCTCGATCTTATCAATCAATTTTTTCAACGATGCGCCATCGACCACACCCTTGGCCTTCGACTGATTCGACAAGGTAATGGCCTGCCCATTGTTATTCAGGCACATCAATACGGCCATGTCCTTTTGCTGACCGCCGATGCCCATTTGCACGCCATACATCAAGCCATACAACACATGTGCCGCGTCAAGCTCGCCATTCACAAGCTTGTCTCGTACCCCAGCCCAGCTCGCTTCTTTTGAAACGGTCACATCCAAACCATATTTTTTGTACAGCCCCAGCTCCTCGGCCATCACCACGCTGGCGCAATCCGTTAACGGAATAAAACCGATCTTGAGTGATTTTTTTTCCGGCGCATCGGAGCCAGCCGCCCATGCACCAGTACGAATACCAGGCGCGACCATGCTCATCAGGGCAAAGCCGCCCAATACAGCACCTCCGGTTTTGAGAAAATCGCGGCGCGATATTCCATCCGTTTTAATTACACTGTTGTTTTTCTTGGATTCACTATCATCACTCATCTTCACTTTCTCCCGTTTTGAATGTAAAAAAAAGGCGTCCATTCGCACAGGAATATTTCCTGTACAAATGGACGCCGTTGTCCGCATGGCAAACCGCCGTTGGCTTGCCCGTGTTTGTGATGTCAACCCGCCATTGGGTAGAGTCACTTTAAATCTACAAACTGTTACGCCAGAATATCCGCAGCCGTATTAATGCTGTTGGCCACCTCAATCAAGCGCATGTTCCGATCCATCGCCATCTTGCGCAGCAAGCGAAAAGCCTCGTCTTCCGTGCATTTACGCTGCTTCATTACCACCCCTTTGGCACGCTCTATGTGCTTGCGCTCCGCGAGGGTTTCATTCGTCTTTTCCAGATCCCGCTTGAGCGCTTGATGCTCGTCAAACCTGGCCATCGCAACATCAATAATGGGTTTGATACGTTCGATGCTGAGTCCGCCCACCACATAGGCGCTTACGCCCGCCTTCAGTGCGGCACGGATTTTTTCACTATCGCCATCATACGTAAACATCACTATAGGCCGTGGCTGATCACGGCTGATTACACATATATGCTCTAAAGTATCTCGACTCGGTGATTCCGTATCGATAATAACCACATCGGGTTGTAATTCGCGGACACGTACATACAGGTTATCACCGGGATCAACCTGCGCGACAACGCTATGCCCGGCCTCCTTGAATGCTTGGAGAAGCAAAGCGTTTCGCTGCGGGTCTTCATCTACTAGCATGATGCGCATTTTGATGCATGCCCCGCATTAACCCGTGAAACCCAACCGAACCTGATTAGAGCATTTGCAATCAACATGCCAAGACCAGGAATAACTTAAAATATCATATTAAATCAATATATTAAAAAAAACATTCCGCTCCATCCTTTGCCTTAACAGTTTGGCATGCACTTTTTTGGTGAGAACTCCATTCTTGGCGAGCGTTCATGGTGCAGAACCATCACAGATGCTGGAAACTCACTTGCGCAATTGCAGCAACACCGCCTCCGCCTTGGCACCGAGAAAAACATACAGCCCCAGACCCACCAGCAAACCCACCGCCGCCAGCATCATCCATACCGCCTGCACAAGGTCATGACCATTGCCCAGTGCGGATTTGAACATCAACAACAACGACTCAATCGATACTGCAATCAGAATCGCCGCCATAAAACGCGTAATGGTACGGCGCGTTGAGCTGTGGCGGAAGATGTCCTTATGCATCAACACCTCCTCTTCCAGCATCGTTTTCCCGAGATCAAACACCGCTAATGCGAGGGTAATAAAAACAATCACACTGAAGGGCTTTAATTGCAGTTCGTGCGTATTATGTTCGGTATAAAGCAACGACACCACTTCACTGAAAGCGGAATGAAGCAGCGCTGCAACCACGGCAAACAATCCGGTTACAATCAGAATATAAACCAACTTGAAATACGGTTGAAAACGCCGTCGGCCGGTGTCTCCCATAAGAAATTCGACAGTCTCGCCCAGGTCGATATCAAGCACTATATAGCCCTTGATCTGTTGCTTTTCGTCAACCAGTTTCACAGCAGTGGAGATGCACAGCTTTCTGCTTGCGCTCGACAGATAAGGCTCCGTCACCACCACGGACTCACCATCCCGCGCCAGAAGATAATAGGGCCGTTGGCTGCGATCCTTGCCTTTTCCGTCGCTGGCCGCAATGATTTTTCCATGCGTATTGATATTGTCACTGGTTTGAATGCCGCTGCCGTCCAATGTATATAGAAGATCAACGAAGGGATAATGCTGAACCAGGCACTGTATCGACTTTTGCTGAGCATCCACGTCATCCAGCAGCCGTTTATCGGCAATGCCGGTGATGATTGAGGCCAGCAATTCCTGTATTGCAGCACGGTATTCATGATAACGTTCGATAATGCTGATATAACTCATGGTGCTCATGGATTTTCCCTTAATCAAGGACACACTACAGTCCTGTCAACCTGCGAGCAGCATTTATCACGCCAACAATATTTTTATTGCCATACAATACGTTGCATAAAAAATACGCCGCCACCGGACAAGTGCGCACTTCTTTGGAACAAGCCATGCACGCCGACGTGACAAGATCGGGCAAAGGCGGGAGAATATAACCAGCGCCATGCGCCAGAGTTAAACACAGAGAAAACCGCATGAAAATCGACCAGAAACAAGACAATTTCATCCCCATCAACATCGCTGTGCTAACGGTCTCCGACACCCGCACTGAAGAGACGGACACCTCCGGCAGGTTTCTGGCTGAAAGCCTGACCACAGCCGGACACGCTCTTGCAGAAAAAGTGATCGCTTTAGATGACATCTATAAGATCCGCGCCATCCTGTCGGGCTGGATTGCGCAGACCAGTGTCGACGCGGTGCTCATCACCGGCGGCACCGGCGTCACTTGGCGCGATATCACGCCGGAGGCAGTTCGCCCGTTGCTGGATAAAGAGATTGACGGGTTCGGCGAACTATTCCGCTCCATCTCTTACCAGGACATCAAAACCTCAACGCTGCAATCACGCGCGTTCGCGGGCATCGCCAATGGCACTTTGATTTTCGCCATGCCCGGCTCGACCAACGCCTGCCGCACCGCATGGGATCATATCCTCCAATACCAATTGGACAACCGTCATCGCCCATGCAATTTTATTGAGCTCATTCCACGCCTGAGAAAAGATTGATCGCCACGCCTATGACTGACCCCTGCTTCACTGAAAAAGAATTGATGAGTGTCGATGACGCCCTGGCGTTGCTACTGACCAAGGCACAGCCGGTCGATGAGATTGAATACGCCGATATATCAAACACGCTAGGACGAATTCTGGCGCAATCCCAAACATCGACACTCAATGTGCCCACCGCCGACAACAGCGCAATGGACGGCTATGCCTTCGCCTACCGTGATATCCATGCACAGGGCGAGACGCGGCTATGCGTCTCGCAACGCATCCCTGCAGGACAGACCGGCCACCCTTTATTGCCCGGAACCGCAGCGCGGATTTTCACCGGCGCACCCTTGCCGCCCGGGGCTGATACGGTGGTCATGCAGGAGCACTGCCACGTCGAAGAAGATAGGGTTATCATCCAGCACCCGATAAAAAGCGGCCAGAACGTGCGGCGCACAGGGGAAGATATTGCCGCTGGCACTGCAATACTTTCGGCCGGGACAAAGCTGCGCCCGCAGGATATGGGACTCGCCGCATCGGTGGGCTTGGCGCAATTGCCCGTCTATCGTACCTTGCGCGTGGCGATATTCTGCACCGGCGATGAGCTTGTCGCCCCAGGCAACCCGCTTGCGCCGGGCAAGGTCTACAATGCCAATCGCTATACCCTCACTGGACTGCTGCGGGCACTTGGTTGCGAAATCATCGACTTGGGGATCGTGCCGGATAATCTTGCGGCAACCCGCACCATCCTTGCTGCGGCGGCGCGGCAAGCGGATGTTGTCATCACAAGTGGCGGCGTATCGGTAGGCGAAGAAGATCATGTCAAGGCCGCCGTCGACGGCTTGGGCCACATCGACTTGTGGCGTATCGCCATGAAGCCAGGCAAGCCACTCGCCTTCGGCACCATCGGATCGACGCCGTTTTTCGGTCTACCCGGTAACCCGGTCTCGGTGTTTGCCACCTTCTGCCTGTTCGCGCGTCCCTTTATTCTGCGCCGTCAGGGCATGCTTAACGTGCTTCCACAAACCGTATATGTAGAAGCAGATTTCGACTGGCCCAGAGCAGGCCACCGCCGCGAATACCTGCGCGCCCGATTGACCACTGCTGAAAACGGCAAAACCCGCGCCGTCATTTTTCCGAATCAAAGCTCCGCCGCGCTATCTTCAGCCAGTTGGGCACAGGGCATGGTTATCATCCCCGAAGGGCATACTGTGCAACGCGACCAAATGGTCAGCTTTATCCCTTTCACGGAATTGCTTGCATAATTCCATTTCGCAATACGAAGTGAAATGTAGGGTGCGTTCCACGCACCCTACAAATAAAAACATCCCCTCAGTGGGGAAGGAAGGAAAATGACTGCACTATCACGCAGCAAGATCACCGGCGTCATCCTCGCAGGAGGACAAGCCCGCCGCATGGGTGGCATTGATAAAGGGTTGCTTGAGTTGCGCGGCAAACCGCTGGTCGCCCATGTCATTTTCGCCCTTAAACCGCAAGTAGAAAATATCATTATCAGCGCCAACAGCGGCATTGATCGATACGTTGGATTTGGTTATCAGGTGGTTGCCGATACTCTGCCCGATCACCCCGGCCCGCTTGCGGGCATTCTCAGCGCGATGCTTGCGGCAACCACCGAATACATACTCACCGTTCCTTGCGACACCCCCCTCCTGCCACCGGACCTGATGCTGCGTCTGTCATCCACACTCGCGCGAAATCACGCCGAAGCATGTACCGTGCATGATGGCATGCGTATCCAACCCCTGTTCACCCTGCTGCGCCGGGAACTCGCCGCAAGCATTTTTGATTATCTCAATAAAGGCGATAACAAAGTCGAACTCTGGCTGCAACGCCAGAAGCTCGCGCTTGCCGATTTTTCTGATCAACCCGCCGCGTTTTACAATATCAACACCCGCGAGGAACTGATGGCAATTGAGAGCATCACGAAATGAAACAAAAGCATGGATTGCTCACGCGATATGCGCTTGAATATTTTCGTATTTTTTCGTAACAACGTGGATAACCGAGCTTTCCGGGATCAATCGTCCTTCAATATATTAGTCGGCAGTCCATCAATGCTTGTTTGATTTTTCTCCCACCAGTAGTCTCGTATACCTTGCTCACCCTTTTTTTCTGCCCAACGCGATAGCGTCTCGCGCTCACCCTGATATTCGTGCAATGGCACGGCATAACCGCAAGATGTCTGAACGGCGCTTATTTTCATGACGATCAATTGCCGCTCACCGGGCAGTGACCCAAATAGCGGATGCAAGATTTCCCATTCCTTGCCTTGATGCCTGACAACACGACCATGACCGTATAGCCTGAGTATCTGGGGAGATTCGGCAAAACTGCAAAACATGATTGTCATCCGGCCGTTTTCCAGAAGATGCGCGGCAGTTTCATTACCGCTGCCGGTGAGGTCAAGGTAAGCCACCGTGCAATCATCAAGACAGCGGAAGCTATCCATGCCTTTTGGGGAGACATTTATCCTGCCATCATTTGGGGCAGTGCCAGTAAAAAATATGTGCTGTTTCCTGATAAAATCCCGAAGGCCATCATTTAACGCATCATGGAATTTCGCCATTTCAAGCTCCTTTATAAATCACGAACATAGGATTATGCTTGCACCCTTTTCGACTCGGCGGCGGCGATAACCAGCGCGGTTTTAATCGCCGTATCGGGGTTGAGTGAGATCGAATCGATTCCCGCTTCGACGAGCCAGGCGGCGAACTCCGGGTAATCGGAAGGCGCCTGCCCGCAAATGCCAATTGGCTTACCGGCGCGCTTGGCGGCGTCAATTGCCATAGCGATCATTTTACGCACTGCGTCATTGCGTTCGTCAAAGAGATGCGCAATCGTGCCCGAATCGCGGTCAATTCCGAGCACCAGTTGCGTCAAATCATTCGAGCCGATGGAATAGCCGTCGAAGATGCGCAGAAACTCATCGGCCAACATGACATTTACCGGCAGTTCACACATGCCATACACCTCCAAACCCTGCTCGCCTTGCCGCAGGCCGTTGGCCGCCATAACCTCAATCACACGCGCCGCTTCCTGAACCGTGCGGCAGAATGGGATCATCACCTTGACGTTGGTCAGCCCCATATCGCGCCGCACGCGTAGCAGCGCCGCACATTCGAGGGCAAAGCCGTCGGCATAACGCGGATCGTAGTAACGCGATGCGCCGCGAAAGCCGAGCATCGGATTTTCCTCATCCGGCTCGAACTCGCGCCCGCCCAAAAGCTGCGCGTATTCGTTGGTTTTGAAATCGCTGGTGCGGACGATGACTGGTTTCGGATAAAAAGCGGCGGCGATGCGCCCCACGCCCTCGCTGAAGCGCCGTATAAAAAATTCGCGCGGGTCTTCATCTCCGATGCGCGCGGCGATCTTTCGTATCGCCTGAGAATCGCCAAGCTGCGGATAACGCGCCAACGCCATCGGATGGATACCGATATGATTGGTGATAATAAACTCAGTGCGGGCAAGACCGACGCCTGAATTAGGAATGGCGCTCAACCCCAGAGATTGACTGGGATCGCCAACTGTAAGCATCACTAAAGTGCGCGTCTTGGTGGCGGCCGTCGCCTCGACCCGTTCCACTTCGAACGGAATTCGACCGGCATAGACGTGGCCTTCGGCCCCTTCGGCACATGAAACAGTAACGTCACTATCGTCCAGCAGGACGCGAGTCGCATTTCCAGTGCCCACGATGCAGGGCAGGCCGAATTCGCGCGAAACTATCGCAGCGTGGGCTGTACGCCCGCCCTGATTGGTAACAATCGCCACAACCTTGCGCATCACCGGCTCCCAATCCGGATCAGTGCTTTCCGCAACGAGAATCTCTCCCTGCTGGACACTGGAAAGCCCCGAAATATCCCGCACCACGCGCACGCGGCCAACAGCCACCTTTTCACCAACGGCCTGACCTGTCACCAGTGGCGCGCCAGGTTTGCCAATCAGGTGGTAATACTCGGCTGTAGCCGTGCGCGACTTGCTTGAATGAACCGTCTCCGGACGTGCCTGCACGACAAAAAGTTCACCTGTTATACCATCCTTGGCCCATTCAATATCCATGGGTTGCGACTGCCCCCTGAGGCTTGAATAATGCTCTTCGATCACACAGGCCCAGCGTGCCAGGGTCAACACATCGTCATCGGTGAGAGAAAAATGGCGGCGCTCTTCGGCGGGCACTGCCTCGCCGCGAGTGGCACGGCCGCTGTCGGCATACACCAACCGCCTTTCTTTCGAGCCGAGACGCCGCCCGATGATTGGGCGCAACCCCTGCGCCAGTGTCGGTTTGAATACCACCCACTCATCAGGCGTTACCGTGCCTTGCACCACAAACTCGCCCAACCCATAGGCGCCGGTCACAACCACAACGTCACGAAAACCCGTTTCAGTATCAATTGTGAAGATCACGCCGGAACTTGCCTTGTCGGAGCGCACCATTGGCATCACACCGACAGAAAGCGCCACTTTGAGCTGGTCGTATCCCATCCGCGCACGGTAGCTGATCGCGCGATCCGTGAACAGCGAAGCAAAGCATGAATGCACCGCATGCAGCAGCCCCTCGCGCCCGCGCACATTGAGAAAGGTTTCTGCCGCGCCGGCGAACGAGGCCTCGGGCAAATCCTCTGCGGTTGCCGATGAGCGCACCGCCAATTCCGATTCCCGTCCCAGACGCTGACCAAGCTGCTCGTAAGCCACGATGACCGCACTGCATAGCGCTTCGGGCAATGGCGTCTCCATCACCGCCGCACGCGCCTGGCTACCGCGCACCCCCAGCTCGTCTACATCTTCGGGGTCGAAGCTGGAGAAAATCTCACCCAGCCGGTTTTTTAGATTTCTTTCTGAAAGCAATAACCAGTAGGCGTCAGCCGTCGTCGCAAAACCATCCAGCACACCCACACCCTGCGGCTTTAGCTCGTTGAACATCTGCCCAAGCGATGCGTTTTTGCCGCCAACACGCGCGACATCGTTCATATTGATCTGAGCAAAATCGAGCGTGTAAGGCAGTGCAGCGTTCATGACCATCTCCTCCGGGATTTTCTCAAGAAACTCCAGACCTACTGTGTCACAAAGCGATCAAGGGATACAGTGCATACCCATAAAGGGCATATTATCCCACCGTGAAGGGGACAATGAGGCAAAATCGGGCGAAAAAGCGGAGTTTACACGGAGTCTGCCGCTTCACGGCCCCGCATTTTGAGCCAGATTTTCCTCGGCCCCCCTTGCAGGGGTGAACGCCGCAATGCGCCCTTCAGCGCTTTGTGACACAGTAGGATTAGGCAGGCTCAAGTATTGGGATTAATTCCCTTCCCGAACTTCTTTCTCCATTTGCTCCAGGCTGATGTGGCGCACATCCTTGCCTTTGACCAGATAAATCACATATTCACAGATGTTGCGCGCGTGATCGCCGATGCGTTCGAGGGCGCGTGCGGCCCAGATGACGTTGAGTACGCGAGTGATGGTGCGTGGGTCTTCCATCATGAAGGTGATCATCTGGCGCATCACTCCCTCATATTCCTGATCGATCTTGAGATCCTCCTGCGCCACGCGCACCGCCGCCTCGGTATCCATGCGGGCATAGGCATCAAGCGCGTCATGCACCATCTGGCGCACATGGGTGCCCAGCGCATGAATCTCCATATAATTGTTTTTCGGACGCTCCTCACCGGCCAGACGCACCGCCATGCGCGCAATTTTTTCCGCCTCGTCGCCGATACGCTCCAAATCGGTGATGGTCTTGATCACCGCCAGCACCAAACGCAGGTCTCCTGCGGCGGGCTGGCGACGAGCGATAATCTGATTGCATTCTTCGTCGATGGTCACCTCAAAATTGTTGACCTTGTAATCGGTGACGATAACCGCCTCGGCCAGGGGCACGTTGCCCTGCACCAGGGCGTTAATCCCCTGCTCGATCTGCTGCTCGACCAGTCCGCCCATTTGCAATACAAGCGACCGGACGTTCTCCAGCTCGACGTTATACTGGCGTGAAATATGTGTATCCAAGGGTTCCATAGCGTTTCTCCAGTAGCCGGTCAGCCGTAGCGTCCGGTGATATAGTCTTCTGTCTGTTTTTTGCTGGGATTGGTAAAGATGCCGCCCGTCTCACCGAACTCCACCACCTCACCCAGGTGCATAAAGGCGGTATAGCTTGAAACGCGCGCCGCCTGCTGCATATTGTGTGTGACAATGAGAATGGTGACTTGTTCTTTCAGCTCGGCGATCAACTCTTCGATGCTGGCGGTGGCAATGGGATCAAGCGCCGAGGTGGGTTCATCAAACAGTATGATTTCCGGATCCGTCGCCAGCGCGCGCGCAATGCACAAACGCTGCTGCTGTCCGCCGGAGAGATTGAAAGCCAGATTGTTCAGGCGATCCTTGACCTCGTTCCACAATGCCGCGCCGCGCAACGCCTGCTCAACCTTCTCATCCAATATCCTGCGTTTGTTGACGCCACGCACGCGCAGTCCATAGGCCACGTTTTCATAAATCGACTTGGGAAATGGATTGGGCTTCTGAAACACCATGCCGATCCGCATGCGTACTTCAATGGGATCTATCTTCGGGCTAAGAATGTTAATGCCTTCAGGGTGCAACCGAATCTCGCCTTCATAACGGTTACCGGGATACAAGTCATGCATACGGTTGAAGCACCGCAAGAAAGTGGACTTCCCGCATCCCGAAGGGCCGATCAATGCGGTAATCTGTTTTTCTGCAACCGGCAGACTAATGCTTTTGAGTGCCTGATAACTCCCGTAATAGAAATTAAGGTCTTTGGCCTCAGCCTTGAGGGTGCCCATTGCTGTTTGCGGCATAAAATCTATGCTCCTACCACTTGATGCGTTTACGGAAATGATAACGGATATATATCGCCAATGCGTTCATCAGCAGAGTCATTACGATCAATACCAATCCAGCAGCAGCGGCGTTAACATGAAACGCTTCCTGCGGCCGGGATACCCAATTAAACATCTGGATGGGCATCACGGTAAAAGCGGACGACAACCATTCGAAGGAGACATAGGGAAATTCGCTCTTAATGGGTGAGTCAGGCAGAAAGGCGATGTATGTCAGCGCGCCGATGGTGATGATGGGTGCGGTTTCGCCAATAGCACGCGACATGCCCATGATCACGCCAGTGAGAATACCCGCCATGGAATAAGGCACTACATGTTGTGAAACGGTTTGCCATTTGGTGGCACCCAGCGCAAATGCTGCTTCGCGGATGCTGCCGGGAATCGAGCGGATCGACTCCCTGGTCGCCACAATCACTACCGGCAAGATAAGGATAGCCAGGGTCAGCCCCGCCGCCAGAATGCTTTGACCAAGATCGAGTTGATAAACAAACAACCCCAGCGCTAACAGGCCGTAGATAATCGATGGCACACCCGCCAGATTGGTGACATTGATCTCGATCAGATCGGTAATCCAGTTTTTGGCGGCGTATTCTTCCATATATACTCCGGCGGCGATTCCCAATGGCACCGCCGTGAGCGCGGTCACCAGAAGCACCATGGAGGTGCCGACCCAAGCCGACAAAATGCCCGCTTTGTCCGCGTGACGCGATGGGAAGGAAGTAAAAAAATCCCATGAAAGGCGCGGCAGGCCATCTATCGCCATGCCGCCAATCAATGCAGCCAGGGTTACCACACCGCCCAGCATCGAAAAAAGGCCCACTATCGCAAAAATGACATCCCAGCGCTTGCGGCGGACAATCATTGCCCGCATTACCTGAATACCCTTATCTGGCGGCATCATTAGTAAACCTCTCGGAAGCGTTTGCGCAAGAAATGACCGGCTATATTAAAAAAGAGGGTCATCAGCAACAGCACAAGGCCGGCGGCAAAGATGGTCTGGTAGCCAAGGCTGCCATGAGGAAGGTCACCCAGGCTCACCTGCACGATGTAACTGGTGATGGTTGCTGCCGGCTCCATCGGGTTCCAGGTGAGGTTGGGTTGCATACCTGCGGCCACGGCCACCACCATGGTCTCGCCAATGGCTCGGGAAATACCCAGAATGTAGGCGGCGGCTATGCCCGAGAAAGCGGCAGGAGTTACCACTCTCAAGGCCGTCTGGAAGCGCGTGGCGCCCATCGCATAGGAGCCTTCGCGGATGTGCATGGGCACGGCGCGCATGGCATCCTCGCTGATCGAACTGACATAAGGAATGATCATCACACCTATCACCAGCCCTGCGCTGAGCATGTTAAACCCCGGCAGATCGGGCAGAAAATACTGCAACAGCGGCGTAACAAACAGCAGTGCGAAAAAACCGTACACCACGGTGGGAATGCCCTCCAGCAATTCGAGGACGGGCTTGATGATTTCGCGGAGGCGGTGTGGTGCGAATTCACTCAAATAGATAGCAATGATGGTACCCAGCGGTATGGCCACTGCCAGCGCCACTGTGGCGGTCACCAGGGTGCCTGAAACGAGCGGCATAATTCCATAGTGGGCATCATCAAAAAGCGGCGTCCATTGGGTGTCCGTGAGGAAGTCCACGAGGGAAACATGCTCAAAGAAACCCAGAGACTCGCGCACCAGGATCACCACGATGGCAACCGTAATGGCCACCGAAGAGAATGCGGCGAGAAACAGCAGGAATTCGATAAAACGTTCACGCAGATGGCGCAAACGTCGATGGGCGAACCGGGATGCGTCAGGAGTCACGGATGTCGATCTGTTATTTGGCTATCAATAGGAATCAAACGAAGAGACATATTATGACAGAATTATGACAATTAGATGACAAGAAATAAAAAAGAGGGGAGACCTATCCGGCACCCCTCTTTCACACCGCTTACCAAAAATTATTGCCTGGCTTCGCGCGTCAGTAGATCTTCCACCTTCAACCCAATTTCGGTGTCACCGCCAAAAACGGTGCCCAGCTTGCGGTTTTTGAAGTGCTCGCCACCCATGGCATAGGCCTTGGCAGGCAGAGGAATATACCCTACTTCCTTCGACAACTTCGCGGCATTCTTCAGGTAAAAATCCACAAATTCCTTGATCTCCGGCTTGTCCATGGATTTGGCGCTAACATAGATGAAGACAGGGCGGGACAAGGGTTGATAAGTGCCGTCGATAACGGTCTTCTCGGAGGGTAGCACCGGACTTTTGCCAGCATCAATAGGCACCGCCTTGAGCTTCTTGGCATTTTCCGTGTAATAGGCAAACCCGAAATAAGCCAGCCCGTTTTTGTCGCTGGCCACACCCTGCACCAGAACATTGTCATCCTCGCTCGCCGTAAAATCACCGCGACTTGACTTAGCCTTGCCGACGATAGCCTCGGTAAAGTAGTCAAACGTACCGGAATCGGCACCGGGACCAAACAGCTTCAACGGTGCATCGGGCCATTCGGCGCGCACCTGATTCCATTTAGTGACAGTACCCTGCGCTGCGGGTTCCCACATTTTCTTGAGGTCTGCCACGGTAAGGCTCTTCACCCAATCGTTCTTGGGGTTGACCACCACCGTCAGGGCATCATAGGCCACCGGCATCTCAACATACGAGATACCCGCCTGACGGCAGGCCTCCATTTCCTTGGGGGCAATGGGGCGTGACGCATTAGAGATATCCGTCTCGCCACGGCAAAATTTCTTGAAACCACCACCGGTTCCAGAGATGCCAACCGTGACATTCACCTTGCCTTTCTTCATATTCTGGAATTCTTCGGCAACCGCCTCAGTGATAGGAAAAACGGTGCTGGAGCCATCAATCTTGATCACGGCCTCGGCTGCGTGGGCCGAAAGGGATGTCGCACCCAGCGCGCCTGCCATGAAAGCTATACCAGCCAGACTATTCATCATCTTCGTTGTGCGCATAGGGTAAAAAAACCTCCATCAGGGGTGATTAATTGGATGCGCGAATACTATCTCAGCCAAACATTACAACTTGATGACAAAACCAAACAAGCTATAGCTTATATTACACGCACGATCAGATGCGGCGGAAAATGACAGGTAAATGTGCTTCCCTTGCCTAGCTCACTTTCGATACCCAGATGGGCGTCATGACGGTGCAGTGCGTGCTTAACAATGGCCAACCCCAAACCTGTGCCGCCACTTTCGCGCGAACGGGCGGCATCAACGCGATAAAAACGCTCCGTAAGCCGGGGAATGTGTTCTGCGGCAATGCCAACCCCAGTATCGCTCACTTCAAGGTGCGCTCCCGCCGCGTCGGCATACCAGCGGATATGAATATCCCCACCCGGCGGCGTGTATTGCACTGCGTTGAAAACAAGATTGGAAAAAGCGCTGCGCAGCTCTTCGCCATTGCCCTGCAACCGCACGCGCGGGTCAGCTTCAAGATGAATTACATGCCGCCGCTCACCGCTCAATGCCACGGCCTCCTCGCGTATCCCCGCCAAAACACCCGACACCACCACCACATCCCGGGAATGAAGCCCCCTCTCCATTTCCAGGCGCGACAGCAGCAATAAATCTTCGACAAGGTGCTGCATTCGTGAGGCTTGCTGCCGCATCAGATGCAGCGACCGGCCCCAACGATGCGCCCACTCATCCTCATCCTCGCTCATCGTTTCGAGAAACCCGCCGATGACTGTCAGTGGTGTACGCAGCTCATGGGATACATTGGCAATAAAATCACGCCGCACCTGTTCCAGCCGGTAAATCGGCGTAATGTCGCGTCCCACCAACAGTAAATTATCCTTACCGTAGGGCACAACACGCACCGCCAGCATCACCTGCTCGTTGATCGGTGAAGGAAACTGCACCGTCGCTGTATAATCCCCCGACGCAAAAAATTCCGTGAAGACCGGATGTCGCACCAAATTGACAATGCGGCGCCCTCTGTCCAACGGTGCGCGCAGCCCGAACAATTCCCCCGCCGCGTTATTCCACCACTCGATTTCACCCTGAACACTCAACACCGCTGTAGCGTCGGGCATGACTGCGGTGGCTTCCTGGAAGCGATTAAGCATTCTGACGATCCTGCGCCTGCGCAAGCGGTTACGTTGTTGCAATCGATAGATGTTGTAAAACACCTCTTCCCAGACACCGTTTACCTCAGGGGGGTGAAAGCGCTTGCCTTCCTGGAACCAGCGCAACAGACGCACGAGGTTGAACAGGTGCCAGCCCAGATAACCCAGTACGCCAAACAATAGAAATAATGCTTCGTGATCGGTGAGTACGCCAAGCAGCAACATGACGAGCATCAGGCCCGCGACCCATCGTATTTCGCTTATCCAGGAATCAGACAAAAATCAGGCCCTTTGGAAAATTACCATTAGGTTGTCCCATTACAGGGAAAACGGAGGAAAGGGATTTTACACGGAGAAAGCGGGCATGCCGAGTTTAGTATGAGACGATTACGTCCGTGCCGAGAAACGATAGCCCGTGCCCCGCACTGTCTGAATCAATCTGTCATGACCGCCCATCATCAGCGCCTTACGCAAGCGCCGGATATGAACATCCACCGTGCGCTCTTCGATATAGACATCGTTGCCCCATACCTTATCGAGCAATTGGCTACGGCTATAAACCCGCTCGGGGTGGCTCATGAAAAAGTGCAACATGCGGAATTCCGTCGGCCCCAAATCGACAGACCCACCCCCTACTGTAACGCGATGACTGCCCGGATCCAGCCATAATCCGCCAATTTCAATTGGTTTATCGCTTACTTCGGGTGCCGCGCGGCGCAATACCGCCTTGATCCGCGCCACCAGCTCACGGGGAGAAAAAGGTTTAGTGACATAATCATCCGCTCCGACCTCAAACCCCTTCACCTTATCCATTTCATCACTGCGGGCAGTGAGCATAATGACCGGAATCTGGCGGGTAGCCTCTTCCTTTTTGAGTCGCCGCGCAAAATCAACGCCGCTCAATCCCGGCAACATCCAATCCAGCAACACGAGATCCGGCGTATTTTCAGCAATCATTGTCTGCGCTCGCGCAGCATCCGCCGCCGCCATGATCGAAAACCCGGCACGTTCCAACGCAAAAACCACCATCTCACGAATTGCCGACTCGTCTTCAACGACCAGAATTGTGTCTGTCATTATGTGCTAACGCCACCTGTATTCCACCAGACGCTGCCTGCCAATGCCCAAAAGGCAGGAAAGCCACCGCCACACAACCCCCCGAAACTTCCAGGGGACTCTCTTATTCGGTATCCCTTCAGGCCGTTATTACACTTGAAACATGTTACAGCCATGTGACAGACAGCACCAACAGGCAATTTTTGCCGACACTGAGGGCGGGGCCGGGTACGGAACGTTTTCTTGACGCACGACAATATTGCTACCTTGAAACCGAGAAAAAACGTCCGAATTCCGTCAGTCATTGACTTCGATAGACACCCAAAAAAACAGGGTACGGCTGCCCAACCAATCTGACAATAATCAAAAATAAAAAATATTAATATTTAAAATCAACATATTAAATATTATCATCAAGATCCGCACACAACCATGCACAGCAGTGGCATAAGTTATGCTTCATGTTAAGCGTGTCACACACCCCCTCCTTAGTGTGACATGTTCATATTTAACCTCCCACTTTAAAAGGGGTGCGCAAGCACCCCTTCTTTTTTGCCTAACGAAAAACACCACTTACACCAGTCAAAACCTCACTCATCCGAAACAACCCCTCGGCTACGCTTGGCATCGCCACGGCGGCGCTTACCCTCCAGGCGACGTTTTTTCGAGGCAAGGGTTGGTTTTGTTTTTTTGCGGGGGATAGGTTTTTCAGTAGCCTTCTGAATCAGCGCCACCAGCCGCTCCAGCGCATCCTGGCGATTCTGTAATTGCGAACGAAAGCGCTGGGCATCAATGATGATCACGCCCTCCGCAGTCATCCGCCTTCCGGCCAGCTTCTTCAGACGCACGCGGATGTCATCGGTCAACGCGGGGGAGTGGGCAACATCGAAACGCAGTTGCACCGCCGTGGCGACCTTGTTGACATTCTGCCCGCCCGGCCCGGATGCGCGGATAAAATGTTCTTCGATTTCGCTTTCGTCGAGGACAATGGTACGCGTGATGTGAATCATATTATTGAAACCGTACCGCCATTAAGTGAGGGGAATTACATCACAATTGAAAACCACGGCATACCGCGCTGCCTTTCAATCAGCACCTCGGCCACCGCCGGATTCATTGTATAAGTAAGATAACAAACATCGGATGGATCGGATAAAACCTCCGGCGTAAAAATCGTACCATTCACTCCATCACAACGGGCGGATTTGACAAATAGGCCATTCTGGTTTTTCTGCTGAAGATAGACGCCCAGTTGCTGCGTGTAAACGTAATCATGCGTAGCGACAAGTTGCGGGTATGTTTTCTCCTTGCCGCGCAAATCAATCAGTATGGCATCGCACTGCACGTTAAAAACCCGCCGCTCCGCTATGATAAAGGTATTTTCCTGCGCATAGCTGTCCATGACAAAGCGATACCAATGATAGGACGACTCGTAAACCGTGGTTTCAACATCCAGTGAGCCGTACCATACGCCATAGCGGGTGCCGTTACTAAAGCGTGTTTGCTGCCAGTTGTGCTTGAGAAAAGGATAGGTAATGACCGTGCCATAATCGAATGGCCGGGTAATCAGTGGTGCATGGCTTTCGATATAGCCCGCCGATTCAGCGGCAATCGCCACCTGCATCTCTGCCTCGCTCTCGGCGAGATCATCAAAAATCGCCTGGGATTCGCGGATGCCTTTGATATTCCTGATGAGATGCCGGTGAAAATCCACGACGGAGGAAATCAGCTCACCATACATCATGACTCCTAACGGCCACGCTCGAAATCGAGATACCTGCGCACGGCGAGCAGCCCTTCGTAGCCCTCGGTCATGATGGAAAGCGGGGTTTGGCCGTCAAACCTGCGATTAGGGGTGGCGACCCAACGG
>CAMTYI010000041.1:0-16930 GCA_947085925.1 uncultured Gammaproteobacteria bacterium
CCTACTCCACCTTTGGCCATCTGTCACGTACCGTGGCTGCGCTCGATGCAAGCGTGCGCATCGAAACCATCCCCGGTGTCGCCGCCTATCACGCAGCCGCCGCCCACCTTGGCATGCCACTGGCCGATACCGATGACGCCGTCGCCATCATTCCCGCCGCCTACGGCATCGACACCATCGAAACGCTGTTGAACGAGTTCGACACACTGGTGCTGCTCAAAGTCAAACCGCTGCTCGATGATGTGATTGATATGCTGGAGCGCAAAGGGCTGTTGGAACATGCCCGTTTTGTTGAAAAGATCGGCGCGCCAGAAGAGCGCACCGTTATCGACGTCGCCACGCTACGCAACACCAAGGTGAACTATCTTTCGCTGATGATGGTGCGCAATCCCAACCGTGTACGCGGCGAATTGATACGCGGCTGCCGTAAAAAAACTCAGCATGAATCCGATGAGGTAGAGGTGTGACCTCTGTCATCAAATTGTGCGATACCCACCGTACATTCTATAGGTCAGCGGTTTAACTCAAGGGAATAGTAAATATGATAATTCAACAACCCCGTGTCGCTCTGGTCGCCATCACCAAACACGGTGCGGCGCAGGTCGCCGGTATCGCAGCGCAGATGCCAGAGGCCGATGTCATTGTCTCTGAAAAATTTACCGAGACTATGTGCAATCTACCCAACAACGTAAATAGCTATAGCGGCGCACTGAGTGCGCAGATTGCCCCGCTCTTTGGCCGTTACGATCAGATTGTCTTTTTTGTCTCACTCGGTGCAGTGGTGCGCCTAATCGCACCGCATCTCAAATCAAAGGATGAAGACCCCGGCGTATTGGTAGTGGACGACGCAGCACAGTTTGTCATCCCGGTATTGTCTGGCCACGTCGGTGGCGCCAACGCCTATGCCGAACAGTTGGCTGCGCTGATCGGCGCCACAGCGGTAGTCACAACCGCCTCCGATGTCGGCAAGACCATCCCTGTCGATATTCTGGGGCGTGAATTGGGCTGGAAGGTGGAAGCGCCAAAGATCAACATCACCCGTGTTTCGGCCCATGTGGTGAATGAGGAACCCATCGCCGTGGTGCAGGAGAGCGGCGCCAGAAATTGGTGGACACGCCCAACGCCGCTGCCAAAAAACATTCACCTGTTCGATAGCTTCGACGCCGTTGATCTGGATAAACACAAGGCGGTGCTCTGGATCACCGAACGTGACATCCCTGAAACACTCTGGCAACAGATGGAGGAACGGCTGGTAGTCTATCGGCCGCCACAGGGTCAGGCCTGATGAAAATTGTTCTTGGTATGGGGTGTGATCGTGGCACCTCGCTCCAGACACTGGAGACCGCCATTGATCAGGCACTGGCCATCATCGGCGAGTCACGCCATGCAGTAACAGCGCTAGCGACCATCAACAAAAAAAATGATGAGGCTGCGTTGCTTGCGCTCTCTGCACAATATGGCTGGCCCATGCACTTCTACTCTGCCATACAACTGGCGCAGGTCGAGGTGCCAAACCCATCGGAAGTGGTGCGCAGACATATGGGCACCCCCGCAGTTGCCGAAGCGGCTGCAATGCTAACGGCCAACTGTGGCATCGAACATCTGATTCTGGAAAAACATAAATATCGTGGTGATGACGGCAAAAACGCCACGGTCTCCATCGTGAGGTTAGACAATGAGTAAGGGTAAGATTTTATTGGTCGGCTTCGGCCCCGGCGCCGAGCAGCATATGAGCTACCGCGCCCGCGAGGCAATTGCCGAGGCCGATGTGGTCATCGGCTACTCCACCTACATCAATCTGGTTGAAGATCTGCTGGATGGCAAAGAGGTGGTGCGCAAGGGCATGACAGAAGAGATCGACCGCTGTATCGAAGCCTATGATCAGGCCAAACTCGGCAAGGTCGTTGCGTTGATCTCCTCCGGTGATATCGGCGTCTACGGCATGGCTGGCCCCACCTACGAAGTACTGTTGCAGTCAGGCTGGAGTCCTGCCAGCGAGATCACCGTTGAAGTGATTCCCGGCAGCACTGCGCTCTCTGCCTGCGCCTCACTGGTAGGTGCGCCGCTGACACACGACTTCTGCTCGATATCGCTCTCCGACCTGCTCACCCCGTGGCCCACCATCGCCAAGCGTATTGATGCCGCAGGCCGCAGCGATTTTGTCATCGCCCTCTACAACCCCAAGAGCGGCCGCCGTACTCGACAGATCGTCGAGGCGCAACGCATCCTGTTGCAGTATCGCAAGGCGGATACGCCTGTGGCCATCGTCAAATCGGCCTACCGTGAGATGCAGGAGATCCAGTTAGTCACACTGGACAAAATGGCCGACTGCAAAATCGGCATGCTCACCACGGTGCTGATCGGCAACAGCAGCACCTATGTGCAAGAGGGGTTGATGATCACCCCGCGTGGTTATGCCAACAAATACGAAGCCATCACCGGCGGCGTGAAGGATGGCGAAAGAGCAGGACGCTCCCTGACGATGGGGCTGGAGGGCTGGAAGGCGTGCGTGCGTAAATATATGCGTGACAGCGATGCCCACTCCCTGCGTGATATCGCCCGCCACTTCGATGTCCCCATGGGTGAGATACTCTCTGCCATCGGCGAGGCGAGTAACAGTGACGACGCAGGTGAATACTCTGTTGCTAGAGTGAAGCATGAAAACCTCGACGCTCTTCTCGATGTAACTCGCCATTGGGGACGACTACGCGCAGTGGTGCGCAGTAGCGCCGGTGCAGTCAGCGAGCTGATGATCAATGGCGATGAGTTCCAGCGACGCGGTGACTGGCTGGCGATTGAAAACGATCACTTCCATCTGCATATCGAGTGGTCGCGTGTTGCAGCGGCGTGGTTGGTGCGCCGTGGTGAGACGCTGCGTGGTGTTCACTTTGTTGATGCGGCGGGCGAGACGATATTTAATCTATCTTTGATACGCAAAGAGGGCGTGTTCGATAAGGTGGCCGAGCAGCAGTATGAGGAGGCTTGGCAAAAATTATCAATGTAGGGTGGGTTGGGCGCGTTGTTTGCGCCGTAACCCACCAGCCGTGCCGTTAGGCACTCATTATAAAAACAGGTTGTGTGCTGCGCACGCTTGGTGGGCACAAAAAACGTGCCCACCCTACATTTTATAAAGCAGCCACTACCACCGTTTGAGATGATTTTACCCGGAGTTCTAAATGAGCGATAACAAAACAGTCCCTTTGGAAAAACCAAAAATGGGCGACTACAAGCGCCACCTGCTGGTCTGCGTAGGACCGCGCTGCACCCAAGAAGGAGAAGCACAGGATCTGTTCGACAAGCTGGGTGAGAAGTTCAAGGCCGCAGGCATTGACAGCGGCGATCTGCGCGTCAAACGGACCCGCACCCACTGTTTTGCCACCTGCAAATCTGGCCCCATTATGTGTGTGCAACCCGACGGGGTCTGGTACTACAACGCCACGGAAGCGAATCTCGACCGTATCATCAAGGAGCATCTCGTTGAAGGCAACCCGGTCGAAGAGCTGATCTACCATCGCGGTCCAGAGCATGCCGAAGCTTAACCAGCGCCACTGGTTGCCGCTGTTTGTCGACTTTGAGGGCAAGCCCTGCCTCATCGTTGGCGGCGGTGTCATCGCTGCACGCAAGGCGCAACGCCTTCTGGCAGCAGGGGCGCGACTGACTGTCGTTGCCCCGGAATTGGGGGCAACAATGGCGGCGCTCGTCGCCGATAGCAAGGTCATCCACCACTGCCGCAGATATCAGGGCAGTGATCTCGAAGGCCATATGCTCATCGTCGCCGCCACTGACGATGAGTCACTCAATGCCGCCATTGCCGCAGTCGCCCATGCACGCGATATTCCTGTCAACGTCGCGGCTCCCGGTCATTTAAGCACGGCTACGCTGCCCAAAGTGATTGACCGCGCGCCCGTGCAGATCGCCATCTCCAGTGGCGGCGCATCACCGGCGCTGATGCGACAACTCAATCGTCATGTCGCAGCGCTGATTCCACAAGCCTACGGTGATCTGGCAGCGCTGCTGGCCGAGTTCAGAGATGAAATCATTGCACGATTTGACGATGCCGAAGAGCGCCGTCACTTTCATGATTCGATTATCGCAGGCCCCATTGCCGAGCAGATATTCACCGGCCAACAGGCACTCGCGCGCCAAACGTTACAGGAGGCCATCAGGCAAGGCATGTCACCGGCATCGGGCGAAGTCTATATTGTTGGCGCCGGACCTGGTGACCCAGAGCTGTTAACGCTGCGCGCCCTGCGCCTTATGCAGAAGGCCGATGTGGTGGTCTACGACCGTTTGATCGGACCAAAGGTGCTCGAACTGTTGCGCTCAGATGCCGAGCGCTATTACGTCGGCAAGGCCCGCGATAACCACGCCCGCACCCAGGATGAGATCAATCAACTGCTGGTGGTACATGCACGTGCAGGCAAACGCGTGCTACGCCTGAAGGGCGGCGACCCGTTCATGTTTGGTCGCGGTGGTGAAGAGGTCGGAACACTGATGGCGGCGAAGATCCCCTTTCACGTCGTGCCCGGCATCACTGCCGCCACCGGCTGCGCCGCCTATGCCGGAATTCCGCTCACACATCGCGAGATGGCGCACGCCTGCATTTTTCTGACAGGCCATTTCTCTGATGGCGAAACTCATGTCGACTGGCGCTCACTGGCGCAGCCCCACCAGACTCTTGTCTTCTACATGGGTGTCTACAATCTGAAAAAGATTTGCGACCGTCTGCTGGAACATGGCATCGCCCCAACAACGCCTGCCGCTGTGGTGCAGAACGGCACTCTGCCAAATCAACACGTCATTACCGCCACCGTCGGCACACTCAGCAGTCAGCCGACTATTGATCACTCAATACCGGGGCTGGTGATCGTTAGCGAGACAGTAAAACTGAGCCCCCATTATCTGCCGCCAACCGAGCGCAGTGAACCTGCCACCGCTACAGCGCCACACTTCACTGCTGTCGACAGAGAGAGCCTCTACCGTATTATCAGCGCCCGTCGCGACATGCGTCACTTCACGCACAACACAAAGGTCGACGATGAGGTCTTCGCCCGCATACTGCGCGCCGCGCATCAATCCCCCTCTGTTGGTCTGATGCAACCCTGGCGCTTCATGCGCATTCGCGATGAAAACCTGCGCGCGCGCATCGCTGAACAGGTGTCTGCCGAACGAGACGCGACCGCCGATGCCCTGGGCGAACGCGGATCGGAATTCCTGCGGCTCAAGGTGGAAGGCATACGTGAGTGCGCTGAATTATTGGTGGTCGCACTTGCCCCCGACGACGGTACCGTGTTCGGCCGCCGCACCATGCCGGAAGAGATGGCACTGTGTTCTGTGGCCTGCGCCATCCAAAACCTGTGGCTCGCCGCCCGTGCCGAGAATCTGGGCATGGGTTGGGTCTCGATGTTCGACCCTGCGGCACTGGCCCAACTACTGAAGATGCCGCCGGGCAGCAAGCCCGTGGCGATTCTCTGTCTGGGACCGGTGGATACGTTTTATTCGGCACCGATGTTGGAACAGGAAGGTTGGCGACAAGGGCGGCCCTTGCACGAGCGGGTGTTTCACGACAACTGGGGTAACACGCTCACCGGGCAGAGATCGGAAGAGCAGCCATGACGACGGCGCTGATCGTGTTCGCGGCACTTATTCTCGATGCCTGTCTCGGTGAGCCGCGCCGTTTTCATCCGCTGGTCGGCTTCGGGCGCCTTGCGCAAGCGTTAGAGCGCCGCATCTATATTGACTCGCGCGCACGCGGTGTAGCAGCGGTACTGCTGCTGCTCGCGCCGTTTACCCTGTTCGCCATGCTGACGCAATGGTTGCCCTGGGGTGCCGCACTCGATGCACTGCTGCTCTATCTCGCCATCGGTTGGAACAGCCTCGGTGAACATGCCGGGCGTGTGCGCAATGCCTTGGCAGCGGATGATCTGCCCGCGGCACGGCAACGGGTCGGGTTCATGGTCAGCCGCGATACGACTGTACTCGATCATGAGGGTGCGGCCAAAGCGACGGTCGAATCCGTGCTGGAAAACGGCAACGACGCTATCTTCGGCGCTATCTTCTGGTTCGTGGTGGCGGGCGCACCGGGTGTGGTGCTTTATCGCCTTGCCAACACGCTGGACGCCATGTGGGGCTATCGCAATGAACGCTACCTGCGCTTCGGCTGGGCTGCGGCGCGGCTGGATGATGTGTTGAACTTCGTGCCGGCGCGGCTGACGGCACTGGGCTATGCCGTGGCCGGCCATTTTACGCGCGCGCTGCGGTGCTGGCGTACCCAGGGCACCACCTGGAAGAGCCCGAACGCCGGGCCGGTGATGGCAGCGGGCGCCGGCAGTCTCGGCGTGTTGATCGGCGGGCCAGCGATTTATCACGGTGTGACGCAGACGCGTTCACCGCTCGGTGAAGGACAGGCACCTGATGCCCGCGACATTGACCGCGCGCTACGCCTGATAAATCGCTCACTGGTGATCTGGTTGCTGGTTTTGTTTGTGGGAGGAGGGTTGGTCGACTATGTCACGTCACGCTGAACAGCAGGGCCTATTGCACCACGGCGGCCGCTTGCGCCTGGCCGCTGCGCGCTACGATATTCCTCTCGCGGAGTGGCTTGATCTCTCCACCGGCATCAATCCCAACGGCTGGCCCGTGACGATGATCCCGGCCTCGGCCTGGTCACGCCTTCCCGAAGACGATGACGGGCTCGAACAGGCTGCGCGAGAGTATTACGGCGCCGAACATCTCTTGCCGGTCGCCGGTTCACAGGCGGCGATCCAGGCGCTGCCACAACTGCGCGCGCACTCTCGTGTCAGCGTGCTTGACCCAGGCTACGCCGAGCATGCGGCAGCCTGGCGGCGCGCGGGTCATACGGTGATGCCCGTCACCGCTGAACAAGTGAATGATGCCGTGCCGTCATCGGATGTGCTGGTGCTCATTCATCCCAACAATCCCACCGGCGCGCGCTTTGTGGTGGATCAATTGCTCGACTGGCACGCACAGCTCGCCGCTCGTGGCGGCTGGCTGGTGGTGGATGAAGCGTTCATGGATATCACGCCTGAACACAGCCTTTGCAATCACAGCTCGCGGCCCGGCCTGATCGTGTTGCGTTCGCTTGGCAAGTTTTTCGGCCTGGCGGGTGCGCGCGTGGGTTTTGTGCGCGCGCAACCTGAATTGCTGGCGCGGCTCCACACCCTCCTTGGTCCCTGGACTGTCACCGCGCCTGCGCGTTGGGTGGCTACGGCGGCGCTTGGAGATCGCGCGTGGCAGAACGGGGCGCGTCAACGCCTTCTCGACGACAGTACACGCCTGCGCGCGTTACTTACGCAACACGGGTTCGCGCCCGGCGGCGGCTGTGCCCTGTTCCAGTGGCTGCACACGCCGCAGGCGGCCTATCTGCATGACAGTCTCGCGCGCGCGGGCATCCTGACGCGCCTGTTTACCGAGCCATGCAGTCTGCGCTTTGGTCTGCCGGGATGCGAGTCTGACTGGCAGCGACTGAACACTGCGCTGGCCCACATGGCTGCGATGGATCTCACCCAGGCCAGCACATGACCGCCCGCACCTTGATGATCCAGGGCACCACCTCCGATGCCGGCAAGAGCACGCTGGTTACGGCCCTGTGCCGCTGGCTGGCACGGAACGGCGTGCGCGTGGCGCCGTTCAAACCCCAGAACATGGCGCTGAACAGTGCCGTAACCGCAGACGGCGGCGAAATCGGCCGCGCTCAGGCGGTGCAGGCACAGGCATGTGGCTTACCACCCCACACCGATTTCAACCCGGTGCTGCTCAAGCCCAATAGTGATGTGGGCGCGCAAGTCATTATTCACGGGCGCGCCATTGGCAATATGGATGCCCGCGCCTACCACGACTACAAGCGCGTGGCGCGCGACGCCGTGTTGATCTCCCATGCACGGTTGCTGGCCGAATACGAGGCAATTGTGGTGGAGGGCGCGGGCAGCCCGGCGGAGATCAATCTGCGCGCGGGCGACATCGCCAATATGGGCTTTGCCGAGGCGGTGGACTGCCCCGTCATCCTGATTGCCGACATCGACCGTGGCGGTGTCTTCGCCCACCTCGTCGGCACGCTGGCGTTGCTTTCCGAAAGTGAACAGGCGCGCGTGGCCGGTTTTGTCATCAACCGCTTCCGTGGTGATCTGGCCTTGCTCCAGCCGGGTCTGGACTGGCTGGAAGACAAAACAAAAAAGCCGGTGCTTGGCGTACTGCCCTATCTGCATGGGCTACACCTGGAGGCGGAAGACGCACTGCCGCGTGATGCGACTTTGTCTGATGTGCAGACTGAACATTTGCGAGTTTGCATCCCAGCGCTGCCGCGCATCAGCAATCACACCGATTTTGACCCGCTGCGTCTGCATCCCCAAATCGCGTTCCGCTATGTGGGGCCGGACGAAACGCCCCCGCCCGCCGATCTCATCATCCTACCCGGCAGCAAGAGCGTGCGCGCCGACTTGGCCTGGTTACGCGAACACGGCTGGGAACGGGCCATCCAGCGCCATCTGCGTTACGGCGGCAAGCTGATCGGCATTTGCGGCGGTTTCCAGATGCTCGGCCATGACATCCACGACCCCCACGGCCTTGAAGGCGAGCCGGGCACAAGCCTGGGGTTGGGCTTACTCGATATACGCACGACGCTGGAGCCGGAAAAACAGTTGCGCACCGTGCGCGGCACGCTCGCAGTCTCCGGGGCAGAGGTTACGGGATACGAAATCCACGCGGGCATTACTACCGGGCCTGCACTCGAAAATCCTGTTGTGCTGTTCGACACCGGCGGTACCGATGGCGCCGTGTCCAACGATGGGCAAATCCTCGGCACGTACCTGCATGGCGTGTTTGAATCCAGCGATGCTTGTCTGGCGTTGCTGCGCTGGGCAGGGCTTGCAGGGGCGCAACCCGTGGACTACGCTGCCCTGCGTGAGAGCGCTATCGAGCGTCTGGCGGATACGGTGGATGCGCATCTCGACATGGCCACATTGACCCGGCTTTTAGGATTAAATCTCGCTGCGAAAGAGGACGTGGCCCCATGAAAGAATTGATCCTGGGTGGCGTGCGCTCCGGCAAGAGCCGCCTTGCCGAACAGCGCGCCCTCACCAGTGGCCTGAATGTCACCTACATCGCTACGGCGACAACGGGCGATGAAGAAATGCGTCAGCGCATTCAAGTGCATCAGATCAGACGTCCTCCCAACTGGAAACTGATCGAGGAGCCACACAACCTGGCTGCGGTATTGGAGGCACATGCCCACCCCGGCCACTGTCTGGTGGTGGACTGCCTGACCTTATGGTTAACAAACCTGCTGATCAAGGACAATGGCGCGGATTACGCATTGCAACGTGAGGCGCTGCTCACCGCGCTGCCCCACCTGCCGGGGCACATCATTCTGGTCAGTAACGAAACCGGGCTGGGCGTGGTGCCGCTGGGCGAATTGACCCGCCGCTTCTGCGACGAAGCCGGGTGGCTGCATCAAGCACTGGCAGGACTCTGCGAACGCGTGACACTCACCGTTGCGGGCCTGCCCCTCACATTAAAAGGGGAAAGTCTGTGAACATTGAATGGTTGTATGCCCCTTGTCAGTCCCTGGACACAGCGGCAGGCGGCGCCGCGCAAGCGCGGCAAATGCAACTGACCAAGCCGCCCGGCGCTCTGGGCGAACTTGAAGCCCTGGCGATACGCCTCGCAGCCATGCAAGGCACGGAGCGGCCCGCCGTTGACACGGTATGGATTGCCGTATTTGCAGGCGACCATGGCGTTGCTGCCGAGGGCGTCTCCGCCTTCCCTCAGTCAGTCACTGGCGAGATGGTACGTAATTTCGCGCGCGGCGGCGCGGCCATCAGCGTGCTGGCGCGGGCACTGGGCGCCGATCTGGAAGTCATCAATCTGGGCACGGTGAATGACCCTGGCGACATAGCGAATGTAACACGCCTGTGCCTTGGGCCGGGCACAGCCAATTTCACCGTGGAAGCCGCCATGACCCCAGCGCAGTATGCCGCCGCACTGCACGCCGGTCGAGACAGTGCAGCGCGCGCCAAACAAGCCGGGGCGCAACTCTATATTGGTGGTGAAATGGGCATAGGCAACACCACCTCCGCCGCCGCGCTGGCCTGTGCGCTGCTCAATGAAACACCACAGAATCTGGCAGGACCAGGAACCGGCCTCGACCGCGCTGGGGTAGACCACAAAATTGAAGTGATTCAGCGCGCGCTGGCTTTGCATGCGCATCATCTTGCCGACCCCAGCGAGGCCTTACGCCGCCTGGGAGGCTTCGAGGTAGCCGCCCTCGCGGGCGCCTACCTCGCCTGCGCAAAAATAGGCCTGCCCATACTGGTGGATGGTTTCATCAGCTCAGCGGCGGCGCTGGCCGCCGAACGGTTGTACCCCGGCACCGCGCAATGGTTCATGTATGCCCACAGTTCCGCCGAACCCGGCCACACCCGCATCCTCACCGCCCTCGACGCCAAACCCCTGCTCAATCTCGGCATGCGCCTGGGCGAAGGCAGTGGCGCGGCAATGGCTGTGCCATTGTTGCGGCTTGCCTGCGCGCTCCATAACGACATGGCCACCTTCGCCGAAGCCGCCGTATCCGCGAAGTGCTGATGCCGATTTTATTTCTTTCAACGGGGCGGGGTAGGGTGTAAATCCAAAATGAACATCCTGCAACCCCTGCTCATCGCCCTGCAATTTCTCACTCGCCTGCCAATCCGGCTGCGTGACATACCCAGCCAGAAAATGCTTGGCCGCTCCATGCTCTACTATCCTTTGGTAGGCCTGCTCATCGGCCTGCTGCTCGCCGGGCTGAATGCCTTATTGCACAACGCCGACATGTTATTACGCGCCGCACTCCTGCTCGCCGCCTGGGTACTGATCACCGGCGCATTACACCTCGACGGCCTCGCCGACAGCGCCGATGCCTGGCTCGGCGGTCACGGCGACCGCGAACGCACGCTAGCCATCATGAAAGATCCCTACTGCGGCCCCGCTGGCGTGGTTGCACTGGTGGTTGTGCTACTCATCAAATTCGCCGCCCTCGCGGCTGTCATATCAGCGCAAAACACCTTCGCACTCATCGCAGCCCCCATCATTGGCCGCACCGCACTACCCCTGCTGTTCCTCACCACCACCTATGTACGCGCCAATGGCCTGGGATCAGCCATGGCCGCACACCTGCCCAGAAAATCCGGCATCATCGTAATCACCGCCACAGCCATAGCCCTCATCAGCACCGCCGGTACCCAAGGACTCTGGCTATTGCTGGCCTGTGCCGGCGTATTTATCTCACTGCGCCTGTTGATGATGAAGCGCATTGGCGGCGCAACAGGTGACACCGCCGGAGCATTGGTCGAAATTGTCGAAGCAACCACTCTCGTGACGCTTGCGCTGCTTGGTGTGGGGTAAAAACGGACACATACCTCACGCAGGTGCTGGTAGTCGTCCGGCCTTCTTGCCAAGTGATTCACCCTGCGACTCCACTATTGATTTTATATAAATCCGGAGCATTTTTGATCCAAGTCAAAAATGCTCCGAGCATCATGTGGTTCAATGACTCTGCCGTGCCAGAAATGGAATAAATTTTTTACCCATGCAGGGAGATGTGCCATGAAAACCCAGCTAGATTTTTGCGTGCCAAGGAAAGTGATGCAACTCACAAAGAAGTTCGTTATGGCCTTCTCGTCATTACTGCTTATTTTTACGAGTGTGCCATTGTACGCAACAGCATATACGCCGCTTTCCTGGCAAGAAGTTGTGAAGTCACACTCGAATCCCATCCTGATTGGGCAGCGCAAGCATCTAACCTGGGTTCGCGACCAGAACCGCAACTTCATCGACGATGGGATAGAGGCACGATTCGGCCCTGGCGATCGTGTAAATATTATTATCGACCTAAATCGATGCGTACCACCATCGCAGATACGAGAGATTTTTTCCCGGTACGGAACCATAGCCTACATAGGCAAGTTGGTCAGCTTCGTGTTTTTGAACGATGTCCCAGTTTCCGATTTGCCCGCACTGGCCGTCCGTCCCGAGGTGGCGATGATCGAGTGGCAGGTGCCGGAAACCCTGGAGTTGGATGTTGCATCTCGGGCCATCCAAGCGCATGCCAGTGCTCAATATCCGAGCCAATCTGCCCAGGATCTGGGGTTGACTGGGAACGGAATTAATATCGCTATCGTCGACACAGGAGTCAACGATGGATCCTTAAATACGCTCCCATCCTCAGCATTCGTTGCCGGATACGATGCTTGGGACAGCACAGATTCGGGAAACGGATTGAGGAATCCAACGGACACTGTCGGCAACCATGGCACCACGATGGCCGTTATGGCGCTGGGACGGGGCGTTTCTGGTCAGACCTGCAGAAACCCCGGCGGCGGCCCCGCGGCCAACTGTGCTGGAATTGCGTCGGCCGCAGGTCTTGTCGATGTAAACCGTTGCGGTACCACTCCGTCCGGTCAATACAATTGCGACGCTGCCTTTACCGCCAAGGCGGTGGACTGGGTGGGCATTAATGCCCAAAAATTCAAGATTCGGGTGGTTAATCTGGCTTTATCGCGTTGCGTCGACGATGATGGCAAGGATGCGCTAGCGCAACAAGCAAACTATCTTTCAGCGATAGGGCTGGTCGTAGTAGCTTCATACGCCAATGCCAATAACGCTTCGGCGTCATGTCCTGCGTCTTTGCCAGGCACCAAAATCACGAAGCCGCCTGCATCGGCCTCGTTCGCCATCAGCGTCAATGCCACGGATGACAAGAATACCGTGACACGCAATGACGACGTTCACTGGACTGATTATCTGGTTGGCCCAAGGAAGGACTTTAACTTCGCATCTCCAAATCTGCTGGCGTTGAAGCCGGACCTCTCTGTGCCTGGGCAGAACCTGAGTACGACCACGCTCATGGCGGTCAAGGGGACATCTCCCGCTGCGGCGATGACATCGGGTGCTGCGGCTCTGGTATTGCAAAAATTTCCTGCGATGACACCCGACAGCCTGAAACAGTTGCTGATAACGTCCGCTGACAACTCGCGCAATACGCCATATTCATCTACGACAGGTGTGTGGGACGCGGCGCTGGGCTGGGGTTTGTTGAACGTCGGCGCGGCACTGCAAAATGCGATGGCGCAATCCACCGACGTTCGCTTTCCAAATTGCCAGAGTGGCGGTGCTTCGGGTCAGCCCTGTCCTCTCAAGAGCAGCGATCCGGCCTGGAATAATCAGGTCGACATAACGACGAATACTCCTGCGAAAGCCGGCACCCCCAATCAGATCAATGTCAAAATAGAAAACACGGGCAACACCCCTGTCACAATACTGGTGAATTTCGGCGTATACAATTTTGCCGTCGGAAATAATCAATTCCACCACCTCGGCACAAAGCAGATAACGATCAATCCCCACGATACGGTTCCCGAGAGCATGGCGTGGACGCCTGCATTTTCAGATCATCAATGTATCCAGATCTCAATCGCGTACGGACTCGACGCGGATTACACAAACAACGTCACGCAGCGCAATATTCAGATCAGCCCCTCGGTATACAATGTCCGTGTCGAGAATTCGCTTATGGCACCTGCGCGGTTTGAGATCAAGGCGGTTTCCGATCGTCCCGGCTGGCGCTGTACAGTCAGCGATGCCGCCTTTGCGCTGGACCCGTTTACCGACTGCGCACGGAACGTGAAAGTTGCCTTTAACGCCCCTGCCGGTACACGCCCTGGTCGCCAGGCCAACTGCAACATAGCAGTGTATGCGACCCCTAATGACGGTGAACGGCGGCTGATCGGCGGCGTTACGGTGCGCACCTATGTTCCGCGGCCTTGCCGCGCCTTCGGCGAGGTGGTGGATGTCAATGGTCGTCCTGTTGCCGGAGCACATATATGGACTAAACTGGCCTCGCCGGGAAAAGCCACTTTCCCACACAGAGAAGGGATGGTCATGACCAACAGAAACGGGGTTTTTTCCCTCTCAATCGTACCTGACGTTCCACAGGTATTCAGTGTGCAGCGGATGGGCGTTGGCCGTGGCAAGCTCACTCTCCGCCCGGGATGTGGACTCGACCTACCGCAGTTGGTGCTCACGGCTGAGGGGCTGCATGCCGAATCCATCCGCTATTCACGCGGAAGTGAGTAGTGCCACAGCGCCATGTGGCTTCTGGCGACGGAAGCCAGAATGGTGCGCAGCAGTATAGATGAAACGTATGCCGCTGGACTGTAGTATCGGCTTATGCGGCGGAAGGGGAGGGCGGGAAATCGGCGGAGCGCGAAGGTTGAGCGAGAGTGGAGAGGTGGTGCTGCTGTGTCTGCCAATCGCGCCATAAAAAAAGCCCCGCCATTTCTGGCGGGGCTTTTCAGGTTTGCAGGGCGGGGTTGCTCCCGCTTCTACGGGCCGGGGCTTACATCATGCCCATGCCACCCATGTCACCCATACCGCCACCCGCAGGCGCTTTGTCTTCCTTGGGCATTTCGGCAATCATCGCTTCGGTGGTGATCATCAGGCCGGCCACGGAGGCGGCGTTCTGCAGTGCGGAACGTGTTACCTTGGTCGGATCGAGGATACCCATGGCGATCATGTCGCCATATTCGCCGGTGGCGGCGTTGTAGCCGTAGTTGGTTTCACCCGCAGCCACCTTGTCTAGCACCACGGAGCCTTCACCGCCTGCGTTGGCGACGATCTGGCGCAGCGGCTCTTCCATGGCGCGGCGCGCGATGGCGATGCCGATATCCTGGTCATGGTTGTCGCCCTTGAGGCCCTTGAGAGCCAACAGAGCGCGGATCAGCGCGACGCCGCCGCCCGGTACCACGCCTTCTTCGACAGCGGCACGGGTCGCGTGCAGCGCATCTTCGACGCGGGCTTTCTTCTCTTTCATTTCCATCTCGGTGGCAGCGCCTACCTTGATAACGGCTACGCCGCCAGCGAGCTTGGCAACACGCTCCTGCAATTTCTCACGGTCGTAATCGGAGGTGGTTTCCTCGATCTGGGCGCGGATCTGCTTGACGCGTGCTTCGATGTCGGTGGCCTGACCTGCACCGTCGATGAGGGTGGAGTTTTCCTTGGTAACGATGATGCGCTTGGCGCGACCCAGATCGTTCAGGGTGGCTTTCTCCAGGGAGAGGCCCAGCTCTTCTGCGATCACGGTGCCGCCGGAGAGGACAGCGATATCCTGCAGCATGGCCTTGCGACGGTCGCCGAAGCCTGGGGCCTTCACGGCGCAGACTTTGACGATGCCGCGAATGGTGTTGACTACCAAGGTGGCCAGCGCCTCGCCTTCCACATCTTCAGCAATGATGAACAGCGGACGGCCCGATTTTGCGACGGCTTCCAGCACCGGCAGCAGCTCGCGGATATTGGAGACTTTTTTGTCGTAAAGCAGGATGAACGCGTCTTCCAGCTCGGTGCTCATATTCTGCTGGTTGTTGATGAAGTAGGGGGAGAGGTAGCCGCGATCAAACTGCATGCCTTCCACGACGTTCAGGTCGTTTTCCAGGCCCGAACCTTCTTCAACGGTGATCACGCCTTCCTTGCCGACTTTGCCCATGGCATCGGCGATGATGCGGCCGATAGCCTCGTCCGCGTTGGCGGAGATGGTGCCTACCTGAGCGATGGCTTTGTCATCGGTGCAGGGCTTGGACATTTTCTTCAGCGCTTCGACGGCGGTGATGACAGCCTTGTCGATGCCGCGCTTGAGGTCCATCGGGTTCATGCCCGAGGCGACCGACTTCATGCCTTCGCGCAAAATGGCCTGGGCCAGTACGGTGGCGGTGGTGGTGCCGTCGCCAGCGATATCGGAGGTCTGCGAAGCGACTTCCTTTACCATCTGTGCGCCCATGTTCTCGAACTTGTCTTCCAGTTCGATTTCCTTGGCCACGGATACACCGTCTTTGGTGATGGTGGGGGCGCCGTAGCTCTTCTCAAGTACCACGTTGCGGCCCTTGGGGCCCAGTGTCACCTTGACGGCGTTGGCCAGAATGTTAACGCCACGCACCATGCGAACACGAGCGTCGTCACCGAATTTTACGTCTTTAGCTGCCATGTGTTATTCCCTCTGAATTCGTTGATCAAATAATGAAAGGATCGTGAGAACTATATTTACTCTTCGATGACGCCGATGACGTCTTCTTCGCGCATCACCAGAAGGTCTTCGCCTTCGACCTTGATCTCGGTGCCGGAATATTTTCCAAACAGTACTCGGTCGCCTGGCTTGACGGCCAGGGTGCGCACATCGCCATTTTCAAGGATCTTGCCCTTGCCCACGGCGACTACTTCGCCGCGCACGGGTTTCTCGGCTGCGGAATCGGGAATCACGATGCCACCGGCGGATTTGCGCTCTTCTTCCATGCGACGGATGATGACGCGATCATGCAAAGGACGGATTTTCATATGTAATCTCCCTAATAATTAAAGGCTTAATACGTGTGTGCTGCGGTTTCAGCATCGCGGTCAGTGCCAATTAGCACTCACCATCGACGAGTGCTAACAATGATATCCCCCAAATTCCCTACGTCAAGGGGTTTCGTACTAAAGATTCATTGTTTTTGCTCGGGCGGCACGGATGCGGTATCTTTCCGGGATGAATGGCAAATATCACATCGTTCTCACCACCTGCCCGGACCCCGAAATGGCCGACACTCTTGCAGGCGCCCTAGTGGATCAGGGCTTGGCCGCCTGTGTGAATATCCTGCCGGCCATGCGCTCGGTCTATTATTGGAAAGGGGAGCGCCAAATCGGGCAAGAGCATTTGCTGCTCATTAAATCGCGGGCGGTGGATTATGCCGCGATTGAGGAGGCTATCCTGGCGATGCACCCCTATGAACTTCCAGAGATTATTGCTGTCTCCATTGACACGGGGCTGGCAGCCTACCTTGCCTGGATTGGTTCCTCAGAAGAGATATATAAAGCGTGAAGCGGTTTTTGATGGTGCTGTGGTTATTTGCCG
>CAMTYI010000042.1:0-3654 GCA_947085925.1 uncultured Gammaproteobacteria bacterium
ATTTTTCTTTATGACGCACACAGGAACGAGATAGACAGCTCACAGGGTACAGCCAAGACTGAATCCATCACCGTCAAACAGTCCGGCACCTATTACATAAAAGTCGCCGCTTGCACGGTCTGCCCTGCCAGCGCATCGAACTACACCCTGACGATTGGCTTCAACTCCGCCGCAGCGTCCACTTTAGATGGCGCATTAAGATCGGGCGATGACTTTGTGCCCGGCGACATCGTTGTCCAATTCAATGATGACAAGCGCCCGGCGAACAGCGCCGCCGTCGCATCACGCGCCCAGTCGCTCGGCCTCACCGCCAAGGCCGGTGACGCAGGCCGGCCCATGCTGCTCGGCCTGGGCGACACCCAGCAACGCCACCAGATGCGCAACGCGTTGGGCATAACCGCTACCGGCAGTGCAGCCCGCGACGAACAGGCTCAGCTCAAGCGCGAGACCATCCAGGCGATCAAGGCGCTGCGCCGCCGCGCCGATGTCGCCTATGCCGAACCCAATTACATCCGCACCGCCACTGCGATTCCCAATGACGAATTTTATCCCCGCCAGTGGCACTATCCGCTGATCAATCTGCCGCAGGCTTGGGATATCACCACCGGCAACAGCAACGTGATCGTCGCAGTAATCGACACTGGCGTGTTGTCCAACCACCCGGACCTGCAAGGCCAGTTCATCGACGGCTACGATTTCATAAAAAATCCAAGCAGTGCCCTGGATGGTGACGGCATCGACAGCAACGCCGATGACCCTGGCGACCAAGGGCCAACAGGCAGCAGTTTTCACGGCACCCATGTGGCGGGCACCATTGCCGCAACCACCAACAACACAAGTGGTGTTGCGGGGGTGGCGCGGGGCGCCAAGGTCATGCCGTTGCGCGTACTCGGCAAACTGGGCGGCACCAGTTATGACATCCTCCAGGCGGTGCTTTATGCGGCGGGGTTGCCCAATGATTCCGGCAAAGTTCCTGACAAACCCGCCGACATCATCAACCTGAGCTTGGGCGGCAGCGGTTATTCCCAAGCTGAGCAGGATGTTTATGCCAAGGCCCGCGCGCAGGGCGTGATCGTTGTGGCCGCCGCTGGTAACGAAGCGAGCAGCACAGCCTTCTACCCCGCCTCTTACGAGGGTGTAATCTCGGTGAGCGCGGTGGACGCCGCGAAGAACCTGGCCTACTACTCCAACTATGGCGTGAAAATCGACGTAGCCGCACCGGGCGGCGACACACGCAAGGATATCAATGGAGATGGCTTCCCCGACGGCATACTCAGCACGCGTGGCGATGATGCGGGGGGCACTGTCCAATATACCTACAGCTTTCTGCAAGGCACCTCAATGGCCGCGCCGCATGTCGCGGGGGTGATTGCCTTGATGAAGGCGGTGAATTCCAAATTGACGCCGGATGACGTCGATGCATTTCTGATACACGGTGATATCACCCAGGATATCGGCGGCCCGCAGCGTGATGATAAATACGGCCATGGATTGATAGATGCTTACAAGGCGATCTCGGCAGCCCAAAGTATCGCCCCCAAGCCAACGCTTATTATCAGCCCCGCCACGCTCAACTTCGGCCTGACATCCACCGATATCGACCTTGCCGTCGGAAACATCGGTGGCACAGTCACCGTAAATGCCCCAACGGATGACGCCCCATGGTTGAGTGTCACGGAACAATCCGTTAACTCCGCCACCAAGCTGGGCGTTTACACGGCAAAGGTAGACCGCAGTAACCTCGCCATCGGCGCATATTCCACCACCCTCACCTTCACCTCATCGGCAAACACCGTAGCGCTACGTGTCACCCTGCAGGTAGGCAGCCCCGGCGGTGCCACCAAACCGGATGCCGGTTATCACTATGTACTGCTGATCAATCCCACCACCGGCGATGTTATGACACAGACTGACGTTGGTGTCGATGCCAGTGGTCAATACCACTACACCCTCACCGGCGTTGCGGCGGGCACCTATCAGGTCATCGCCGGGTCGGATTCCAACAACAACCGCACCATCTGTGACCCCGGCGAAGCCTGCGGCGGCTATCTCACCCTGGAACAACCCAAACTGGTCACCATCACCGACAGCGACCTCGGCAGCATCGACTTCACCACCAGCATCGACACCAGCCTGCGCGCCAATATGTCTGTCCAGATGCAGCAGCCAGTGTTGCACCGTAACACGGAAATCAGGGAAAGAATCTGGCAGCGTTAGCTTATGCGGGCTTGACATGCACCAGGAACACGTGAGATATGCAACGGACGCTACCATTGACAAGGCCTGTGGCGGCAGCTTTAATCGCATCGTACCATCAGGCTCAGGGCGATCGCATTAAAAACAATATATAAAACATGACATTATGTTTTTCTCTTTATTTTCACCGGCTTTCCCGTCACTACTTTTAATAAATAATCCGGCGGATTCAACTCAGAAGTGCATAACTTGTTAACCCTTTGAGGAAGCGGTCAGTTGCCAGTAAGCTGATCGTATTTCTCCGGCAAGAGATGCGACGATGAGTGATTACAAGCAACTGACCTATGAACAACGATGCCAGATTGAGGCGTTAAATAAAAGTGGCATGACGCAGCAAGAGATAGCTGAAGTGGTGGGCGTGAGTCAGCCGACAATATCCCGAGAGTTACGCCGTAACCGTGGGGAGCGTGGTTACCGGCACAAACAGGCCCATCAGAAAGCTACTGAGCGCAAGAACAATGCGACCAAGGAAAAGAAGATGACCTCGTCCATGATAGCCCGAGTGGAAGAGAAACTACGTGGAAAGTGGAGTCCTGAACAGATCTCTGGCTGGCTGTTAGAGGATCAGGGGGAGTCGCTCAGTCATGAGCGCATTTACCAGCACATATGGGATGACAAAAGGGCAGGAGGTGATTTGCACACGTACCTAAGGAGGCAGGGTAAGAAGTATCAGAAGCGCTGCAATGGCAAAACCAGCAGGGGTCAAATCCGAAACCGGATAAGCATTGATGAGCGCCCTGAGGTCGTGGATGAGAAAGCGCGGATCGGAGATTGGGAAATTGATACGGTGATTGGCAAGGCCCATAGTGGCGCACTGGTGACAATTGTTGAAAGAGCAACACAGTTCACGTTAGTGGCGAGTGTCGCCAACAAGAGTGCAGAGGCGGTGACGGCGGCCACGATAGCACTGCTTGCCCCCTATAAAGATGCCCTGCACACGATCACCGCAGACAATGGAAAAGAGTTCGCGTATCACGAACAGATAACAGAAGCGTTGGGCGCTATTGTTTACTTCGCCCACCCCTACCACTCTTGGGAAAGGGGGCTGAACGAGAACACGAATGGCCTTTTACGTCAGTATTGGCCCAAAAGCACGGACTTTAAGAAGGTGAGTAATGACGAAGTGTATGATGTCGTTGCACAACTCAATAAACGGCCCCGAAAAACATTGGGCTTTAAAACTCCTGAGTATTTGATGCAAAATTACTTGGCAGCGCGGGCTGCTTAAACTGTATGCACTTCAAAGTTGAATCCGCGTTGATTTTTAGAGGCCCCCTAATGGAGTTATATGAATAACAGGCTTCTCTCGGGATTGGCATGGTTGGTATTTGCCGCATGGATGCCCGTTGCTGGGGCGCAAGAGACGGCGGTGTATCCGGCGGAGCTGGTGGGTGAGAC
>CAMTYI010000043.1:0-52399 GCA_947085925.1 uncultured Gammaproteobacteria bacterium
TATATGTGCTTCAGATCGCACGGTCACCAAGGACGGCGCGCGCGTCGATCTTTCTCCAAAGGAATTCGACTTGGCGTTGCTATTCTTCCGCAACCTGAATACCACGCTTTCGCGTGTCAATCTGCTCGACAGCATCTGGGGCTATAACACCCACGTCAATACCCGTACACTCGAAACACACGTCAGCCGATTGCGCAGCAAGCTCGGCCTCGTCCCGGAGAACGGCTGGCGCCTATCCCCCGTTTATCAGCACGGTTACCGCCTGGAAAAAGTAAGCTAACGCTGTGGTAATTCGCATCGCGCTGCCGACTTATTCATGAGCACAAGTTGCTTGTGAGTCAGGTGGTCGATTTAAGGGCTTGCCTGTAAGCAGTGGGTCGAGATAGGCAATGAGTGCCCTGCGATATTCCACGCGTTTGAAAGCCTCGATATGGCCGCCTCCTGGAGCGACCCAGAGGGTTTTGGGTTCGGCCGCAGCATCGTAGAGCCGTTCACCGTGCGCAAGCGGCACGATGCGATCCCGGTCACCATGGACGAGAAGTAGCGGGATCGGTGAGACGCACGCTACTGACCTCGCCGGGCTGTAATCGTCGTTTACCGTCCATGACAAAGGGTATTGCAAGGGCCATGTCAGCCAGAAGCTTGCCAGTTTTTCGCGGGCAATGTCGCGGTAACTGGAGAAGGCGCTCTCGACGATCAGCGCCTTGATGCGTGAACGGTGGCGGCTGTGTGACACAGTGTAGGTGGCTATTGCCCCGCCCAGACTTTGTCCAAATACGATAAGAGGGGTGTCGCGGGCGCCGGGCATATCCGCCACGGTGTCGAGGGCGCTCTCCGCGTCTGCGTGCAGCCCGTTGATTTCCGGTGTTCCCCGCGATGCTCCATAGCCCCTGTAATCGGGAAGGAAGACATTAAAACCCTCTTTGGGTAGCCAGTGTACGGCGCCGATGTGGGTGCTGATGTTCTCGGCGTTGCCATGAAAAAAGACTACCGTGCCGCGCGCTGTGCCTTGCGCGGGAAGCCACCAGCCGTGCAGGGGCGTGTTGTCGCGGGAGGTGAAGAATACCTCGCGGTACTGGAGGCCAATTTGATCCGGGGTGCGCACATGTTGTGACATCGGATGAAAAAACAACCCCGTGCATCCGGCAAGGGGGGTGAGTAGAAGAAAAAATAACGCTCGCCATGTATTCAGAGAAACCATTGCCAGCTCAACACCAAGTGATGATAGCGGTGATCAAAATCGTCAATTGTCGCCCAGCGTAAACGCAAGTCATGCGAAGAGTTTAAGGTGTAGCGCTGCTCTATCGCCAGTTCCTGTCGGGTATGACGTTCGCCAAGCCCGTAGCGCAACACCCGCCCGCTCGCTTGTAGCTTCCAGCGGGGACTGATGTCAATGAGCGCGCCCAATCCCAGTCCGCTACCCAGACTATACCCTTGATTCAACGTGTTGTGCAGATCCAGGCCGGCTTCCCAGAGGCCATAGGTAAGCAGCCTCCGGCCCTTGCTGAAAGTAAGGCCTGCGCCTGCGTTCAGCGTGGCGAGCAAAGGGTCACGGTTGTTTATCCACTTTCGATCCATGCCAAAATTCACTTTCCACGACAACGGCCAACCCAACGCCGAAACCGGGCTGAGTGAAACGATGTCCACCGGGATAAAGCGCTGCAACTGCACATCACCGCCGTTATAACGGCGTGCCGCAAGTTGCAAGAAATTGATTTGTGCTCCACGCACATAACCGTCGTCAGGGTCCAAAAGGTCATGGTAAGCAGGCCGTACATTGATCTCCTGGAAGTTTTGTCCATTTTCCCGGCCTGCGGCGAGAGAAATGCGCGCGGTAGCATGTCCTTGATCCGGGCGTACTGCCGGAGTTGGTACCGGCGCCAGACCGGTTTGTGTGGCAAGCTGGCTGCGCGCGGCTAAAAGGGTATGGCTTGTCTTCGTTTTTGTTTCCTCATTACCGGATTTGGTTTGACGATAATTGGCATATTCATAGCCTAGCTCCAGGAGCGCGGCTTTTTGTGCAGAGGGCAAGCGATTTAGATACTCGTCATCGGTTGTGATTTTTCCTGTGGCGAGTGCTATTGCTGCTGTTTGTCCGGCCTCGTCGAGGCTGGCAAGGCCGTTTTCAAGGATTTCGCGCCGCGAAGGCCGGTAGACGGCGTTCTGCACCAAGCCTTTTTGTGCGACAACAGCGCGCACGGTGTCTGAAGGAATGGCCCACCATCTGAAAGTATCGGTTAAGCGCAGGCCGGGCCGCGCCGTTTCCAATAGCGAAAGAAGATGGTAGGAACAGTTCTCGTCAAAGAAGAAGTAATCGAACCAGATTCCTCGCAGTTCCCAGGTGTGCCGTAATAGACGATGCACTTCCTCGTTGGTGAGGTTGAGTTGATATTCCCAGACATCACGATTTTCAAGATCGCTGTATTCACGAACTTTCAAGTAATAGGGCAACACCGAAAACAGCCCTGGATAGCCGCCAAACAGCCCTTTGGCCGCAAATGCAATGCCATTGTCGTTGCCCGTAATCGCGCCGAAATTCAGCGCATAAGCAAGCAGGCGGGTACGGTCATCCTGTCCGTGCGCATCAATGCGCAACAAGGTATGACCAAACATCGAGGCCGGACTGTTCATGTAGGCAGTAGGGAAAATCAGCGTTATGCCCGCCGGGTTGAGTGCTTCCAACCACTGGGAATAGCGTGGGCACACTTGCTCCGCGAGCCGGGCAGCGTCGAAACCTAGTTCCTGCTTCAGCCACTGGTAGCGGGCAACGAAGGCGCATTGCGGATGTTGCGCGTCAGGCACTGTTGGCAGTGGATCGAAGAAACGCTCCAGCGTGGCTTCAAGTTCGGCCTGTGGATCATCTTTTCCGCTGGGTGAATTAAAAAACGGGGGTGCGTCAACCTGGCTACGAAAACGCCCTGGCAATAACCCTGCCTTGTAATGCAACAAGCGGCGCCACTCATCACGTTCTGCCAGTTGTTTTGCGCGCGCCGAGTTCGTCAATTCGGCGAGATAGGGTTTATCGTAGGCGTGTGCCGGAAACCCGGCCAGAGTCATTGTGAGAAATAAAGTCAGGCATGTGAATGTGCCTCTGCGGGCAACAAATACGGCAAAAATAGCCCCGATTTTTCCATTTGAAGCGCAAGCCGATGGTTTCATGACGGGGAGGATTTCTTAAAGAAAAGTCTGATGCGCAGACTGCAAGGCAGGGAGGGGCGTTTTCGTGCGGGTCAAAAAAACAACCTTGGCGCGCTTCCACGCACCAAGGTTGTTGCAGGGATCAAGCTTTAGATCTTCGCCGAATACTGGGCGAGAACCGCATCTGCGCTGACCACTTCTTTCAGCGAGGCGCGTATTTCAGCGGCGCTCACTTCCGTGGAGGGGAAGATGCGTGCGAAATTGGCCTGGGAAACGCGGGAAAAGTCCGCTTTATGTTTTGCGTCGATACCGATCAGGGCAGCGAGAGCGTCAAGGCTTTCACCCTGGCCGGCGGAGATGGCCTTGGCCAAGGCTTCTTTGTTGCCATCAATGAACATGGCGGTCTTCCAGGTCGAGCTTACGGTGCCATCCTGTGTGCAACCGGAAGTACCGGAAGTGATGCCGAAGGTCTGGTTGCCGGAAGTACCATTTGTGGTGACGGCCAACACCTGTTGGAAGATGCCGCTTTGTCCTTCGAACAGCTTGGAACCCCATCCGCAACTGCCGATGTTGTTTTCCCCGGCGGCCATGGCGAAGCCAGGGGCTGCGGTGACAATGGAGGCGGCGAACAGCAATCCTAGTGTACGTTTCATTAGATATTCTCCTGATGATTTGTGGTAGTACTCAAAGTGTCTGGTGTAACTCCCTTTATACGGAGCCGCCAAAAATCCCGACTTTTCAGTTATAGCAATCCCCGCCTGTATTCGTCAAGCGTTGTTTCCAATCAATTCTCGTGGCGTCGGGCCACGGATTTTGGGCAGTCAAACAGAATTACCTCTCGTATGTTGAGGGAAAAGATGGAGGTCGCTCTGGGGGTTAGGGGTGGTATAGGCATACAACGCATGTTTTTTATCCTCCGCACATACGTATAATGAGAAGCTTCACTTCAAGGAGATTACATCATGAGCGATATCGCTGTAGGCCAACCTGTGCCGGATTTCGAGCTGCCTGCCACCGGTAACAAAATCATCAGTCTTTCCGGGATCAAGGGCAAAAATGTGGTGCTGTATTTTTATCCCAAGGACAACACGCCCGGATGTACTCGTGAGGGGCAGGATTTTCGCGATCATTACAATGAATTTGGTGCGTTCGATACCGTCATTCTTGGTGTGTCCCGTGACAGCCTGGATTCCCATGAAAAATTCAAAACCGAGCAGAATTTTCAATTCGATCTGCTTGCCGACAAGGATGAGTTGCTCTGCAAGCTGTTTGATGTCATCAAACTGAAAAATATGTATGGCAAAGAGTCCATGGGTGTGGAGCGCAGCACGTTTCTGATTGACAAGAACGGCATCCTGCGCCGGGAGTGGCGCAAGGTGAAGGTCGAAGGCCACATTGAAGAAATCTTGCAAGCGCTTTCTGCGTTGTAGGGGGATGCAACAGAACCTTTTCGTATTTGCGCACACTAATTTCAACTACTCGGCCTTGCGAAGGATTTAAAAAATGAAAGAAAGCGGCACGCTGGTCGCAGGGTTATGTTTGGTTGTTGTTCTTGCCGGGTGCGGCAAAAAGGCTGAAGAAGAAAAATCGGGCAAGCGGCCAATGGGAACCCTCATTACCGTGACCGAGGCAAAAAGCCAGGCAGTGCAGCATGTTCAGGAATCAATAGGCTGGATCGAGAGCGAGACGTTGCCCCTGGTGGCTGCCGAGATGGCGGCGCGTGTGGTGCGGCTTGGGGCGGATGTGGGGCAGACGGTGGGCAAGGGTCAGTTGCTTGCCGAGCTGGATGGCAAGGATGCTCATATTGCACGCGAGGCGGTGCAGGCGGATATGCAACGCATCCAGGCATCGCTTGGCAACCAGGAGCGTCTGGTGCAGCGTTATGAAAAGCTGGTGCAGGACAAATTTGTTTCCGCTACGCAACTGGATGACGCCAAAGCACAGCTTGCCGTGCTGCGTGAGCAACTGGCAGGCGCACGGGCGCAGTTGAAGGGTGCCGAAAGTAATATTGCCAAGGCGCGGATTCTTGCCCCGGTGGCAGGGCAGGTGGAGCAGCGCATGGTTTCCGTGGGGGACTTTGTGGTTATCGGCAAGCCACTGTTCCAGATCACCTCCCAGCAGACTTTGCGGGTGCATTTGCCCTTTCCCGAGGATATGGCGCCGTCGTTGCGTCCGGGTGGTGTAGTGCGCCTTACCACAGCCACAGCGCCGGGCAAACCGGTTGACAGCCGTATCAAGGAAATCCGCCCGGCGGTGGACGCCAAGAGCCATTCCGTAGAGGCGATTGTGGAGATTGCCAATCCCGGCGGCTGGAAGCCGGGCGGTAGCGTCAACGGTGTGCTGGTGGTAGCAGAGCATGGTCAGGCCGTCACCGTACCGGAGCAAAGTGTGGTCATGCGCCCCGCTGGTGAGGTGGTATACACGATCAAGGATGGCAAGGCCGTGCAACAGGTGGTGAAGACGGGCTACCGCTCGAATGGCAATGTTGAAATCATTGAAGGCCTCGCGGCGGGTGCCGTGGTGGCGCTGGATGGCGCGGCGTTTCTCACCGACAAGGCCAAAGTCAATATCAAAAAAGACGAAAAGAAATGAGTCTGCCTGCGCTGTCCATTAAGCGCCACGTGCTGGCGTACATGCTGTCTGCCGTGCTGGTGCTGCTTGGTGTGATCAGTTATGAGCGGCTGGGCGTCGACCGTTTCCCCCATGTCGAGTTTCCCGTGCTGACGGTGACCACCGTGCTGCGCGGCGCCAACCCCGAGATCATCGACTCCAGTGTCACCAATGTCATCGAGTCGCAGGTCAACACCGTGCCCGGCATCGATCACATCCAGTCCGCGTCTTCGCCTGGCGTGTCGGTGGTTACCATTACCTTCGATCTGGAAAAGGAAATCAATGTCGCCTTTGACGAGGTGCAGACCAAGGTCAATCAGGTTTTACGGCAACTGCCTAACGATGTCGAAGCACCCATCGTATCCAAGGTGGAAACCAACGCGCAGCCTGTCATGTGGCTGGCCTTGCAAGGCGACCGCACCCTGCAACAACTCAATCAATATGCCCGCAGTGTCATCAAGAAAAGACTTGAGACCATCGACGGTGTGGGCGAGGTGCGTCTGGGCGGCAAACGTGACCGCAATATCCGCGTAAACATCAAGCCGGATCGCATGGCGGCGTTGGGTGTGACCACCAAAGACATCGTTGACGCTTTCAACGAGGAGCATGTGCAGGTCCCCGGCGGTTTTCTGGTGGGGAGCACAACCGAGAGTCTGATCAAGCTTGATCTCGAATTCCACTCGATAAAAGATTTGCAGCGCATGATAGTCGCTTATCGCGACAAGGCGCCGATCCGATTGCAGGATGTGGCGCTGATCGAAGACGGCATGGAAGATTACCGGCAACTGGCGCATTTCAACGGCAAGCCGTCGGTAGGTCTGGGCATCGTCAAGATCGCCAACACCAATACGGTCGCAATTATCGACGAGGTGAAAAAACGGCTTGAGACAGAGATTATCCCGCAATTGCCGGCAGGTATGACCATCACGGTGTCCTCCGATGATTCCCGGTTTATTCTGGAGATGGTCAAGACGCTCAAGGAACATCTGCTGCTGGGCACCTTGCTGGCGGCGCTCATTGTCTGGCTTTTTTTGAAGAGCGTGCGCTCCACGCTGATCATTACAGTCGCGATACCCGTGTCGCTGATGGGCGCGGTGGCGGCGATTTATTTTTCCGGTTTTACCTTTAATTCGATGACGCTGCTGGCGATGCTGTTGCTGGTTGGCGTGGTCGTGGACGACGCTATCGTGGTGTTGGAAAACATCTTTCGCCACCGTGAGCAGGGCAATGCCGATCCGGTCGGCGCCGCCATCGACGGCTCGCGCCAGGTGCAGTTCGCGGTTTTGGCTTCCTCGCTCACCCTGGTGTCGATTTTTGCGCCGGTAATCTTCATGGGCGGCATCATCGGGCGCTTTTTCGAATCTTTTGCGGTGGTGGTGACCATCGGTGTAGTGGTGTCGCTGTTTGTTTCACTGACACTCACCCCGATGCTGTGTTCGCGCTATCTCAAAGTGGCGCAACAGCACGGCATCGTTTATCGCACGCTGGAAGCAGCGTTTGCGGGGCTGGATAAAATCTACCGGCGGTTGCTGGATCTTGCACTGAGATTCCGCTGGAGCGTGATATTTGCAACGCTGATTATCGTGGCCTCCAGCGCCTGGTTTTTTGCCAACGTAGGCAAAGGATTTGTGCCTGAAGAAGACGAAGGGCGCTTCATGGTGTTCATCAAAACACCGCTGGGCGCGAACATCGACTACACCAACAGCCGACTCGAAAAAATTGAAAAGGTGTTAGGCAGTCACAAGGAAATCGTCACCTACTTCACCGCCATTGGCTTGGGTCAGGCAGGGCAGGCCAACCAGGGCATCGCCTTTGTGCGGATGCTGCCGCGCGGGGAGCGCACGCTCAAGCAATCCGAGGTGATCGACGCGGTGCGCAAGGAATTGATGCAAATCCCCGGCGTGCGCGCCTTCGCCTCAGGTGTGCCGCCCATCGGCGGGATGCGCGGCGAACCCTTGCAGTTTGTAGTGACGGGCCCCAATCTGCAAGAGGTCGGCAGGTTGACCACTGCCATGCAGGACAAGCTCTCCGCCATGCAGGAACTGGGGCGGCTGGATGTGGATTTGCAGCTTGATTTGCCGCAAATCGAGATGAAACTGGACCGCGCCCGCGCCGCTGACCTTGGGTTGAACTCCAAGGACGTTGCGCAGGCGGTGAATGTGATGGCAGGCGGCATGGACGTTGCCCGCTACAACGATGTGCCCGGTGATGGCGAGCGTTACGACATCCGTCTCAAGGGTGTCGAAAGCGGTTTCAGGCAGATCGCGGATTTCAGCAAGATCTATCTGCGCAACCAGGATGGCAAAATGGTGCGCCTGGACACGGTTGCCAAGTTCAATCAGGCACTGGGTCCGGCGATTATCAGCCGCTATGACATGCAGTACGCCGCGAATTTTGCCGGTTCACCCAGCATCCCCTTGGGCGAGGCCGTGAACAAGGTCAAGGATACTGCGGCGGAAATCCTGCCTGCCGGTTACACCATCAAATTCACCGGGCAGGCCGAACAGTTCAGCAAAACCGTGGGTTACGCGGTCTTTGCTTTCATACTGGCCCTGGTGCTGGTGTACATGGTGCTCGCCAGTCAGTTCAACTCGTTCATCCAGCCACTCACCATCATGCTGGCGCAACCACTGGCGATTATCGGCGGCGTTGCCGCGCTATGGTTGATGGGGCATACGTTGAATATCTACTCGATGATCGGCCTGATTCTTTTGATCGGTCTTGTGGCGAAGAATTCGATACTGCTGGTGGATATGACCAATCAAGTACGCGGGGAAGGGAAGGATGTGGACACCGCACTCAGGGAAGCCTGTCCCATCCGCATGCGCCCAGTGCTGATGACCTCGGCAACCATCATCCTGGCACTGCTGCCCGCCGCGCTGGGACTCGGTGCCGGCTCTGACACCAACGGCCCACTCGCCGTGGCCGTGATCGGCGGCATGATCAGCTCCACGCTGTTGACGCTGGTAGTGGTGCCGTCGGTGTATTCGCTGGTGGAGAATGCCATGGTGCGTTGGCAGATGAAGCGGCAGGCGGTATGATCAATAAACTCCGCGTATGCGAATCGCGCTAGGCATTGAATACGACGGCTCGGCCTTTTCGGGCTGGCAGCTTCAGGACGACGCGCGCACTGTGCAGGGCTGTGTCGAGGTTGCGCTGTCCAAGGTTGCCGATCACCCGGTGCGCGTAGCGTGCGCCGGCCGTACCGATGCGGGTGTGCATGGCATCGGGCAGGTTGTGCATTTTGACGCGGAGGCTACACGCAGCATGCGTTCCTGGGTGTGCGGTGCCAATGCCAATCTGCCTAAACAAATCAGTGTCACCTGGGCGCAGCAGGTGGCGGGTGACTTTCACGCACGCTTCTGCGCCATGCGGCGGCGTTACCGTTATGTGATTCTCACCCGCTCGGTGCGCCCTACGTTCCTCGCCGGTCGGGTGTCCTGGGACTATCGCCCTATGGATGAGCGACGCATGGCCGAGGCGGGCGCGTACCTGATCGGCGAACACGATTTTTCCTCTTACCGTGCGCTCGCCTGTCAGGCCAAAAGCCCGGTGCGCACGGTGTATCGCCTCGACGTAACGCGGCAGGGCGAGCTGATCTTCATCGACATCGAAGCCAATGCCTTTTTGCACCACATGGTGCGCAATATCGCGGGTGTCCTGATGGCGATTGGCGCGGGCGAGCGCGAGCCAGCATGGGCGCGCGAGGTGCTGGAAATGCGTGACCGTACTTTGGGTGGTGTCACCGCCCCGCCGCATGGGCTATACCTGATGGAAGTGGGTTATCCCGAACAGTTTGGTATTCCGCGACTTTCGCCGACATCCATGGTCTGGTAACCTAACTGCCTTTATGAATCAGCCGCTTTTTACTCAAAATCCCGCCCGTGTGCGTGTTAAAATCTGCGGGATTACCCGTTGCGAGGACGCTCTCGCCGCCATCCGGCTGGGCGCGGATGCTATCGGCCTGGTGTTTTATGCGCACAGTCCGCGTGCAGTCGTGGTCGCGCAGGCCCGGGAGATTGTCCACATACTGCCGCCGTTTGTAACCGTGGTTGGACTGTTTGTGGACGCGCCGCCGGAGGAGATTCGATCTGTGCTGGATGGTGTGCGTATCGACCTGTTGCAGTTCCACGGCGATGAGACTCCGGGCGATTGCAGTGGATACGGCAAGCCTTATATCAAGGCGGTGCGCATGCGGGAGGGCGTGGACGTGGCGGAAATCGCCCGTTGTTATGCGGACGCGGGTGGTTTGTTGCTGGACAGCTACCGCGCGGGCGTGGCAGGTGGCACGGGGGAGACGTTTGACTGGGCGCGTGTGCCCCCTGATGTGGATAAACCGATTATTCTGGCCGGCGGACTCACGCCGGAAAATGTGGCTGATGCGATTGTTCAGGTCCGTCCTTATGCGGTGGACGTGAGCGGCGGGGTGGAATCAGCGAAAGGTATCAAGGATGCGGGAAAGATTGCCGCATTCATGCGAGGTGTAAAGAGTGTCAGCGAAAGAAATTAATACCCACAGTCTGCCCGATGCCAATGGCCATTTCGGCCCTTACGGCGGGCGTTTTATTGCCGAAACCCTGATGGGGCCAGTGGAGGAACTGCGGCAGGCCTACGAGGATTTGCGTAATGATCCGGCGTTTCTGGCCGAACTGGACAGGGATCTTGCCCAGTTTGTGGGCCGTCCTTCGCCGCTTTACCATGCAGAGCGCTGGAGCAAACAATTGGGTGGCGCCCAGATTTACCTGAAGCGAGAAGACCTCAACCACACTGGCGCGCACAAGATCAACAACACCGTGGGGCAGGCGTTGCTGGCGCGGCATATGGGCAAGACGCGGGTGATCGCCGAGACCGGCGCGGGCCAGCATGGCGTCGCCTCCGCTACCGTGGCGGCGCGTTTCGGCATGGAATGCGTGGTGTACATGGGTTCCGAGGATATCAAGCGCCAGGCAATCAATGTCTACCGCATGAAGCTGCTCGGCGCCGAGGTGGTGCCCGTTGAATCCGGCTCCAAGACGCTCAAGGACGCGCTCAATGAGGCGATGCGCGACTGGGTGACCAACATCGACAACACTTTCTACATCATCGGTACTGTGGCCGGGCCTCATCCCTATCCCATGATGGTGCGTGATTTTCAGGCCATCATCGGCCGTGAGGCGCGTGTCCAGATTCTGGATCAGGCAGGCAGGTTGCCGGATGCGCTGGTGGCGTGCGTCGGCGGTGGCTCCAACGCCATTGGCCTGTTTCATCCCTTCCTGAACGATACCGGCGTGGTCATGTATGGCGTCGAGGCGGCGGGCGAGGGACTGGAGACCGAGCATCATGCGGCCACTCTGTGCAAGGGCCGTCCCGGCGTGCTGCACGGCAACCGCACCTATCTCATTGAGGATGCCGACGGCCAGATTATCGAAACCCACTCCATCTCTGCCGGTCTTGACTACCCCGGCGTCGGTCCCGAGCATGCCTGGCTCAAGGATAGTGGGCGCGCTACTTACGTCGCCATCACCGACGACGAGGCGCTCGCTGCATTTCATGCGTTGACCCGCACCGAAGGCATCATGCCTGCGCTGGAGACCAGCCATGCGCTGGCTTATGCCTCAAAACTCGCGCCTGCCATGGATAAAGACAAGATCATTATCGTCAACTTGTCAGGACGTGGCGACAAAGACATTCATACCGTGGCCGCGCTGCAAGGAATCAAAGTATGAGCCGTATCAAAAGCTGTTTCGACGCGTTGCGCGGCGACAAGCGCAAAGCCCTCATCCCCTATGTCACCGCAGGCGACCCGCAGCCGGATGTCACTGTCCCCTTGATGCACGCAATGGTGGCGGCGGGTGCGGACATCATTGAGTTGGGCGTGCCGTTTTCCGACCCCATGGCGGAGGGTCCAACCATCCAGCAGGCCTGCGAACGCGCTCTGAAGCATCATGTCAGCCTACGCAATGTGCTGGACATGGTGCGGGAGTTCCGCACGCGGAATGACCACACTCCCGTGGTACTCATGGGTTACCTCAACCCGGTTGAGGTGATGGGCTACGCCGAATTCGCCCGTGCGGCGGATGAGGCGGGCGTGGACGGTGTGTTGACCGTCGATCTGCCACCCGAAGAGGCGGAAGCATTGGTGACAGAACTGCGCCCCCGCAATATCGATACTATTTTCCTCATTGCACCGACCAGTTCCGCCGAACGTATTGCCAGGATCTGTGCTATGTCCAGCGGATTCGTCTATTATGTCTCACTCAAGGGCGTGACTGGCGTGGCGAGCATTGATGTATCGACATTAGCCGCCAAGCTGCAACAGATCCGCGGACTGACTGATCTTCCCATCGGGGTCGGTTTTGGCATCAAGGATGCCGCATCCGCCGCGCAAGTGGCTGCTGTGGCCGATGCCGTGGTCGTCGGTAGTGCCTTGGTGAAAAAGGTCGGTGAGTTTGCCGGGCAGCCGGAAAAAATTGAAAAAGTAGTGGCATCGCTCGTCAAGGAAATGCGCATTGCAATGGATGGCGTCCTCTTAGCAAAATGATAACTATTGAATGATGGCGACGACTAAATGAGCTGGTTCGGAAAATTAATCCCTTCAAAAATCAGGACTGAGGGGCGCCAAAAAAAATCCATTCCTGAAGGATTGTGGGCCAAATGTCCTGCCTGTAGCGCGGTACTGTACCGTGCCGAGGTTGAGCGTAATCTTGAGGTGTGTCCCAAGTGTACGCACCACATGCGCGTCAGCGGACGCAAGCGTCTCAACGGCTTTCTGGACATCGATTCCCGCGAGGAGATTGGCGGCGATCTTATTGCCGTAGACGAACTCAAGTTCCGCGACAGCAGAAAATACCGTGACCGCCTGACACAAGCCAAAAAAGAAACCGGCGAAAAAGACGCGCTGATCGTGATAAAAGGTCAGGTTAAGGGATTGCCGCTGGTGGCCTGCGCGTTCGAGTTTGGCTTCATGGGTGGCTCCATGGGCGCGGTGGTCGGCGAGAAATTTGTACGCGCCGCGAATGCCTGCATGGAACACAACATCCCGCTGGTGTGCTTTTCCGCAAGCGGCGGCGCGCGCATGCAGGAGGCGCTCTTTTCGCTCATGCAAATGTCAAAAACCAGCGCCGCCCTGGCGCGCCTGAGCAGGCAAGGTGTTCCATACATCTCCGTGCTCACCGATCCGACCATGGGCGGTGTATCGGCAAGCTTTGCCATGCTGGGTGACATTAACGTCGCCGAACCCGGCGCCCTGATCGGCTTCGCTGGCCCGCGAGTCATTGAGCAGACGGTGCGCCAGACCTTGCCTGAGGGCTTTCAACGCAGCGAATTCCTGTTGGAGCATGGTGCGATAGACATGATCATAGACCGCCGTGAAATGCGTGACCGTCTTGCCTCCGTGCTGGCCATTCTTACCCGGCGGCCTGAGCCTGAGAAGGCCGCTTAGATGCTATAGCTGTTCCACAATCCGACTGCACTGATAACCACCAATACTCCGCCGATGACCTGTTTAAACAGCTTGTCGTTGCGCAAGAGCGTGTCGTGAACCTTGAGGCCGATCACGTGTCCGATAGCTGCCGCAGGCAATAGCAGTAGCGAAGATTGCCAGTGTAGCGGAATACCCAGCGCGACGAAGGTGCTCATCTTCAGGCTGACCAGTACAAACCACAGCACAAAAAGAGTATTGCGCAACTGCGCGGCCGCGACGTTACGCATATATACCGCGACCATGAGCGGCGCGCCGGTGAGCGAAGTACCTGCCACATAGCCGCCGAGCACGAGCAGCAGTTTGTCGCTCCAACCTCCTTTGCTGTTGATGGACAGATTAAACATCCAAATGAGGGCGTAAAATAACGTGATGGCGTAGATAAACGTCACCAGTATCCGCGTGGGCAGATTGATCAATCCAAATACGCCTACCAGAGCGGCAGGGATGATATAGATGCTGGACGCCTTCAGATAGGCCCAGTCCACGTTATTGATGCGCGTGCGTAGCGTCAGCGCGGAGAAAAAAAGCAGGTGGAGGCCAATCACGGGCAGCCAGAACAGCGGCTGGTCGAGTATGAACAGCATCAGCGGCAGGCCCAGGGCCGCGCCACCAAAGCCCAGACCGCTGCGCACGAAGCCAGCCCAGACAAAGAGCAGTGCAGTGAGCAGTAGTTGAGTGGTGCTGAAATCGAATAACAGGCTTTTCATGCAAATAATGGATTGGCGTTTCAGTGTCCGGTTATTTCATGCGCCAGGCTGGATCGCTCTTCAATGCAGTCGCTTTCGCCCACCTGAAATTGCCGGCATATCATCGGTCTGCGTTCGTAGATCCTGCACAGCAAGGTGTTTCTATCCAGGGCCGCGCACCAACCGTCATCAAGACGCGCCATAGTCCAACTGCCCCATTGATTAGATGTCGTCATTTCGAGCGGAACGTCGTCGCCGTCCATTAGCAATACCTCCAGCCTGCAACAGCACGCCTCACACGAGGCGCATGATATGGCGGGGATTTTGTCCGATTTGGCGTTTTTTGTATTAATATTCAGCTCTCTTATTTGCCTTTTTCGTCCAACACTTCCCAGCGCGCATAAGCCCCTTCAAGCTCTCCCGCAATGTCCGCCGTCTCGTGTTGCAAGGCCTGTACGCTTGCCGGATTGTCACGGTAAATGGCGGGGTCGGCGAGGAGGGCGATGATTTCTGTTTGGCGACTTTCCAGTGTTTCGATGCGGCCTGGCAGCTCCGTTAATTCGCGGGTTTCCTTGAATGACAGGCGTGTGCGTTTGGCGGGTTCGAGGCGAGGGGGTGCGGCAGGCGCGGTTTTGGGGGCGATTGAGACAGGCGTGGCGGCTTTGGGTTGTGGCCGGGCGCGCAGCCAGTCTTCGTAGCCACCGGGGTATTCGCACAGGTTGCCGTCACCTTCGAAGGCGATGACCTGGGTGACGACGTTATCAAGGAATTCGCGGTCATGACTGACCAGCAACAGCGTGCCGGGATAATCGGTCAGCAATCCTTCGAGCATCTCGAGGGTTTCCAGATCGAGGTCGTTGGTCGGTTCGTCCATCACCAGTACGTTGGCGGGGCGGGTGAAGAGGTGGGCCAGCAGCAGGCGGTTGCGCTCGCCGCCGGAGAGGGTTCTTACCTTTGCCAGGGTGAGTTCGGGTGGAAACAGGAAATCGCCGAGATAGCCGATCACATGTTTTTTCTTGCCCCCGATCTCGATAAAATCCGCGCCGGGGCTGACGACGTCGCGCAGAGTGGCCTCGGGGTCGAGCTGTTCGCGGAGCTGATCGAAATAGGCAACCTGTAGCTTGCTGCCGAGCTGCACGCTGCCGCTGTCCGGGGCGAGTTCGCCGAGAATCAGCTTGAGCAGGGTGGTCTTGCCAGCGCCATTGGGGCCGAGCAGGCCTACGCGGTCACCGTTCATGATGCGGGTGGAAAAGTCGCGGATGATAACCTTGTCGCCGAAGGATTTGCTGACATTCTCAAGTTCTGCCACGAGCTTGCCGGAGCGCTCGCCGGTGTCGATCTGGAGTGTCACATTGCCGATACGATCACGGCGCGCGGCGCGGTCCCGTCGCAACTGTTCCAGGCGTCTCACGCGGCCTTCGTTGCGGGTGCGGCGCGCCTGGACACCCTGGCGAATCCATACCTCTTCCTGGGCGAGAAATTTGTCGAATTCCGCGCTCTGCGTTGCTTCCGCTGCCAGCAGTTCCGCCTTGCGGCGCTGATAATCGGCGAAATTACCGGGGAAGCTGGTCAGTATGCCACGGTCCAGCTCCACAATCCGGGTTGCTACGCGGTCCAGAAAGCGGCGGTCGTGGCTGATCACAATCAGGCTGCCTTGATACGTCCGCAGAAAATCTTCCAGCCACTCGATGGCGGTGAGGTCGAGGTGATTGGTCGGCTCGTCCAGTAGCAGGATCTCAGGTTGCATCACCAGCGCCTGGGCCAGTGCGACGCGCTTGCGCCAGCCGCCGGAGAGGGTGGCGATCTTCACGTCGGCAGGCAATTCCAGCCGCGTCAGCACCTGTTCCACGCGGTTTTGCGCTGACCATCCGTCCTGGGCTTCGAGCGCGGTCTGGATTTTCTGCAGGCGTGTCAGCAGCGCATCGGTATCGGTGCCTTCCTGGGCCAGGTCATGGCTTACCGCGTGGTAGTCCAGCAGGATCTGGCTCAGTCCGCCCAATCCCGCCGCGACGGCTTCGAACACAGTATGCTCCGGGTCGAGCGGTGGCTCTTGCGGCACATAGGCAAGACGCGCCGCGTCATCGCGCCACAGCACGCCCTTGTCGAGGGCACAGGTTCCGGCCAGGACTTGCAGCAGGGTGGATTTGCCCACACCGTTGCGACCGATGAGCGCGACTTTTTCGCCTGCGTCCAGGGTGAAGCCAGCCCCGTCGAGCAGTAGCCAGCGGGAGAAGGAGAGGTGGGCATTGTCTAGTGTGATAAGGGGCATGGAATAGTGATTCGGGGTTGAGCGAAACTAATAGCAAGCGGTAGCGTGCGCTGTGCGCACGATCAGGCGATGGTTCGGCGATGGCCCGGTTTCACCGGTATGCTGCCGTCGCTGATTATAGCGTGATTCAGGTACACGGCGCATGTTTTACTGCCAGATGGCGGCAGATTGATGTCGTGATGGTCCGTTCATTTTTGAGGCGCCTTCTCATTGTGGAAATTGATTGGCCGCCATTTTTGCAGCGCGCGTATTGCTCCTCGCCAAGTTCATGCGGCCTCGGCGCGACCAGTGAAGTAGTCTTCGATTGCTTCAAGGATCTCGATGTTGATGAGGGCGCTGTTGCTGCTGAGGTTCTGGTGCAGGGCGTGAAGGGTAGCGCAGATGTCTTCGGGAGCCATCTTGACCAGCTTTCCCTCGCGTGAGGCCTTGATCAACTCCTCGATATCAATCTTTTTTAGAGTCATCTGTTTCAGCAATGGTTCATAGCGCCATAGAGTGCCATCTGCGCCTTCAAAGGTGGCAACGTGGGCAAGGATGTCCTTACGAATCGGGAATTCGCGGCGGTTGCCGCTGAGCAGAAAGGCGAATAGTCCCACCACCGTGGCGGGGATCATGAAGATAAAGGCAAATGTGTTGAGCATGATGGTGTCAATGCTTTCTTGAGTCCAACTGTAATAGGCCAAGCCAAAGCCGACGAGGTAGATGCCCCCCGCAACTATCACTCCCACGGCTTTGGCCATGTCCTTGGCTGGTTTGCTGCGGCGGCTGTAGTCAAGACGATTGAGGTCGAACTGTCCCTCAAAACGGCGCAGAAGGTTTTTGCGGATGTTGCGTTTGTTGGGCTGTTTGATGCTCATGTTTGCTTATCTTCTGTTGGTGAGGGGGCATTATTCCAGTGCTGCCCAGCAGGGCAGCGCGGAAGCGAAGGGTGACCAGAATAATAGCAATAAACCAAAAATACGGACAACATAGGCTGGTTTTGATCATGCTGGCAAAATCCTTTTATGCGGGTGGTGTGAAAAATTGATTCCGACTATAAGCCGCATTAAAAACCAGTTCAATTCAGCATTGTCCGGTTAGGTAATTGCATGATATGTAGCCCACTGAGAAAAAGCCCACAAACCCCGCGTGGAGGCCACTTTTTGCTTGATTTTTGAAAACAGTGCCATGGAAAAATTTTCGTTGATTACCTTTAATTGCAAGGAATTACGAAAATGCCCTACACGCTCAACCCGCTGGACAAGACATTTAAAAAAGCACCGTCATTTTGGCGGCTGCTGGCCCCGCTGAGGGCAATCTTACACGACATAACACCTCTTGAGGCGCGCGGAAACAGACCGTTGCAAATGGACTTTGAAGATCAACTGAACGCGCTCATCTACTTCCACCTGGAGGAACACACCTCAGGCCGTCATCTTCTGCAGGTGCTTAAAGAGGAATTCAGCCATCTTGGCGATCTGGTCGCCATTGACGGCTCGCTGATCGATGCCGTCCTGTCCATGGACTGGGCCGACTACCGCCAGGGGGCCAAGAAGGCCAAGACCCACATGGGTCGCGGCATTCCACAGAAGATATTTTTGACCGACGGCAAAGGCGATGAACGCCCTTTTGTTAGCCAGATACTGGCCCCTGGGAAGTCGAAGGTGCGTACGCGAGTGGAACATGTGTTTGGCGCGCAGGATGCGATGGGCGGACACTTCGTGCGCACCATCGGATTGCTGCGCGCCCAAGTAAAAATCGGGATGATGAATCTGGTGTACAACATGATTCGTTTGGTGCAGTTGCTCAGGCGCGATATGAAGATGACAGGAGAGGTACGCCCCCAGTAGCGTTGTGCTGCGAAAAACAGCGTGAAACACTCGACTTAGGGGCTTGAAATCAGCCAACATGATTAGAAGAAAAATTTGGTAGAGAAATTCCGGCGAAAAATCGGAATATGGAACAACTGGCGCAATAAAAATTGATTTTTAGAGGCCCCCTAATGGAGTTATATGAATAACAGGCTTCTCTCGGGATTGGCATGGTTGGTATTTGCCGCATGGATGCCCGTTGCTGGGGCGCAAGAGACGGCAGTGTATCCGGTGGAGCTGGTGGGTGAGATGTTTGAATACACGGTGCAATCCGGTGATTCCCTGACCCGTATCGGCGCCCGCTTTGGTGTCGAGCAGATCGTTCTTGCGCGGACAAATGACATAAAATACAGCGCCATGCTCCAGCCCGGCCAGATGTTGCGGATTGATAACCGCCATATTGTCCCGGAGCGGCTGGATGAGGGCATACTGATCAACCTGCCGCAGCGCATGCTGTATTATTTTCAGGCAGGTAAGATGACACTCCATTATCCAGTAGGGTTAGGGCGCCCAAGCTGGCCGACACCGGACGGGCGCTTCAAGGTTGTCGATCCACAGGAAAACAAGACCTGGCATGTACCCAAGTCCATCCAGGAGGAGATGCGCCGGGAGGGGAAAGTTGTGCTGACCCATGTGCCGCCGGGCCCGGATAATCCTTTGGGGAAACACTGGATTGGCCTGAGTCTTCCGGGTATTGGCATTCATGGCACTGTCGCCCCGGCGAGTATCTATCACTTTCAGAGTCATGGTTGTATTCGCTCGCATCCGGATGATATTGCCGCGCTTTTTCAACGTGTGACCAAAGGCGAATCCGGCAAGATCATATACACCCCCGTGTTGCTGGCGCGCCTTGAGGATGGCCGCATCTTTCTTGAGGTGAACCGGGATGTTTATAAAAAAGGGATTGAGCCGATAACCATTGTGGAGAACTCAGCCCAGGCCCAGGGGATCTCCAATATGTTAAACTGGGACAAAGTGAAAAACGTAATTCGACTCAAGGAAGGGCTGGCGCGTGAAGTAGGGTTGCCGGTTCCTGTTTCAAACGGAGGTACACAATGAAAGATACCAGCCGCCGCCAATTTTTGAAGCTAGGGATGCTCGTTGCTGCGGCAGGCTTGCTTCCCTTCCCGGCGCGCGCAACACTGCGCGATGTTATGGCGCCGGAGCGGGTTTTGGCCTTGTATAACACCCACACCGGAGAAAGCATCAAGACCGTCTATTGGGCGGAGGGTGGTTACATCCCAGAGGGGTTGGCGGACATCAACCATATTTTGCGTGATCACCGCAATGATGCAATAAAAGACATGTCTCCCGCGTTGCTGGACTTGCTGTACAGCATCAATAATGCCGTGGCTGCCCGCCAGCCCTTCCATATTATTTCCGGTTATCGCTCGCCCGCCACCAATGCCATGCTCGCCGCGCGCAGCAATGGCGTGGTCAAACACAGCATGCATCTGGATGGCATGGCGACGGATATCCGTGTTCCAGGGCGTGAGTTGATGCAGGTGCGCCACGCCGCGCTGACGCTGCAAGGCGGTGGCGTTGGTTATTATCCCGGCTCTGATTTTGTCCATGTGGATGTGGGCAGGGTGCGGCAGTGGCAGGGTTGAACGCGTTCAATTATGGCATGTGTCAGATTGAACCCGGATTATCCATTACGCTAAAGTAGGTTGGGTCTCGGCAACCGCTCCATGCGTTGCCCTACCTCCTACGTCCATGTAGTCGAAGCGCAGCGGACCCAACATGGTGCTGAAGCAGTGATTTTGTTGGGTCCGGAGCTTGTGCTCCTTGACCCAACACGTTTAACTTGAAGAGATTTTTTGACACAGGAGCCGTTGATGGAAGACAAGGAAAGTAAGGGCTGGAACATTATTGATTTGCTCAAGGCGTCGGGTGGTTTGCTGACCGCGATAGCGATAGCCCTGGTTGGTTATTACACCAACAATTCATTGGAGAGAATGAAAGCCAATGAAACGCGTTCTCAACTCTATGCTGAATTAATGAGCAAGCGCGAAGAGGCGGAAAGCGCACTGCGTAAGGACATGTTTGTATCTATTCTTCAGTCCTTTCTTGATAAGGGCGCTGATTCACTCGAAAAAAAGGTGCTCAATCTCGAATTACTCGCCTATAATTTTCATGAAGCACTCAATCTTAAACCGCTATTTCTGCATGTGGCCAAACAGATAAATGCCAGCACGGACCCCGAAAAACTGGATTATCGGGAGCGACTGGAGCGCGTGGCCCATGATGTGGCGATGAAGCAGGTTACGGTGCTCGGCGGGGCGGGCAGCAGCTTTGACAGGGTTGTCGATTTGGAGGATTTACGTGCAAGCGACACAGGTGTTGGTGTCGCTTTGGACGAAGGAACGCTTGATGTGAATGGCATCAAACGGACTTTCAGGATTCGCATTATCGAAGAAGACCCCGCAACGCGGGAGATGAAGGCCATGTTGACAGTTGCCACCCCTACAAAGGACGGCAAGGAAGATACCAGTGTCAGCGAATTCTGGGTGGGTTCGTTTGATTTTCCCATGATAGATAATGTGCGTCTGTTATCCGGACAACGTTGTGCGATAGTGATTAACAGATACGATCAGAAAAGCGCCTACATTACCTTGGTCTATTTCCCAGGAAGCTATGCCGGCCTCAAGGAGAAGCCTTACTTTGATGAGGTAATGAGGCAGCTTCTCGGGAGTCCCCAAAAAAGCGCAGGGGTTTAGGATTTTTGTTTGTTCCCTTCCGCAAGCAAAAACTCATGCGGGATAATCAACCCTTCTGAACTTGTAAAGGCTTGCGCCAACGCCGCAACATCCTCCCTGACTTTATCTCTTTCCCCTTCAGCCAAGGCGTCGTATTGCATCTTCATGATGTCTGACTGCTCGACAATATCCCAATAATCGTTAAACGATGGGAAGCGGTAATTGAACGTGTGTGCGTGTATCGTGAAATTTGTAAAACCCGCCTGCCGGAGGATATTATCCAGTGCGCCTGGTGCGCCCAATGAGGTGACCTTGGCGAGGGGAGGGTACTTTTCCGGCGGCACCCTGTCTTTGAAAACCTGATGTGCCCAACACAGTGTGGGCATGTTTTCCGGCGTACTCCACACCGCGATACTGAAACGTCCTCCAGGCTTGAGGACGCGGTGCATCTCTCGCAATCCTTGCAGCGAATCCTCAAACAGCATTACGCCAAAACGGCACATGATCTTGTCGAAAGCGCTGTCGTCGAAGAGCAGTTTTTCTGCTGCCATATGCTGAAACTGAATATGTGGCAGGTTTTCCTGTGTCGCTTTTTTTTGAGCTACTTTTACCATCGCTTCTGCGGCATCGGTTCCCGTGATTGTCAGGGTGTTGCCCATGCGTCGCGCTAGGGTCAATGCCGGTTCGCCAGTGCCGGAAGCAACATCCAGTATGACGTCGCCAGTCTGGGCATTGAGTGCCGCCAATAATGCCTCGCCAACAGGTGCGAGCTGAGGTAGCCATAGATCAAACTTTTCGGCGATGCGGCTCCAGTCGGGTTGGTTATCTGCTGAAGGGGTGTCACTGCTCATGCGCGTCTCTCAGTGCAGATAATTCCCGGTTCAGCAACGCTGTGTCACCCAGATTCAGCTCCACAAAACGCCGCAAATGCGCAATGCTGTCAATATCGATGTGGGTACAACGCAACCCTATTTGTCCTGTTGCCACATGAACAGCCACAACCTCCATGTGAATGGCGATATCATTACCTGCGAGGTGAATATGCAGCAAACACGGCTCACCCGTGGTATCTGCCCAGTCTGCTGGCCGTTGCATCAAGGCCCCATGCAGCGAGAGGTCGATCAATCTGCTGCGCCAACGGCCACTGGAGCTGGATAACTCTGCTTCAGCGTCGAATGGAATGCGTTTGAAATGACGCCGTTCATCATGGCTATTTTCTTGAGTCATTGCATTACCTCGCCAGCAGTTTTTCCAGTATGCGCTGATAAAAGCTCGATAGCGCGTCGAGATCTTCGATGCTGACACATTCATTGAGCTTATGGATAGTGGCGTTCACTGGCCCGAGTTCGAGTACCTGTGCTCCGGTGGGTGCGATGAAGCGCCCGTCAGAGGTGCCGCCGGTGGTGGATAGCTCGGTGTTGATCCCGCTGATTTCCCGGATTGCGTCGCGCGCGGCATCAATCAGCTCGCCTTCCCGCGTTAGAAAGGGCTCGCCGGAGAGATTCCATTCCAGATCATATTTGAGACCATGCTTATTCAATATAGCCTCGACACGTTCGCGGAGTTGCGGGTGGGTAATGGCGGTCGAATAACGGAAATTGAACAATACCTCAAGATCACCGGGGATGACATTGTTCGCGCCCGTGCCGGCATGGATGTTTGAGATCTGAAACGTGGTGGGCGGGAAGTGGGCGTCGCCTTTATCCAGCGCTATCGCGCACAGTTCGGCGAGAGCAGGGGCGAAGCGATGCACCGGGTTATCGGCAAGATGCGGATAGGCGACATGGCCTTGCACGCCATGCACGACCAACGTGCCGCTCAGGGAGCCGCGCCGTCCGTTCTTGATCACATCACCCACGCGCGTTGTGCTGGTGGGTTCGCCGACCAGGCACCAGTCGATTTTCTCGCCACGCTCGGTAAGATGCTCCACCACCTTTACTGTGCCATTGATACTGGGGCCTTCCTCGTCGCTGGTGATGAGAAACGCGATGGAACCCTGATGGTCAGGGTGTTCGGAGACGAAGCGTTCGCAGGCCGTAACCATGGCGGCCAGACTGCCCTTCATGTCCGCTGCGCCGCGCCCATACAGGTGGCCGTCGCGTATTTCGGGTGAAAATGGTGGGCTGATCCACTGTTCAAGTGGCCCGGTTGGCACCACGTCGCTGTGTCCGGCGAAGGCAAACAGCGGGCCGGATGTGCCGCGCCGCGCCCAGAAGTTATGCACTTCGCCAAAGGGGAGCCGTTCTATGTTAAAACCGATGGCTTTGATGCGGGCGATCATGACTTCCTGGCAACCAACATCCTCCGGAGTGACGGAGGGACGGGAGATGAGGTCGATGGCGAGTTCAAGGGTAGGGGACATTAGTTGGTTAATCTCATTATGTATAGTTGGAAATTTCGATAAGGTTGTCATCAGGGTCGCGCAAATAAATGGAAGCGATGGCCCCGGCGGCGCCGGTGCGCGGCAGGGGGCCTTCGATGATCGCAATATTTTGCGCCTCCAGATGTGCCATAACGCTGGTTAGCGCTTCGCAGGTAATAAAACACAGGTCTGCCGAGCCGGGTGTTGGCCGGGAAGCCTTGGGTTCGAATTCCTTGCCCGCCTCGTGCAGATTGATTTTCTGTTTGCCAAACACCAGTGCTTTTCTTTCGTTGCCGAACGTTACAACATCCATGCCCAACACCTGGCTGTAAAAATCGCAGCTTGCGGTAATGTTGCGCACTGTGAGTACAAGATGATCAAGGCGGTCAATCTTCATCAGCCAAACAGCCTTTCGTAGTCTGCGGCGCTGAAGCCGAGGTGACGCGATGTGCCGAGATCCAGCAGCGGGCGCTTGATGATCGAGGGTTGTGCGAGCATCAAGGCGATGGCCCTGGTTTCATCCAGTGTTTCCCGGTCAGCGTCCGGTAATCGCCGCCAGGTCGTGCCGCGCCGGTTCAATAGCGCCTCCCAGCCAAGCTCCTTCACCCAGCCGCGCAGCATCGCTTCGTCCAGACCGTCCTTGCGGAAATCATGGAACCGGTAATCCACGTCGTGCCCGCCCAGCCAGGCCAACGCCTTTTTGACCGTATCACAATTTTTGATGCCATAAACGATGGTCATATTTTTTGTCTGCCGCAATGTTAATGCAGCAATTGTATAATATCCGACGATAAAGTGATTTAAAGTCACTACTGTCTGGAGATTTCCGGGCTAAGTCGCGGGGTCAAACGCGATTTTGACCCCGCCGTTGCTCGGTTAGACTGTCAGAGAACCCCACTTTGATGATGACAATGCGGTGAGAATGGCGCACTATGGCCTACTGTCCCGGCCCATGTTAATGTTAGCTTTCATCAATCATTAAATAGGGAAGATGCCGCCATGGCCGCTATCGAGCTGACGAAGGAAAACTTTGCGGATGTTGCCGCTGCCAACGACATCGTGATGGTCGATTTTTGGGCGCCCTGGTGTGGACCGTGCCGCTCTTTTGCGCCTGTTTATGAACAGGTCTCCGCCGAATACCCGAACATTGTCTTCGGCAAAATAAATACCGAGATTGAGCAGGAGCTGTCTGAACATTTCGAGATCCGTTCCATACCCACCTTGATGGCGATTCGCGAACAGGTGGTGATTTTTTCGCAGGCGGGTGCTGTGCCCGCCGCCGCGCTGCATGACATCATCGGCAGGGTTCAGGCTTTGGATATGGCGGAGGTGCATAAGGAAATCACCCGCTAGAAGCGCTTGTCCATACTGCCATTCCTCCCCGCCTGAATAGCCTGTCACGCCGTCATTTTGCGCAGCAAAGCGGCTAAACCAAGAAAAAAATAAAGGAATTCACTCATGGCTGATCCCCGCCGCGACCACGCCACGCTAAAAGATAAACACCTCGCGGCACCGTGGGAGCATGTCTTCGAGCGCATCACCACTCCCTTCGAGCGATTTATCCATAATCAAACCAGTGCCGGTCTGCTGCTTATGGTGGTCGCATTGCTCGCGCTCCTGCTGGCCAATTCGCCCTGGAGCACAGCCTACGAACATCTGCTGCATATGCCCTTGTCTTTGCGTGTGGGGGAGTGGTCGCTCGAATACTCACTGCAACATTGGGTTAACGATGGACTCATGGCCTTGTTCTTCTTCCTGGTGGGCCTGGAGATCAAGCGTGAGCTGCTTGTTGGCGAGCTTGCATCGGTGCGCAAAGCCGCCTTGCCTATCGTCGCGGCTGTGGGGGGGATGGTAGTGCCGGCGACGATTTATTTCTTTATTAACCCCGAGGGCGATGCCGCGCGTGGCTGGGGTATTCCCATGGCTACCGATATCGCCTTTGCCGTGGGCGCATTGGTGCTGCTGGGTAGGCGCATTCCCAGAAATTTGATCATATTCCTCGCGGCGCTGGCCATTGTGGACGACCTTGGCGCGGTGGTGGTGATTGCCTTGTTCTATACTGACGATCTCGCGTTGATACCGCTTGCCTGGGCGGGTGCGTTGCTCGCCGTACTGGTAGCCCTCAATCTGGGTGGCGTGCGTCGGCCGCTGCCCTATTTCCTGGCCGGTATTCTCATGTGGTTCGCCATGTTGCTATCAGGTATACACGCCACCGTCGCGGGCGTGTTGCTGGCTTTCACCATCCCCACGCGCCCGCAATACCACCCGGAGCACTTTAGCGGCCATGTGCGCAAACTCATGGATCGTTATGACCACGCCAGGCAGCCCGGCGTGAGTCTCTTGGAGAACCAGGAGCAAGCCGCCATCGTGCAAGCTTTGGAGGCTGGCGTCGAGCGGGTGCAACCCCCGCTTGCGCGGCTGGAGCGTGCGTTTCACCTGCCCGTGGCGCTGCTGGTCATTCCCGTGTTTGCCCTGTTCAATGCCGGCATTCCTATTGAATTCGCAACCCTGGCGGCTACTTTGAGCCATCCCGTAACCTTTGGTGTCATGTCCGGTCTGTTGATAGGTAAATTCCTGGGCATCACAGGATTCTCCTACCTGGCCTCGCGCTATTTCGGCGCTGCATTGCCCGCAGGTGTGAACATGCGCCATATTATCGGCGTGGGCCTGCTCGGTGGCATCGGTTTTACCATGTCCATATTTATTGGTGAGCTGGCGTTTGCGGCGCTGCCGGAACATCTGCTGATGGCCAAGACCGGCATTCTTGCAGCCTCACTGGCTGCGGGCACGCTGGGATATGCCTGGTTATTGTGGGCGACACGCCGCGATGTTTCCCCATGAGATCGTGCATGATCCGCTGACCAAATACCCAGTCTGCAGGTATACTTTAGGGGCCGTTCCCACCATTCCAAATGTACAGATTACAATGAACGACGGTTTAGCCCCACAATAAACAAACAATCTACAAAACGAGGCGTAGTTAATGACTGTTTATCACGGTGAGATGGAGTATTCCCATGGCACTTTGCCGGTCACTGGCATACTGATCACCAATCTTGGCACACCCGATGCGCCCACTGCACAGGCGGTGCGTCGTTATCTGGGTGAGTTTTTGTGGGATCCGCGCATTGTGGAAATCCCGCGCCCGCTGTGGTGGCTGATCCTGCATGGTGTGATCCTGCGCACCCGCCCTAAACGCTCGGCACATGCTTATCAGAAGGTATGGACCGACGAGGGTTCTCCATTGCTTGCGATTTCGCGCAAGCAGGCCGCGGCGCTGCAAAATCTGCTGGAGAAGCAGTTCGGCGGGCCGGTCAAGGTGGCGCTGGGGATGCGTTATGGCACCCCCTCCATCGCCGATGGTTTGGCGGAGCTGCGCACTGCCAACGCACGCCGCATTCTGGTGTTGCCGCTTTATCCTCAATATGCGGCGTCAACCACGGCCTCCACCTTCGATGCCGTGGCCGATGTGCTCAAGACCTGGCGCCGGATACCCGAGGTGCGCATGGTCAACCATTATCATGACGATCCTGCTTATATCAACGCCCTGGTGAGCAGCATCCGTGAGAGTTGGGAGAAACATGGCCAGGCCGAACGCCTGTTGTTTTCCTTTCATGGCATACCTAAACGCTGCTTGCTGGCGGGCGATCCCTATCATTGCGAATGTCACAAGACGGCGCGACGGGTGGCAGAGCAGCTCCAATTGCCCGCCGACCGTTGGCAACTGGCGTTTCAATCGCGCTTTGGCCGCGAGGAGTGGTTGAAGCCCTATACCGATAAAACCCTGGAGGCCTGGGGTAAGGCAGGTGTGAAAAGCGTGGACATAGTATGCCCCGGCTTTTCCGCCGATTGCCTGGAGACACTGGAAGAAATGGCTATGCTGAATCGCGGCGTATTTCTTGAGGCGGGCGGAGAGAAATACCATTACATCCCGGCGTTGAACGACCGTGATGATCACATGCAGGCACTCGCTGATCTGGTGAAGAAACACACCCAAGGCTGGCCTGAGGTTGATGCTGAGTGGAATGCAACGCACCATGCCGTGGAAGCTGAAGCCAGCCGCCGTCGCGCGTTGGAAATGGGGGCGGCGCGTTAGATATGATAAGGGTATAGGTTGGAGGGGTATGGAGCGGTGAAGTGTTGGGCTTCATAGGTTCAGCGTCAACCTACGAAGCCAACAACTTTATTGCGCCTTAGCTTTGCGGCGGGCAAACCCAAGACCAACTAGGCCCATGCCCATTAACGCGAGGGTTGCTGGCTCTGGAACTGATTCGCTACGGAAAGCAGAACCCCAAGCATCTACTAGACCTTGACTGCCATAGTTGACAATAAAACTTCCGGCGCCGGTGGTGGTATCAAGGCCAATGACAGATGTTCCTGTGATACCATAGAGATTAATGTTGTTGTCGGTCGCCAGGCCGTAAACAGCAGAATAGCCGATGTTACCGATTAGTGAGCCGAACCCGGTCGAGGTGTTAAGCTCCACCAGCGTGTCACCGACGCTGCTCAAATACAATTTGTTATTAATAAAAGCCAAATCGCCCGAGGAGTTGTAGGCAGCGCCACCGTTACCGATCAAGGTGGCAAGGCCAGAGCTTGTGTTGACGCTGTACAATGAGCTGTTTGCGGCATACAGGGTGCCAGTTGAATCGAACACAAGCGAATTGGCAGAAGTACCCAAGTTGCCGATGAGCGTAGTGGTCGCTGTAGCCTGATTGATAGAGTACAAGCTGCCAAAAGTGATCCCGTAAAGATTGCCACTTGGATCAAAAGCGATATCGGTCATCGCTTGGCCCATGTTGCCGACGACGTTTACCGTGCCGGAAGCGACATCAACGGTTCCCAGGTTGCCTTGCGAATCTCCTACCCAGAGGATTGGTGCGGCCGATGCGGTAGCACTCAATGCTGCCGCCAGTGTCAGCGCCGCGATGTGAAGCGACTTGCTAATGAAGTTCATTCAAAATACTCCTTGCTGTTAATTGCGGATCCCATAATCCGCAATCCAAGTAAGCAAAATTCATGCCAAATTATTTAATTCTCTTAATAAACATTATGTTATAGAATTTTTCGAATTTTTTATGCTGCTTTTAACCAAAACACCATTTAGATGTGTAAAGTTTGCCGACAATTTTGGTAAGAGTTTGACCCGGAAGAAAATGAAAAATGGCGTTATTTACGTATTAAGTTTTTATTTATCAATATATTAATATTTTTGTAGGGAGTGTAAAAAAAACCGACAGCGTGCGGGTAAGAATCGGGAAGGCACTAGCCCCCGCCCCCCCGAACCCGTGCAGGTAGCTCTTCCGCACGCGGCTCTATAGCCCTGAATTAAATGAAGCCCAATAATTGAGGGCGATGATATTATTGAAGCGCGAATGGTGTTTTTTATTGATGGTGGATCATATACGTAGTGGTGGATATTGGCTTGATACATTAAGAAGCAAAATTAAATCAGGAAAATAATGTTTTACGAACTTATTAAACCCGCTTTTTTCCGCATTGACCCGGAACAGGCCCATGACCTTGTTATGGGTTGGATGGAGAAGACCGGCCCTTGCCGTGTAACGCGTGGTATTGCGAAATCCATTTATTATCTGGAAGATTCACTGCTCACCCAAACCCTGTGGGGGCTGCGCTTTGGCAATCCGGTGGGCATGGCCGCCGGGTTCGATAAAAATGCCCGCGCCATTCAGGGGCTGACGGCACTGGGTTTTGGTTTTATTGAAATCGGCACGGTTACACCGCGCGCCCAGCCTGGCAACCCCAGGCCGCGCATTTTCCGTCTGCCTGCGGACCATGCCGTAATCAACCGCATGGGTTTTCCCAACGAGGGCGCCGATGCTGTGGCGACGCGTATGGCGGCGCTGGGTGAGCAGCCTGTTCCGATAGGCATTAATCTCGGCAAGAACAAAGACACCGCGCTGGAAGATGCCGCTGCCGATTATGTTGCGGCATTGGAAAAACTTTTCCCTTACGGTGACTATTGTGTCGTTAATGTCAGCTCGCCAAATACACCTGGACTACGCTTATTGCAGGGCGCCGATTATCTGGAAACATTGATGGCCGAGGTGCAGGCCGCCAACCGGCGCCTCGCCGCGCAGCATGGCCGCCAACCCTTGCCCTGCCTGCTCAAAATCGCACCCGATCTCGCCCGCGAAGACCTCGAAGCCATAGCCACGCTGGCGCTGGGTCCTACCATCGACGGCCTTATCGCCACCAACACCACGCTGAGCCGCGAGGGACTTGCTCAGTCTGTGAATGAAGCCGGAGGGTTAAGTGGTGCGCCGCTGCGTGCACGCAGCACGGAGGTGATTCGCACGTTGTATCGCATCACCGGCAAACAGGTGCCCATTATCGGCGTCGGCGGGATAGCCAGCGGTCAGGATGCCTATGAGAAAATCCGCGCCGGGGCCAGCCTGGTACAAATATACACCGCGTTTATCTATGAGGGGCCAGCGATTGCGCGGCGTATCAAGGCAGAACTCATAGAACTGCTGCGCCGCGATGGGATAGACCATATTAGCTCGGCGATTGGGAGGGATGTTTAAACTTTAAAACCTTTTTTGTCCACGAAATTCAATAAAAACACGAAAGAAAACAAAAACATGGATTGTCGCAACAATTCGCCGGATGGGTAATAAGTAACACGCAATATGCACCTGAATATTTTCGTGAATTTCGTGTCTTTCGTGGACGGCACGTAATATCAAATCGTTAACCTCAAGGTACAGTAATGCCCAATGTTTTACCCATTGCCGATGCAGATCAACGCCGCGAGGCGCTCGACCCCTCTCGCTCGTTTATCGTTCAAGCCCCCGCAGGATCGGGCAAGACCAGCCTCCTGACGCAACGTTATCTCACGCTGCTGGCGCGCGTGGAATCCCCGGAAGAGATCGTGGCGATCACCTTTACCCGCAAGGCTGCGGCAGAAATGCGTAATCGCATTCTTGAGGCATTGCACGAGGCGCGCGATGCACCGCCACCCGATGCCGCGTATGAGCGCACTACCTGGAATCTGGCGCGCGCGGTGCTGGCGTGTAATGAGCGGCTGGAATGGGATGTGTTGTCTCACCCAGCGCGGCTGCGTATCCAGACCATCGACTCGCTGTGCAATTCATTGACGCGACAAATGCCGGTGTTGTCGCGCTTTGGCGCTGTGCCTGCCACTACCACCGATGCCGCCGATCTCTACCGCGATGCCGCGCGCGCGACGCTGGCGTTGCTGGAAACGGGAGAGCAATGGTCACCCGCAGTGGAACGGCTGCTGCGCCATCTGGATAACGATCTGGCGCTGGTGGAAGGATTGCTCGCCAACATGCTGGCGCGACGTGATCAGTGGTTGCGGCATGTAGTGAAAGATTCAGACCGTGAACAGCAACGTGCGAGTCTGGAGGCTGCGTTTAAAAGCGTCATCGAAGAAGCGCTGGCTGCAACGGCGCGAGCATTGCCTGCGGACGCAGGCGGAAAGATGGTTGAGCTTGCGCGCTTCGCAGCATCGAATCTGGATGATGGAAGTACTTCCGATCTCTTATTTTGCTGCGACATGGACACCCTTCCGGGCAGCACTACTGAGGATCTGAAAACGTGGTGCGGCATCGCCACACTGCTGCTGACCAATGATGGGGGGTGGCGCAAAACAGCCACCAAAAATATTGGTTTTCCCGCCCCCAGTTCCACGAAAGACGCCGGGGAAAAAGCACACTACCAGGCGATGAAAGAGCACTTCCTGGCATTGCTGGGTGATCTCGCAAAAGAAGACGACGCTTTTCGTGTCCATCTGGATGCTCTGCGTAGCCTCCCGCCGGAGTATTACACCGAAGATCAATGGCAGGTGATGCAGGCGTTGTTCGACCTGCTGCCGGTTGCGGTTGCACAATTAAAGATGGTCTTCCGCGAACAGGGGCAAGTGGACTTCAGCGAAGTGGCGCAGTGTGCGCTGGAGGCATTAGGCGAGCCGGACAATCCCACTGACCTCGCACTGGCGCTCGATTATCGCATGCAGCACATCCTGGTCGACGAATTTCAGGATACCTCCTTCGGACAATATCAATTACTGGAGCGGCTTACCGCTGGCTGGCAGCACGATGATGGCCGCACACTGTTTGTGGTGGGCGATCCCATGCAATCGATCTACCGCTTCCGCGAGGCCGAGGTGGGCCTGTTTCTGCGCGCCCGTCAGCAGGGCGTTGGATCAATTCGGCTCACGCCGCTAACCCTGAGCGTCAATTTCCGCTCCCAGGCGGGCATTGTTGAGTGGGTCAACCAGAGCTTCGCGCAAGTGTTTCCGGTAACGGAAGATATCTCCAGCGGCGCAGTTGCGTATAGTCCATCCCAGGCATCGCATGAAATGGGCGAACATCCCGCCGTGGAGGTGCATCCGTTCTTCATCAATGACGCGAACGCCGAAGCATTCAAGGTGGTTGATCTGGTACAACAGGCCCGGCGGACCAATCCCAAAGGCACCGTGGCGATTCTGGTGCGTGCGCGCAGCCATCTGGCGCAAATCGCCCCCGCCTTGCAGACGGCAGGGCTGCGCTACCGCGCCATCGAAATCGAACGTCTGGGGCATCGCCCGGTGATTCAAGATCTGCTTGCGCTCACCCGTGCGCTGCTGCATCCCGCTGATCGCATCGCCTGGCTGGCGATACTGCGCGCGCCCTGGTGTGGGCTGACACTCGCCGATTTGCATGCGCTGGCTGCGGGCGACCATCATGCCGCCCTCTGGGATCTCATGCAGAATCCCGCCATCATTGATCTCCTGAGTGCCGATGGGAAGTGCCGCCTTGAGCGCGTGCGTAACGTCCTGCAAACCGCGTTTGCCCAGCGCCAGCGCCGCACTTTGCGGCTCTGGACCGAAGGTGTGTGGTTGGCGCTGGGCGGGCCAGCCTGCGTACAAGCAGGGACGGACCTTGAAGATGCGCTGGTGTTTTTCGAGCTGCTGGAGAACATGCACACGGAGGGTAATCCCAGCGGCTTTATGCGCATTGAGGAGCGTGTCGAAAAACTGTTTGCGTTACCCGACATGGAAGCCGATGAATCGCTGCAATTAATGACCATACACAAGGCCAAAGGACTGGAATTCGATACCGTCATCGTGCCCGCCCTGGGGCGACGTATGCCATCCGACGAAAGCCGCCTACTGATGTGGATGGAGCGGCCCGCGCTGGCGCGCGAAGAGGGCGATCTGCTGCTCGCACCGATCAAGGGGAATGGTCAGAAGGACGATCCGATTTATACTTATATCAAAAGCATGGATCAGCAAAAGGGTGTGTACGAGGCAGGGCGGTTGCTCTATGTGGCCGCTACCCGCGCCAGGGAAAAACTGCACCTGCTGGGCCATACCACGCTTTCAGAAAAAGACGGCGCAGCGAAAAAACCGCAAAGCAGTTCACTGCTGAACCAGTTGTGGGCGGTGGTTGAAAAAAAATTCGCCATCAATACCGGGGGCGCCCAAGCGACGGGAGATACGGCACCGACTGCCCCCATTCCCGGTCTGCGCCGTCTCAAGTCGGGCTGGCGCTTGCCCGATGCTCCCGCATCGGTAGCCATCTCTTCTATTGTGTCACGACCCACTCCCAGCAATTCAGCGGAAAACATTGAATTTCTCTGGGCCAGCGACACCGCGCGGCATGTCGGCACCGTAGTGCATCGCATCCTGCGCAAAATTGCCCAGCAGGGGGCAGACTTCTGGAGCGGCGAATTCATTGCCGCGCAACGGCCTCGTTATCGTACCCTCCTGGCGCAGTCAGGCGTACCCTTGCGAGAATTGGATGAAGCCGCACAGCGCGTCGAAATTGCATTGGCGCGCACACTGGAAGACGAGCGCGGACGCTGGCTGCTCGATCATCTCCACCATGACGCCCAGTGCGAGTATGCGTTGACCGGCATTGTCGATGGCAAACCCGTCAATGTCATCATCGACCGTACCTTCGTCGATCAACAAGGCGTGCGCTGGATCATCGATTACAAAACCGGCGGTCATGAAGGCACGGATACGGACGCTTTTCTCGACAGCGAACAAACCCGCTACCGCCCGCAACTACAGCGCTACGCGGAATTGATGAGTAAATTGGACGACAAACACGCCATCCGCCTCGGGCTCTATTTTCCCTTGCTGGGCGGATGGCGCGAGTGGTCTTACCACGCAAGTTAATCGCCGATAATGCCTTGGATCGGGATCGTACTTATGGGAAGATAGCCCGCAGCACCGGGCCATCCAGTCCGACGGCTCTATTATGACAATCATGCAGAGGAATATTTATGAAGATCAAATTTGTACTTGGCGCTTTTGCGGCAGCAGTGTGTGTCAATAGCTATGCCGCAGACACCATAGCGCTGAGTACCGACGAGCAAAAATTCAGCTACGTCGTCGGCTATCAATTCGGCATGACCCTTAAACAGGATGGTTTGAAGGTGGATACCAAGGCCGTCAGCCAGGCCATTCAAGACGCCATGAGCGCCACGCCTCCCAAACTGACGCAGGAGCAGATGCAGGCGGTCATGGAGATTTATCGCAAGAAGCACGACCAGGAACGGCTCGCAGTGGCGGACAAGAACCAGAAAGCTGGGCAAGCCTATCTCGCCAACAATAAGAAGCAACCTGAAGTAAAAGAACTCGCTAGCGGAATACAATACAAAGTACTGAAGGCCGGTACGGGCAAGAAACCCAAGGCATCGGACTCGGTAATGGTCAATTACCGGGGCACCCTCATCAATGGTGAGGAGTTCGATAGTTCCTACAAGCGCGGACAGCCAGTCAAGTTCCGTGTCGATCAGGTCATCAAAGGTTGGCAGGAAGTGCTGCCACTCATGCCCACTGGCGCCAAGTGGCAGGCGGTTATCCCTGCTAAATTGGCTTATGGCACGCAGGGCGCTGGTGGCCCCATAGGCCCCAACGAGACCTTGATTTTTGAAATTGAGTTATTGGAAATCAAATAGTTAACAATAATATATAAAGTTAATTATCCTTTAAAAGACTGGCAAATAACTGTACCGGAGAACGTATGACCGACAAGATTCCCGGATTGAATGAAGCCATCCCCAAGTGGGACGTGGCCCTTGAGGCTCTGGCCCGCAACGAGTACCAGCAAAAGGGTGCGGCGTTGCGCATTGACGACTTTACGCGGCTTTCCAAAGACCACGTTATCCGCTTCGACGACATCATGGTGACGCTATTCGAGCTGGTGCTACAGGGCGAATGGCGTTACGAGGACGACGAGCGCGTGATCAAAATACTCACCCGCGACGAGGTGAATCACTTGTACGTCAACGGCCGCCTCAGCGACAATGACGTGCGCGACTATACGGGGTATTGGAGTCCGACCCATCGCTAACTACGACGAAACGCTCTGCATTGTAGGTCGGGCTAAAGCCCGACCTACAATGGTTTACACATAAATACTGTCAGTGATTTAGTTGGGTGCTGCTAGAGGTTTACAGCATCTTGTCGACTTCCGCTTCCGCCTCCACCCAGTCCATATGAGGGTCACCGGTAAACCCACGTTGTTCTGCCCGGTAATAGGCCGCTTCGGCAATCATTGCATGACGTTCGCCTGGCATAACGGTCAACTTCTTTGCGCGTGTCGGGGCGGCCTTGGCAGCTTTCGAGGGCTTGACATCCGCCGCTTTGCCTGGCGCCTCGCCGGTTGTGCGCGCCGATTTCTTGGGCGCAGCCTTTTTAGCCTCAACTGCCAGCACATCCTCCTTCTTTACACGCTTCGTGGCGCTTAACGGTTTGGCATCCCCGGCCATTTTGTCTGGTGCCTCACCCGTGGTGCGCGCCGACTTCTTTGGTGCGGCCTGTTTAATGTCATTCATGGGTACATCCTCCTCGCTACAGTAGATATGGATACGCACATTTTAAGAATTTTACACGATGTTTCCTTGATCTATATCAAATCTATCTCAATCAGGGGTGATTCATTGTGTTGACTTGCTGGTAACATGTGCAGAAACAGCAGGATCCTCTGAATTTACAAACCCGCAATCGCCCCCCGGATTACGCTATCGCTTTATCAGGGCTGCTCGTTTCATCTGTTTCCTTTCATCGGCCAAGCCTCGGTTTCCGGCGCGCCGTAGGTTCAGCGTTCCACGGGTCATCCGGCCAGGGGTGTTTGGGGTAGCGGCCTTTGAGTTCTTTTTTTACTTCGGCGTAGGTGCGTTCCCAGAAACCGCGCAGGTCTTGTGTTACCTGGATGGGGTTTTGTGCTGGGGAGAGCAGGTGCAGGGTCACGGGCACGCGTCCCCAGGCCACGCGCGGTGTGTCGGCGAGGCCGAACATTTCTTGCAGTTTCACCGCCAGCACCGGCGATTCGCCGGGGGTATATTGCAGACGCAGGCGCGATCCGCTGGGCACGGTGAGGTGGGTGGGCGCGCCTTCGTCGAGGCGGGTGCGTTGCGTCCAGTCCAGGGTGTTTTGCAAGATTGCCGGCAGGTCGAGGCGGGTCAGATGGTCGCGGCGGGTGATGCCGTCGAGGTATGGCTCCAGCCAATCTTCCAGTGTCGCCGCAAGATGCGCATCGCTTATATCCGGCCAGTCGTCCTCCGGGCACCAGTGGCGTAGCGAGAGTACGCGCGTTTGCCATTCCCGGGCCTCTCGTGTCCATGGCAATGCCTCCAGCCCGAGACGGCGCACGCCTTCAAGCATGGCCTTGCGTAATGCTTCTGGTCTGACTTTTGTCAGCGACTGGCTGGCGAGCACGAGTTCCCCAATCCGTTCTTCACGCCGCGCGATGATGGCTTGCTGCTGGCTGTCCCAGCGCACCACGTCTTGTGTTTGTATTCGTCCCGCCAAGTGTTTGCGCAATGCCTGTGCAGTGACAGGCGCGGCGAGGTAGATCACGCCTTCTGCATTGCCACCTTCACGGTGTGTTTTTCCCGCATCCATTTGCGCGGCTACCAGGTAGGTGTGCTTGATCAGATGATCCTCACACGCCAGGCGCGCGCCACGGCCATTGGCGAGCAGGTAGCGTCCGGTGTTGGCTTCGCGCTGCGCGGCGATGCGGTCTGGATAGGCGAGGGCCAGGAGCAGGCCAACCTCTTCGTCGCTGGACGGCGCTGCTGGTTGTTTGATATTCAGTAGTCGCCGCCACTGGCTGGCCGCCTGTTCGATGCGTTCACAGGCGTAAGGGTCTGCCCCATAGGATTGCGCACCGGCCCTGCCGCGCTTGCGGAATGCCATTATCGCTTCGACACGCTCCAACAGGTCACAGGTGCGTTTACGATTTTGGTTATCGTTGGTGAGAATGTCGCGCTCGACAAGCAGCGCCGAGATATCGCAGGCCAGCGCGCCGAATCCCAGCTTGTTGCCCTCCAGCAGCAGGTGAGCGAGGCGTGGGTGTGCGGGCAACGCGGCCATGGCCTGACCGGAGGGGGTGATCAAGCCCTTGTCATCCAGTGCGCCCAGCTCTATGAGCAACTGCCGCGCCTGAGCCAGCGCGCCGGGCGGGGGTGGGTCCAGCCACGCCAGGTCCACCGCATTACGCACTCCCCATTGAGCAAGATCCAGCGCCAGCGGTGCGAGGTCGGCGGCGAGGATCTCCGGTATGGTCTGGGCTTGCAAGCCGCGCTGGGTGGATTCGCTCCATAGCCGGTAGCAATGCCCTGGCCCGAGACGCCCGGCGCGTCCGGCGCGTTGTTCGGCTGACGCGCGCGACACGCGCACCGTGTCGAGTCTTGTCAGGCCACTGTTCGGGTCGAAGCGCGGCACACGCGCGAAACCGCTATCCACAACGCTGACGATGCCTTCGATAGTCAGGCTGGTCTCGGCGATGGAGGTGGCCAGTACCACCTTGCGCCGCCCGCTGGAATCAGGCCGGATCGCCCGGTCTTGCGCCTCTTTCGGCAGGTCGCCATAGAGGGGATGGATACTGATCTCTGCGCAGGCGGGATCAGTCTCCAATAATCGCTGTGCGCGCCGGATCTCGCCGCCGCCGGGAAGAAAGGCCAGCACGTCGCCTTGTTGTTCGCTTAAGGCGCGGCGCACCGCAGCAGCCACAGTCTCGGGCACTCTGCTTTCCGGGTCGCGCGGCAGGTAGTTGACGGTTACCGGAAAGCTGCGCCCCATGCTGGTGATGATCGGTGCATTATTCAGCAGTCTGGCGACGCCTTCGGTATCCAGCGTGGCCGACATCACCAGCACTTTCAAGTCGTCGCGCAGGCCGCGCTGGCTGTCGACGCACAGCGCCAGCGCGAGATCGGCATTGAGGTTACGTTCGTGGAATTCATCGAAAATCACCAGCCCTACGCCCTCCAGCGCCGGATCGCTTTGCAAACGGTGGGTGAGGATGCCCTCGGTCAGCACCTCAATGCGTGTCTGGCGCGAAATCTGGCTGTCGAAACGGATGCGATAGCCGACTGTCTGTCCCACCTTCTCGCCCAGCAGATCCGCCATGCGCGCCGCCGCCGCCCGCGCCGCAAGACGACGCGGCTCCAGCATCACGATCGAGCGGCCTTGCAGCCAGGATTCATGCAGGAGCGCGAGCGGCACCAGTGTGGTTTTGCCCGCGCCGGGAGGCGCTTGCAGTACTACTGCGGGATGGGCGGCGAGCGCGGCGCGCAGCTCAGGGAGGGTTGATTCGATAGGCAAGGAGGTGGGCATACGTGGCTTTTTTTGGTAATGAAAAGCAAAGGGATGATTTTTAGATTGTCTGAGCGTGGTTGCTCTTCATTCCACACATTTCAAACAGAAAATTAATATACACCCTCGCCCCGCTTACGGGGCAAGCATTGCATGGCTCAATTGCCTGGTGCTACTGGAGGCGGCGGGGCGCTATTGTCCGGCGGTGGTGCGGCTTGTGGCTCGCTCGTTTCCATATTACCCGTAGGTGCGGGTGCTGTTTCCGGCTCCACCGATGGCTCTGTTTCCTTAGGCATGTCGAGTTCCGGCGCGGGTTTCGCAGGTGGTGCGATGAGGCGTGGCGCGGCGTTGAAGTCGCGGCCGTAACGTATTGCCATGCGCGCCAGGATGATCCTGGTCTTGCGCGTTGCGCGACGCGCATCACGGTGAGTGTCGTAATAGCGCGGATTGGGTACGATAGCAGCGAGCCACGCGGCTTCGCGGGGTGTCAGCTTCGCGGCAGCCTTGCCGAAATAGTGGTGGGCTGCGGCCTCCGCGCCGAATATGCCATTGCCCCATTCGATCACGTTCAGGTAGATTTCGAAGATGCGCTGTTTGCTCAGGCTTTTTTCCAGCATCACCGTGATGATAGCCTCTTGCCCCTTGCGCCACGGGGTGCGCTGGGTGGAGAGGAACAGGTTCTTGGCGAGCTGTTGGGTGATGGTGCTGCCGCCTGCGACGACCTTGCCCTGTTTGATATTCTTTTCCGCAGCGACCTTGATGCCTTCCCAGTCGAAACCTTCGTGGCTGTAAAAAGTGGCGTCTTCCGAGGCGATGATGGCGCGTTGCAGATAGCGTGAGATGCGCGGCATCGGCACCCAGCGATAGTCGACGTGGGCTGGTTTTGATTCCGCTTCCATCTCTGCCAGACGTCCGCGCATCAGCGCGGTGTCTTCAGGGTTGTGGGTGTCGAGACGTGTTACTTGCCAGTAGGTCCAACCTTGGTAAAACAGTGCTGCGAGCATGGCGAGGATAAAGCCGCGCCAGAGCCATTTTGAAAGAACCTTCATTGAATATTATCTTTGCGTGTTTGCGTCTAAACGTAAAAACTTAAATAACTCTTATACCCTCATGCTCAAGCATCCGCACCAGGCTGATCAATGGCAGGCCAATGAGTGCGGTAGGATCTTCGCCTTCCAGTTTGTCGAAGAGCGCGATGCCCAAGCCTTCCGATTTGAATGAACCCGCGCAATTATAGGGCTGCTCGTGCCGCAGATAATTTTCGATCTGCGCCGCGCTCAGTACACGAAACACAACGGCGAAGGGGATGACATCCACCTGCATGCGCCGGGTGGCGCTATTGAGCAGGCACAATCCAGTCAGAAATTCCACGCGTTTGCCGGAGGCGTTGGCGAGTTGTTTTACTGCATTGTCATGATTACCCGGTTTTCCCAGGGTTTCACCGTCCAGCACCGCTATCTGATCGGAGCCGATGATCAGCGCATCGGTGTGTTGTTGCGCTATCGCGTGTGCCTTGGCGCCGGCGAGCCGTGCCACAAGACTTTCCGGTGATTCACCGGGGAGCGGTGTTTCATCGGCTTGCGGTGGGATGGCGTTGAAGGGCAAGCCCAGCCGATGCAGTAACTCTTTTCTAAAAGGGGAGGAAGACGCCAGGATCAACTGCTGCCGCTTGTGCCCATTATTATGTTCAGCCGATTTCAATCAATGCCTCGTCGGGGTTAACGTTATCACCTTTACTGACATTCACGGCGATTACCTTTCCGGCAATCGGCGCCTGCACTTCAGTTTCCATCTTCATGGCCTCGGTCACCAGCACCGGATCGCCCGCCTTCACGGTGTCCCCCAGCTTCACCAGGACTTCGACAATGGTGCCCGGCATGGACGTGGTGACATGCCCCGGCGCCTGCGCACGCGTCCGCCTGCTGCCTTTGCCTGCGGTTTGTTTTGTAGGTTCGGTAGTGAGTTCTTGTAGCGTTTCAACAATAATCTCTTCAGGCAAGCCATCCACGGAGACATAGAAGGGCCGCCGGTTCTGCTCCTGGTGGCCGCTGCCTGTCACATGAATGTGATAGGTTTCGCCATGCAGGGTGACGTTGAATTCCAAAGGTGTTGCGCCCCGTATGGCGGCGCCGTCGCTGGCTACTTCCAGCGGTTCGGGTACGAGTGTGTCCGTGGCGCGCTGTTCGAGAAACGTGCGGGCGATTTCCGGGAACATGGCGTAACTCAATACGTCTTCTTCGGACGTTGCAAGAGCGCCGATGTCGCCACGCAACGTTTCCATTTCATCCTTGAGCAGGTCTGCGGGACGGCAATCGATGACTTCTTCATTGCCAATAGCCTGCTGGCGCACGATGGCGTTTACCACCCCCGGCGTCTTGCCGTAACGGCCCTGCAAATAGAATTTTACCTCATTGGTGATGGTCTTGTAACGCACGCCCGCCAAAACATTGAGCAGGGCTTGCGTGCCGACAATTTGCGACGTGGGTGTGACCAGGGGCGGGAATCCCAGGTCTTCGCGTACCTGCGGGATTTCCGCCAGCACCTCATTCATGCGGTCCAATGCGCCTTGTTCGCGCAACTGGTTGGCGAGATTGGAGATCATGCCGCCAGGGATCTGGTTGACCTGAACGCGCGTGTCGATGCCCGTGTACTCGCTCTCGAAACGCTGGTATTTCTTGCGCACATCGTAAAAATAAAAACCAATCTCTTGCAGTAGTTCGAGATTGAGGCCGGTGTCGTATTGCGTGCCACGCAGCGCCGCGACCATACTCTCGGTGGGCGGATGGCTGGTACCGCCTGAAAAGCTGGAAATGGCAGTGTCGATGTGACGGCAGCCGTTTTCAACCGCCTTTAACTGACACATGCTTGCCAGGCCAGAGGTGGCATGGGAATGCAAATGAACAGGGATTTTTACCGCGTTGACCAGGTGGCGCACCAATTCCGCAGTGACCATCGGCGTGAGCAACCCGGCCATATCCTTGATGGCGATACTGTCGCAGCCCATTGCTTGAAGTTCGCGCGCCATCTCAACGAATTTGGGGGTGCTGTGCACAGGGCTGGTGGTGTAGCACATCGTGCCTTGGGCGTGTTTGCCGGCGGCCTTAACGGATTCTATGGATACGCGCAGATTGCGGGTGTCGTTGAGCGCGTCGAAGATGCGGAACACGTCGATGCCATCGGCGGCGGCGCGCTGCACGAAGGCGCGCACCACATCGTCGGAATAATGGCGGTAGCCGAGCAGGTTTTGTCCGCGCAACAACATTTGCAGCCGGGTGTTGGGCAGCGCCGCCCTGAGCTTTTTCAGGCGCTCCCACGGATCTTCCTTGAGGAAGCGCAGACAGGCATCAAACGTTGCGCCTCCCCAGACCTCCAGCGACCAGAAATCCGCCTGATCCAGCTTGGCGCAGATCGGCAGCATATCCTCGGTGCGCATCCGGGTGGCAATCAGGGATTGATGTGCATCGCGCAGTATGGTGTCGGTGATGTAGACGCGGGACATGTCGGGCACTCGTTGCTGGGTTAAGAGTGGGCGTTGGCCGTGGCCATGTGCGCGTATATGGCAGCGGCAATCACGGCGGCCAATTCGCGCGGCGGGCGGCGCACGGAATAGTTTATCAGCTCGGGATGGTTTTCCACGAAACTGGTGTCAAATGTAGCGTTCTGGAATTCTGGCGAGCGAATGATTTCCAGATGGTAAGGGATAGTGGTCTTGATGCCATACACGCCAATGTCCTGCAGGGCGCGGTTGGCGCGGTCCAGCACCTCATCCCAGGTTAATGCCCACACGGTTAGCTTCACGCACAGTGAATCATAATAGGGCGGTATTTCATAGCCGGTGTATATCGCGCCATCGGTGCGCACGCCGGGGCCGCCGGGCGCAAAATAGCGGGTAATACGCCCGAAGCTGGGCAGGAAACCGTTTTTTGGGTCTTCCGCATTGATGCGGAATTCCATCGCGTAGCCGCGGCGCTGCACCTCATCCTGCCGGTAGCGCAAGCGCAGTCCCGCTGCGATGCGGATCTGTTCGCGCACAATATCGATACCGGTAATCTGTTCCGTGACCGTGTGCTCCACCTGCAAGCGGGTATTCATTTCCATGAAATAGAAATTTCCCCCGGCATCCAGCAAGAATTCCACGGTCCCGGCATTCTGATAGCCGACGGCTTGCGCTGCGCGCACGGCAAGCTCGCCCAAAAAGGCGCGTTGCTCATCGGTAAGTTGCGGCGACGGAGCGATCTCTATCAACTTCTGGTGGCGACGCTGGATCGAGCAGTCGCGCTCGAACAGGTGAATCACATTGCCGTGGTGGTCGCCCAGCACCTGCATTTCGATGTGGCGCGGATTGACGATGCACTTTTCCAGGAATATCTCCGCGCTGCCGAACGCCTTGGTAGCTTCGGAGATCACGCGGTCATAGTTTTTTCTCAGATCCTCGGCGTTTTCGCAGCGACGGATGCCGCGCCCGCCGCCGCCCGAGGTGGCCTTGAGCATTACCGGATAACCGAATTCAGCGGCACGCGCCAGCGCCTCGTCAATGCCGCTAAGATTGCCTTCACTGCCTGGTATGACTGGAATGCCAGCGGCAATCATGGACTGGCGCGCGGCGATTTTGTCGCCCATGTGGCGGATTACGTCGGCGGAGGGGCCGATAAAGCGGATGTTGCGGCGCGCGCAAATCTCGGCCAGTTCGGGGTTTTCCGACAGAAAGCCATAACCAGGGTGCAGCGCGTCGCAGCCAGTGGCCACCGCCAGATTGGCGATGCGGTGGGCATTCAAGTAGCCAGCGACCGACTCGGGGCCGATGTTATAGGCTTCGTCGGCCTTCTTGACATGCAAGGCATGGCGGTCGGCATCGGTGTATATCGCCACCGATTTGATGCCCATCTCCGCGCATGCGCGCACGATGCGCACGGCGATTTCGCCACGGTTGGCGATCAACACTTTTTTGATCAAGCGGCTGCCTCACGGATTGGTTGTGTCGTATCAGAGAATCGGCCTGCGCCTTGCTTTCTTTAGTTATCGATTTCTACGGGAATCAACTGCGGAAGTCAAGGCGGTGGCCTTCGAACCGCGACCCGTGTATCGCCGCGAAGGATTGACCTGCTTCCAGGTTCGGCGCTAGTTCATTGAGCATAGGCCAAGACGAATCTGACCTGGTCGATTGTCAGGTGCGCCGCTGGCATTGCCACCTCATTGTTACTGAATGATTTGGTGGCTACCATCGGTGCACTATTTTTGAGAATTCACAACGCCTTTTTGCCGTATCTGCGTACCATGCCCCATCCAGCCAAGCCCAATACCATCAAGGCAATGCTGGCAGGTTCGGGGACGGTAGCGGCATTGTTCACCTGTCCCGAGAAGGTGATCACAGTGGTCGAGCGGGGATCGGTGTCCCGCTGGAGCAGAGCGAGGGAGCCTGTCGAGCGCATGGCTTCCGAAATGAGCAGATCAATGGTTGCCGTTCCAGAGGGAGCAAGGTTGCCGAGATCGAACCCGAGCGCCAGCGCGACATCGTCCGGGGATCCGGGAGGGAGGGCGTTGGTATTGTCGAGCGTGCCCGCGAGCAGGTGGTCGACAATGTCCCCGAAGACGAAGCCCGGCTCGTCGATTTCCCATGAAGCACCCGGCCCGGCGACGCCGATCACCTCGCCGTACTCGTTGAAGAAGGTGTTGGTGGACCCGTCGATCTCCGCATCGAGAAAGACCAGGAACCGCAGGCCATCGAGCGCAACGCCGGTAGTATTGGAAAAACTGTATTTCAGGCTCAAATCGGCGGCGTCAGGCGACAGGGAGGCCGAAAAGGTATAGGCCAGACCGATTGGCAAGGCATCCACGGACAGCCGCGCGGCGGTTCCCACCGTAAAGGTGGCAATGCCGGTGCCGGGCCGTTCAGATCCTGCCCCGTGATGACGAGAAAGGCGTCGAATTCGTGCACCACACCGCCGGTGCTGATGGTGAACGTCTGTCCATGGACGGTGCCGCCCTCACCCTGTGGCCCGAAGGAGGTGATACTGATCGCCCACGCGGGGGCAGGCAGCGCAAGCAGCAACGTCCAGAGTAATGCAAATATCCGGCGCATATCGTTACCGCCTCAGGGGTCCCATCACCGGCGTGGCGCTGACTTCGGCGGACGGGGGCGATATCAAGCCGCGCTCGCGCAGCCAGCGCACCACGTAGTAATAGGTGATGCCGTTGGTCAGCCCGGCGTCCTCATAGGTTGCATAGCTCGTCACGTGCCCAGCCTTGATGAGCTGATACGGTCCGCCCGCAGTCGTGCCGCGGTAGATGTTGTAGCCCGCCGCACCCTCCACCGGCGTCCACACCAGGGCCACCTTGCCTTCCTTGGCGCGGACCCGCAGATTCTCGACCGGGCCGGGTTCTACGGCCATCACGATCTGGTTCACCTGGCAGTTGTTGGTCTCGTCCAGCTCCGCCACCGCGCCATCGGCGTCGGCGCAGGCGCCCATATGGTAGGTGCCTTCCACCAGATCGAACGGCAAGGTGAACTGGAAGCGGCTCTTCTCGCTCGACTGTCCCGGCGCCAGCGGCCCGACCCGCCGCTCGGCGATGGGGCGGTCCTGCCGGGGGTCGATCACATCATCGGGCGACAGGTAATAGCGGGTGACGGAAGGTGCGGCGGCAGTGGTGCCGGTATTGCCGGTGATCTCGGTAACGGTCACCGAGGCGCCGCCCTTGGTTTTGAGGAGAGGCGGGATGAAGAGTTCGATCACCAGATCCGGCCCGCCTTGCCAGGTGACTCCAGCTTGCCCGAATTCGGTGCGTACCTCACCCTCCTCGCCCAGCCATATCCGGTCGGTACCCAATGCGGTGCCGGTGTAGCTGAAGCTGGCTTTTCCGGCCGCATCCGTCACCTTGCGTATTCTCAGTCCGGCGTGAGGCCCATCAATCACCACAAATGACAACGAAAAATTGGGGATCGGTTTGCCATTGGCGGCATTGATGACGCTGGCGGTGAGGGTATACGTCGCCCCCAGCGACAGGGTTTGCGCCAGGGGCGTGAGGGTTACCTTGGGTTCGAAGGGGATGGGGGTGTGCTGGCAATCAGCGCCTGGGTGTTCCAGTACACCAGATCGCGGGCTTCCTGGCGGCGCTCGGAAGACGTGGATTGCGCCAGCGTGGCGAGCAACGTTTGCAGGCGCTGCTTGGCCAACGTGCCGTCTCCGGCATCCGCCGCCTGGCGGGCGGAGGCTAATTGATTGATCAACGTGGCAGCAAACGCCTGATCCGGCACCCAGCCCAGTTGGACGGCCTTGTTGAGATCGTCGCGGAGCTGGTTCCAGTGTTCGTAGGTGCCGGGGTAGACGCCCGAGGGGCCGAGGGTGACGGTGTGGAATCTGATCTGCTCCTCCACCGCCGCCGCGGCGGCCTCTTCTTCCTCGCTCACATCCTCGACATCGGGAACCACAAGGACCCACTTGGGATCGATCACCGCCGCGCGGATCGTGGGGAGGCCGGGGCTGATGAGCGTGTAACCTGAACGTGTCTGGCCCGGCCATATCCGAACGGAGGGACCACTGCTACTAAAGCTGGCGAATTTACCTGCGACGTTTCCCAGCCAGCCGGAAGGGACTTGCAGGCCGACAGGCACCGGCAGCACCCCCGTCACGGGAGGGGACAATCCGAGGGAGGAGATCAAGGACCGGCTTTCAGCCACATCCTCTTCGAAGGTGGTGGGGAAGGCGCCTCTGGGCAAAGGCAGGTTGGAGGCATCCATCCAGCTCACATCCCCCGAGTGGCCCACGTCGATGGAGAGATCCCATATCTGGCCCGTGTTGCTGGCGGGATTGCTGACGGTGTAGGCATAGGTATACCGGCCCGTAGCCGTATCGAAACTGGTCTGCGCTCGCATTTGCACATCCTTGAGCACCGGCACTGGCATCAACCCCACGGCAAGGGCCGGAGTGTACCCCAAGCTGAACCATAGCCACGCCGCGAGAAGTCCAAGGTATCGCATCACTTTACACTCAGTTGAGATCGACATATTTCCCCGCTCGTTGCTCGTTTGTCTTTTGCTATGGCTCGCAACTTTCGATGCACGAGATCATCAGTCAGTGAAATACTCCCACAGGATTTCTTGAACTGCCAGTTTTGGCCCGAGCCGAAACACGATGTTAGCGTGCCAAGCGAACTCAAATCCATCACCAGGTGCGTATTTGTCCCACGCATATTCGATCTCGCTACCGGGCCGATGCTGTGTTGAATTCGCTGGTTGCCCCAGCGCTTTGATGAACTGATCCACTGGCTGACCCACACGCAGGCCGCAGGGCAAGGCAACGGCGGGATCGCGCAGGACGAGCATCTTGACTCGGTAAGGCGGAGAATCTTCATGATCCCCGCGAACCTGGAATCGGGCGCCGGAGATTTCGACGTAATGGAGAACGACTCCCACTTCTTGCGGATCCGGCGCCGACCAGAAGCGGGTTTTGGCCGATGCATCGGCCGCGCTCACAGCGCCCGGATCGACTATTCCTTTCGACAGCCCCGGAAGCAGCTTCGTCTTTAGCGGCGCATCGCCGAACGTAAGCAGGCATTTATTCGCCTTTGGCGGGGCCTCGGTTTTGGCCGGTTCGGTCACCGATTCATGATGCAAGGTAGAAATAACGCCGCGATTGGGCGGGGTATCTGCCGCTATCGACGCATGGAATGGCATCGCCATTGTGGTGAGGATGAAGAAGAACAGGCCATTCAATTGTGCCGGTCTCCGCAAAGGATGTGCTGCTTCGCACTCAATCGAAATCGACATGTTTTCTACCCTTACTTTCGCAATAACGCTTCACCGGTGGAAGCTGGCGATGGGCTTCTTTGATCGCCTTATCAAGAGCATCGTCATCTTCGCAATTCACTGTAACGCCGCCCTCATCCGCCCGGTTGAGATCCATATCGGTGCCGGTGCGGTGCGAGGCGTGCGGCTTGGTCCAGTTGCTGTCGATATCGAATACCCCACCTTTTGGCAGGCTCAGGTCATTGATGCTGAGCCGTCTCCCTGTAATTTTGAAGTATTCGGAGGCCAGGTAGACCGCCCGACCCACGGTATTCAGCGTGCCCCACGTCCCCTCGGGGTGAGAGGCTGTGCCGCCGCGCGCCGTGATGTGGAATGCCGTGCTGGTGGGAAGCCTTGTCAGCCCCGGTATCCCCACATCAATGGTGTTTTTGCGTTTCTGGGAATTGAATGTGAAACATCCCCCAGCACACCGCCGCCCCGGCGGCGCGGTGAGCGTCTCCTCCACGATGATCTTGCCCGCCACTTGCGGCATCGGGTGGGTGATCAGCACTTCGCTATTCTGCGTCTGGCCACCGACACCGAGCGGGCTGGGGTCGGTGTCGGTGCCGCTGAACTGCAAGACGCCGTTGGCGGGCTGGATGACGGGGTGGGTATCGAAGCCGTGGTTATGTCCACCGTTGTTATCGGGCGACGTCCTGGGATCCTTGATGCCGATAGCCCGGTATGTCAAGGCACAGTTCAGTAATTGGCGAGTGTCGATGTCATAGCAAGAGATGTAGTTTTTATACTTGACGGGATTCTTGTTGGGCAACGACGGCGCCTGGATATAGATCCCGTTCATAGACATACCCGAAACCAAAGAAGGGCTGCGCCGCACACAAGCCGGTCAGGAGCGGGAGAACGAATCGTAGGCCGACGCCGCGCGCCGCTTTGCGTTTCGGTGTTGCCCCATAGTCATCGGCGATAAAGCCCGGACACCCGGCCATATACTGCCCCCCCCGTGCGATTCGACGCTATGCCGACGTTTCTTGCCACAACGGATGTGTGCGGTTGAGGTTCTTATAGCATGAGCTGGGGGGTAGTCAAGCGCAACAGCGCTTGACTTTCAAGCTCAATATGGAAGGATTGGATTTGTCAGGCATTTTTGACAGGAGGTGTCTGCCGGTTGTAAAATGTCCGGCTTATGTCCAGCCCGCTGCCCGAATATATAGATCCTTTGCGTCTTGCCGATGCCCGTGCGGTATTGCAGGGGCAGGTGGCTGTGTCAGGCATGGCGCGGCTTGCGCCTTCATTGCGTTCGACGCAAGGTGTGGTCGATTTCGATCTGGCGTTTAGCGTGGATATGGAAGGGATTCGTTGCATCCACGGCTCCCTGAGCACGCAATTGGATGTTATTTGCCAGCGTTGTATGCAGCCAATGGATCTGCCGCTGGAAGCGCAGGTGGCGCTGGGTGTGGTGGTGTCGATGCAGGAAGCCGAGCGTTTGCCAAGCGCTTATGAGCCGTTGGTTGTGGGTGCGGAGCCGGTTTCCCTAAAAGAAATGATTGAAGACGAGCTGCTGTTGGTCTTGCCGGTGGCACCAATACACACTGAACAGCAGTGCCCGGCTTGGCGAGAACGTATTCTCGAAGAAGGGCAAGAGGAATCGACCCAGGAAGACAAGAAAAACCCGTTTGCAGTGCTGGCCCAGTTGAAGAAGACGTAAAGGCGATCTAGTCGATTGCCCGATTGATGATTTATAAACGCTTTAATCTATAGCAGGAGTATGAAAAATGGCCGTACAGCAGAATCGTAAAACCCCCTCCAAGCGTGGCATGCGCAGATCCCATGACGCGCTTACCTCGGCCACATTGTCGGTTGAGCCTACCACGGGTGAAACCCATTTGCGCCATCACATCAGCCCGGATGGTTATTATCGCGGCCGCAAGATTCTCAACACCAAGGGCGAGTAAGACTTGGGTCTTACTCTCGCGCTGGATGCCATGGGGGGCGATCATGGCCCCCATGTGGTTGTACCCGCCGCCCTGAGTGTGCTTGCCGAACAGCCTGATCTCACGCTGATCCTGGTGGGCGATCAGGATATCCTTGCCAAGGAGCTGCTGGTACATCGCGCGCAAACCAGTGACAGGTTGCAGATCCAGCACGCCTCTCAATGTGTTGAAATGCATGAGCCGCCTTCCCAGGCATTGCGTGGGAAGAAAGATTCATCGATGCGTGTTGCCATTGATCTGGTCAAGGCTGGCCGCGCCCAGGCCTGTGTCAGCGCGGGCAATACGGGCGCCTTGATGGCCACTGCCCGTTATGTGCTGAAAACCTTGCCTGGCATCGACCGGCCCGCCATCATCTCCGCCTTGCCGACCATGACGGGGCACACCCATATGCTCGATCTGGGCGCGAATGTGGATTCGACCGCCGAGCATTTATTCCAGTTCGCCGTGATGGGGTCGGTGTTGACCAGCGCGGTCGATAATATCGAGCGCCCGCGGGTCGGCCTTCTCAATATCGGCGAGGAAGAGATCAAGGGCAACGAGATAGTCAAGGAAGCCGCGCGCATGCTCGCCGCCAGCGATATCCATTATGTGGGTTTCGTCGAGGGCGATGACATTTATAAAGGCAGCGTCGATGTCGTGGTGTGTGATGGTTTTATTGGTAATGTCGCGCTGAAAACCAGCGAAGGCGTGGCGAAAATGATCAGCCACTACATGAAGCAGGAATTCAAGCGTTCTCTCTTTACCCGATCGGTGGCATTGGTGGCGATGCCGGTATTGAAGGCGTTTCGCGCCAAAATTGATCCTCGCCAGTATAACGGCGCGAGTTTGGTGGGATTGCAAGGGATCGTCATTAAAAGCCATGGTTGCGCAGATGTATTTTCGTTCGCCAACGCCATCAAGGAGGCGGTGACCGAAGTCAAAAAGGACGTGCCGCAACGCATCAGAAAGCAACTGGAATCCTTCCTGACAGAGAGGCGTGCAAGTTGAAATATTCGCGCATCATCGGCACCGGCGGTTACTTGCCTGAAAAGGTATTGACCAACGCCGACATTGAAAAGATCGTCGATACCACGGATCAGTGGATCGTGGAGCGCACCGGCATCCACGAGCGCCACATCGCGGCTCCCGGTGAAACCACGTGCGATATGAGTGAAGTTGCTGCGCGGCGCGCTATTGAGGCGGCGGGCATCCAGGCCTCCGATATTGATCTCATTGTGGTGGCAACCACTACCCCGGATCGGATATTTCCCAGCACTGCCTGCCTGCTCCAGCGACGTCTGGATATCCACGGCCCGGCGGCTTTTGATCTTCAAGCCGCTTGTACCGGCTTCATCTATGCCTTGGGTGTTGCGGACAAGTTTATCCGTTCCGGCAGCGCGCGCAATGTGTTGGTGGTGGGCGCGGAGACCATGTCGCGCGTCGTTGACTGGACGGACCGTGGCACCTGCGTGCTGTTCGGCGATGGCGCTGGCGCGGTGGTGCTTGGTGCCAGCGATGAGCCGGGTATCCTGTCGACACATTTACATTCCGATGGCATCTACGAAAACCTGCTGACCATCCCCTACGGCATATCGCAAGGTTTTGAAAACATTCAACAGGGCAGTCAGTACGTTAGGATGCAAGGTAACGAGGTTTTCAAGGTCGCCGTGAATACCCTGGGGCGTATTGTGGATGAGACGTTGGCGGCTAATCAGCTCGAAAAGTCCGACGTGGATTGGCTGGTGCCGCACCAAGCGAATATTCGTATTATCGAAGCCACCGCTAAAAAGCTGAAAATGCCTATGGAACGAGTGGTTGTCACCGTGGGCGAGCACGGCAACACCTCGGCGGCCTCGGTGCCACTCGCGCTTGATGTCGCAGTGCGGGATGGCCGTATCCAACGTGGTGATACGCTATTGCTGGAGGCCTTTGGCGCAGGTTTCACCTGGGGCTCGGCATTGATTAAATATTAACCTGAAAAACTCGGTTATTCACGAAAAACACGAAAATATTCAGGTGCATATCGCCCCTATCCAGTGAATTGCTAAAGCAATCCATGGTTTTCGTGAGTTTCGTGTTTTTCGTGGACAAGATATCTCGTAGTGTTTTGTCGAAAATATCAATCTGTTACAGGGTTCGTCGATGTCGCTTGCTTTTGTCTTTCCCGGTCAAGGTTCGCAATCTGTGGGCATGCTCTCGGAGTTGGCGGTTGCCTATCCCGAGGTGCGCCAGACCTTTGGCCAAGCCTCGGAAGTCCTGGGTTATGATCTGTGGGATATGGTCCAGTCTGGCCCGGAAACCGAGTTGAATCAGACTCATAAAACCCAACCCGCCATGCTTGCCGCAGGGGTTGCCGTATGGCGTGTCTGGCAGGCCCGGCAGGGCGCCATGCCTATGATGATGGCGGGGCATAGTCTGGGCGAGTACACGGCGCTGGTGTGCGCCGGTGCGCTGGATTTTAACGACGCCGTGCGCCTCGTTGCGGAGCGTGGGCGCTACATGCAGGAGGCCGTGCCGACGGGCGAGGGCGCGATGGCGGCGATTCTCGGCCTTGAGGATGCGCAGGTGATCCAGGTGTGCGCGGATGCGGCGGTCGCTCCCGGCATCGTGCCTCCCGCGACACTAGCGCATCCCTGCGCGTCGGTCCCTCCCGGCGCGTCATTGGTTGAAGTGGTGGCGGCGGTGAATTTCAATTCCCCCGGTCAGGTAGTGGTGGCAGGGTCGGCGGCGGCGGTGGCGCGTGCTGTTGATCTGGCCAAGCAGGCGGGTGCCAAGCGCGCGCTTCTGCTGCCGGTGAGCGTACCATCGCATTGCCTGTTGATGAAGCCCGCCGCCGAGCGCCTTGCCGCGCTGCTGCAAACGGTTGTATTGAAGACACCCGAAGTACCCGTCATTAACAATGCCGATGTGGCTGTTTGTGTCGAGGCGGATAAAATCCGCGATGCGTTGGTCAGGCAGTTATACAATCCGGTGCGCTGGGTGGAAACTATTCGCGCCATGGCAGACGTTGGGGTGACAAATTTGGTAGAATGTGGTCCCGGCAAAGTACTCGTCGGGCTTAACAAACGCATTGAACGTGACATGACGGCGCTGCCGGTGTTCGATCCGGTTACGCTGGATGAGGCGCTTCAGGTTTGCTCGTTGCGCCCGCAAGTTGTCTTAGTGGATGGGGTTTAAATGTCTTTGAATAACGAAATAGCTCTCGTGACCGGCGCAAGCCGCGGAATTGGGCGCGCGATAGCGCTGGAGCTGGGGCGCCAGGGTGCCGTGGTGATAGGCACAGCAACTTCGCTTGATGCCGCAGAAAAAATTTCAAAATATCTGGCGGATAGTGAGCTAAAGGGTGTTGGGTTGGTGCTGGATGTCACCAATCAGGTGTCTATTGACGCCGCGCTGGAAAAGATCGAGCAGGATTTCGGTGCGCCGGGGATATTGGTCAACAACGCGGGTGTCACGCGCGATAACTTGCTGATTCGCATGAAGGACGATGAGTGGGATAGCATCATTAACACCAATCTCACGTCTGTTTACCGCCTTTCCAAGGCCTGTTTGCGGGCCATGATGAAGGCACGCAAGGGGCGCATCATCAGCATTGCGTCAGTGGTGGGGTGTACTGGCAATGCTGGTCAGACCAACTATGCCGCTGCCAAGGCGGGGATCATTGGCTTTAGCAAGGCACTGGCACGTGAGGCGGCGGCGCGCAACATCACCGTCAACGTCGTAGCCCCCGGCTTTATCGATACCGATATGACGCGCGCCTTACCGGAGGATCAGAAAATGGCATTATTGCAGCAAATTCCGCTGACTCGTTTGGGCCGTGTCGAGGATATTGCGGCGGCGGTGGCCTTTCTGGCATCGCCCTCCGCTTCGTACATTACCGGCGAGACATTGCATGTGAATGGTGGGATGTACATGAATTGATATGCGATAGCGCATGGTTTACAACTAAGCCATCGTTCATTGTAATCTGTACATTTGGAATGGCGGAAACGGCATAAGGGGCCGTAATCACCGTAAGGCATTGCGCCCTCA